>SLIZ01000120.1 GCA_007135395.1 Wenzhouxiangellaceae bacterium | reverse complement strand
TTGCCATCGTCCGGATCCCCCTCGCTTCCACCGATCAAATTCCGGGCGATGGTGTTGTCTTCCGATCCCTCATCGATCCGGATTCCCACCCATCCATTGCCCTGGACCTGGTTGCCGCGAAGGATCAGATCCGGGGAGCCGATATCCTGACCGGATCCGATCAGATTGCCTTCCGAGGCCAGCCGGATCCCATCGGTATCGTTGTCGGTGATTGCATTGCACTGGATCGTGTTGTTTCCGCCGGAAGATCCGGTGATGATTCCAGTATCACCGTTGTCCCGGATTTCGTTTCCGGCACAGAACTGATTCGGTGCTGTTCCCACTACCGAACCAATGGTATTGGAGTGACTTCCCGGGCCAATGAAGATGCCGTGCTGGCCGGCATTTCGAATCAGGTTGTTTCGTATCACCACGTTGTTGCTGTCGAACAAGCCCACATTGTTTGCGTTGTCCGGAATCTGGCTTTCAATCGTACTGTCTTCCAGCACCGCACCGGATACATCCTCGATTATCACCCCGTAGACGGCGTTGAAGCTGGATTCGATATTCCTGAGCTGTGCCCCCGAAGCCCCGTTGACCCGGATTCCGGCCACATCAAAGCCGGAAAAGGCCATGCTGTCGATCACACTGTCATCCCCTTCAACCTGAAGACCGAAGTCCGTTGAACCTGCCGATGCGGGCATGAAAACCAGGGGGAAGTGATCCTCGCTGCCATCGTTGTAGCAGGGATGGGTCTCGGCGATGATCGTGACCCGATCGCGAAATGCAGGCAGGGACTCGCCGGATTCGAGCTGAATAACGTTGAGATCACTGCACTCCAGCGCACTGGCGTACTCGATTGTTCCCTCACCGGGCACATTCCACAAGACCTCGACGGCTGCCCTCAAGGTACACTCGGGCACCGTACCGGCTCCGGGCACACTGACGGTATTGCCCGTGTCACAGGTGGTGCTTCCCGCAGTGGCCAGCCCGTCGTCTCCATCGGAATTGATGGTTACCACGGTGGCCCCGGCGAACGGGGCAAGGCCGGCCAGAACTGCGGCAAAGGCCATTTTTACTGCAAGATTCATAGGAACTCTCCCTCTTCAAAGGTTTACAGGATTTCAAGCTTGTGCCCTGACTAACGAAAACCCCGCCAACCCGCGACAGCCAAATGGTCACAGGCGTGCTTTCCACCCCGGCAGGATCACGTGCCGGACCGCCGCGAAGAATCTGGCCGCCGATGGCCGGCTGTGATAGGGTTTGGCGTCCCCGGCCTGCCCGGTCCTGAAGCAACCCTTTTGCCCAGTGCTACCTCGCCCAGTGCCCAGAGTTTCCCCGACCCTTGTCTTCATCCTGCTCGCTGCGCTTGTCCCGGCAAGCTTTCTGCTGGCCATAAAAGCCGGCAGCCTCGGAACCGGCGTGGACGGGTTGTGGGACGGTTTGATCAACCCGGAAAACCCGGTCCACCGGATCATCTGGGAGTTGCGCATGCCCCGGGCCATCGGCGCCTTTGCCGTGGGAGCCCTGCTGGCCCTGGCCGGCTGCCTGATGCAGGTACTCCTGCGCAACCCCCTGGCCGACCCGTACGTCCTGGGCATTTCCGGCGGGGCGGCGTGCATGGCGCTTCTCGGAATGAGTATGGGGCTGACCATCCTGCCCGTCCCCGTACTGGCATTTGCCGGAGCGCTGGGCAGTACCCTGCTGGTATTCGTCCTGGCCCGGGGCAAGGGAGCCTGGTCGTCGACTCGCATCCTGCTGACCGGCGTGGTAGTGGCCGCCGGCTGGGGTGCCTTGATCTCCCTGATCCTGGCCACCGGACCGGATGCAAGCCTGCGCTCGATGCTGTACTGGCTGATGGGAGACTTGAGCTATGTGCGGCTGAGCGGATGGTGGCTGCTGCCCCTTGCCGCCGTCGTGGGTTTCCTGTGGTTTCGTGCACGCAGCCTGAACATCCTGACCGGCGGGGAGACCCAGGCCCGGCTGCTGGGAGAATCCAGCCAGCGGGTATTCTGGGAAATCTACGTAATTGCCTCCCTGCTCACCGCCCTGGCGGTTTCCATAGCCGGCAGCATCGGCTTTGTGGGCCTGATCATCCCCCACCTGATGCGCATGATCGTCGGCGCCGACCACCGGCGCCTGTTGCCTGCAGCCGCGCTTTTCGGCGGGATTTTCCTGGTCGTTGCCGACACCGCAGCCCGAACCCTGCTGGCACCCCGCCATCTTCCTGTCGGCGTGCTCACTGCGCTGATCGGTGTACCGCTGTTTCTGTTCCTGCTAAACCGCGCAATCCGGATCCGGTAGGCCCATGAGCCCATTGATCGAAACCCGGAATCTGGATGCAAGCATCGGCGAAGTGGAAATCGTCCGGGGGCTTGATCTGACCGTTGGCGAGCGGGAGATCTGGGGGCTGCTGGGTCCCAACGGGTCGGGCAAGACCACCCTGCTTCTGACCCTGGCGGGAATCCGGGAGGCCGACCGGGGCGAGATCCTGCTCGATGGCCAGCCCATCGCCAGCCTTCCCAGGCGGGCCATCGCCCGCCGCCTGGGCATGCTGCTCCAGCACACCAACTACGCTTTCGATGCAACCTGCCTGGAGACCGCCCTGGCCGGGCGTCACCCGCATATATCCGCCTGGCAGCGGGAACGACGCAGCGACCGGGAACTGGCCCGACAAGTACTGGATGAACTGGAACTGGACCACCTGGCCGACCGCTCCTGCATGGAGCTTTCCGGAGGCGAAACCCGAAGACTGGCCCTGGCCACATTACTGGTCCAGGATCCGGCCCTGATGCTGCTCGACGAACCCACCAATCACCTGGACCCGGCCAACCAGGTGGCCATGCTCAATCGCATCGGCCAGCGAGCCCGCTCACCCGGTCGCGGGGCCATGATGGCCCTGCACGAGGTCAACCTGGCCACCTGCTACTGCACCCACGTCCTGCTGCTGTTCGGCAACGGCCACTGGGAGGCCGGCACCACCGACTCCCACCTGACCGCGGAAAACCTCACCCGCCTGTACAACTGCCCGGTAAAAATGATCGACGATGGCCACCAGCGGGTTTTTGCAGTTGCCGGAGAACCCGGCACGGGAAATACGGGCTGACCCGAGCCCGGCCTCAGTCCTCAACGTCGGGCAACTTCATCCTCTCGAATTCCACGACGGTTGGGAA
>SLIZ01000242.1 GCA_007135395.1 Wenzhouxiangellaceae bacterium | reverse complement strand
TTTTCTTGAGACCGTCTAACGGTCGTTTGTGGTTTCCTGTAGTTGGAATTGACGGTGTCTGAGCGGGTTTCAGTCGCCGCAGGATGGTTGAGGGGAGCCGGCCGGCTGCAAGTGCAGCTTTAATGCCGGTGAGAGATGGGTTGGGTGGTGCCACCGCGAAGCCTGGAATCTTCGCAGGTGGGCCACTGATCGGAGACGGAGTCATACGATGGTCGAGCAGTCAGCTTCAAGGGGCAGGGTCCGCAGGGGGTACTTCAGGGTTCTTGCGGCTGCCGGAATCACAATGATCGTGGGTTGTGCCACATTGACCGATGGTGAGCGGACCACGTTCGGTACCGTTCTCGGTGGTGTGGTGGGGGCCGTGGTGGGCGATCGGGTGGGAGATAGCCGGCTAGTGACGATTGCTGGTGGCGCTGCCGGGGCTCTCATCGGCAACCGGATTGCCAATTATCTGAACGAGCGGGACGAGGAGATGATGGCGGACTCCACGCGACGGACGGTTCGGACTGGCGAGGACTCGAACTGGTCCAACGATGGATCGGGCAATGCCGGTTCTTCCCGTGTTGTCGGGGAATCCCGAAAGGAGGGGAGTGCCGAGGTGCCGGTTCGCAAGGACCGCGTCGATCAGGTTCCACCGCTGAAGCTTGTGGGGGAAGAGCACGTGGCGACCACCCATGTGCGAATCCGGGGTGGCCCGGGTACGAACTACGAAATTCTGGGGTCGTTGAACGAGGGTGATGCCTCCCACGTGATCGGAAAGGTCCGTGGAGAGCCCTGGTACTTTACCGGGGAGAATGGCGTAGGGGATGGTTTCGTTCACGCCGATTTCCTGCAGGTCGCTTCTTCCGAGCAGGTGGCTTCCACGCAGACATCCAGTGATGGTAGCAGCGCGAATGCCGAAGTGGTTGAAGCACCGGTCGAGCAGGAATGCCGCACCGTGGAGCAAATGGTCATTCTAGAGAATGGCGAGGAGCGCACCGACCAGGTGACCGCTTGTCGGACTGCGGAAGGCTGGGCGCTTGCAGATACTTCAGCTGCCTGATAGCCCTTCGAACTCGAAGTCAAGGTGATGCATGATGTCTGAATCTTCCTTCATATGGAAATTTTCAAGGCTTTTCCGCGCTATCCGGTTGCAGGCTTACGGTTCGCATCGCGTTCATGCCCATTCGGAGTCCCGAAAATTTCTGCGGCCTGGAGTCTTCTCGCGGGCATGCGGGTTTCTGGTATTTGCAGTCTGCTCAGTCGCCATGGTCGCTCCATTGGCGATAGCCGAAAAGGTCCTGACCTCGGAGTACTTCACCGTTTACAAGAGCGACGGAGCGCAGTGCCCGAAGGCAACCCTGCGCCTCGTGGTGCAACCTGGGCAGGCAGTTAATGTGCATGCCCCTGACCTCCAGGAGGCTGTCGGTGGGGCGCGGGCCGCGCTCGGGTTCGAGTGCCAGGATATCGAGTCGATTACGTTCACTGTCTACCGGGACTCTCAGCCCGTTGCGGTCGGCGACAGTGAAAAGGCCAATGGCTGGGAGGTTGCAATCCGGTACGCGGCGGCCGATGCCGCAGAAACCATCCAGGGAGTGTCGAATGACATGGCCGGGTTTGAACGGGTAGTCCGGGAGCTCGAGCATGCCCGGGAATCCCTGGGGATCATACCCGACCCGCTTCGAGCTGCCGCCGAAGGGCTTGCCGACAGGGATTTCGCGGATCTGCGAGGAGAGGCAGGGTCCAGGCTTCAGGTGGACGAAGAGGATTCAGCGAGAGCCTTCGTGGGTGCCTATCACGGACTGCTGGCCGAGACCACACCCCTGCCGGACCTGTTGCAGGTGTCTATCCGGCAGGCGGTTCAACCCGAGCTGGATCGCTACTGGAACCAGTTGGCGGGACACAAGGGCGAAAAACTCAATGATGTCGGGAACGATTTCAGTGACATCGACCTGGTAAAAGAAAGGGCAGAGGCATTTATACGGAATGCCCGGCAGCACGGGCTTCCCGAAGAGCATGTCGCCTCGTTGCAGGACGCTGCGAATGATCGTGTGCAGGAGTTGGCGGTCAAGGGTGTAGGGGATTATCGAACCCGGATTTCAGAACTGGAAGCAGATCCGGACAACCGGGCCAGACTCGAGGAAGAAGTGGAGAGCTTCGAGGCCCTGGAGGACGAGATTCCAGCAAAGGGGGAGTATGCGCAAGCGGCGAGGCAGCGGGCAATGGAAATGGAAGCCTCGATATGCCTTCAGGAATACGAGTCCCTGGACCTGCCGGCCAGTCTGTCGGAAAAGGCGGTACGGCTTGGAGGTGCGGAACGCCCGTTCAAGCAGTTTGTCTGTGGCCTGGCCGAAACCGGGCATCGTGATTTTGACGTGGATATCGAGGAAGTCACCGAGGGCATGTGGGATCGGCTGATGAAACGATTGGGATTCCGGGACAGGAAGTACAGGCTTCACGAGCTCGCCCTTGTTGATGGCCGGACCAATGGAAAACGGGTGCTGCATTTCGATGACCAGCCGGGATACACGGCCACTGCAAGATACATGGACTACGAAGGCGGGCAGGTTCGACCCTCGGATCGGGAGTGGGCCGCGGTTGCGAAGGATCTGGATCGGAGCACGAGCGAGATGGGAAAGCCGGATTCCGACGGGGTGACGCTTTGTGATATCTGGGCTTCCGATCCGGCAGATCCGGAACGGGTCTGGGAAGGGGTGTCAACTGAAGAAATCGTCCTGTCATTGGCGAAAAAGCAGTGTTCCAAGGCAGTTGAAATCAATCCGGAGAACGGCCGCCTTCATCACCAGCTCGGCCGCGTGCTGGTGGTGGACGGGAGTGCCGGACAGGCGCGGCAACGATTCGCAGAAGCTGCAAACCTGGGGCACGCGGCCAGCAAAATGGAGATCGCGCTTGCGTTGCTAAAGGGCCAGGAAGAGTTCGAGTACGATGAACTGGAGAGGATCGAGCGCTACCTGTCGTCGGCCTCCAGCGCCGGGATCAAGCTGGCAGGAGAATTGCAGGACGAGGTTCAGTCCGCCATGCGATCAATGCAGCCTGAGTACACGCGTGAGAAATTCAACCAGCCAACCCTGGTGGAGGCCCTTGCGAACGGAGAATTCGGAAGGCTGGGTCGGGACAGGCGACATCAGGCAGCCGTCTATTACTATTCCATGGTGGGTGGAGTGGAGCAT
>SLIZ01000057.1 GCA_007135395.1 Wenzhouxiangellaceae bacterium | reverse complement strand
TACGCTTCCCGGCGGCTTTTCCCTGGATATTTCCAGCATGGTTGAACGTTTTGCTCCCGGTATCGAGGATTTCCGGGCCAGCCTCCGCGAGGTGCTGGCTGCCGAAGACATCGAGGCACTCGATGCCCGGGTGGGGGGCTTTTCCGATAGTGGATTTCCCGAGGATCTTGCCGAACAGATTGGACGGCTCAGATTCATGTATTCGGCGCTGGATATCGTCGACGAAGCCCGAAACCTGGAGCTGGATGTTGCAACGGTGGCCGGCGTGTACTTCGAACTGCTCGATACTCTGAGTCTTCGCTGGTTGCGCCGGGAAGTGGAGTCATTGCCGGTCGAACGCCAGTGGCATGCTCATGCCCGCGGAAATCTGCGCGACGAGCTTTTCAGTCACCATCGGGCGCTGGCCCGCCGGGTGCTTTCCGAATCCGGTAGCGGAGGAAGTGAAGGTCTGGTCAACCGGTGGTTCGACAAGCATCACCGGCAGGTGGGCCGGACTCGGGTTATGCTGGAGGAGATGCGAAATCTGGGACGAAGTGACTTTGCCACCCTTTCCGTTGCCATCCACAGTCTTCGGCAAATGCTCAGTGCTGCCAGCTGACCGGGCAACTGACCACACTCCCGGTTCCAATCCGGGCAACCAGCCGGAGCCTGTACATCCTGCAGGGAAAACAGGCCCGTGACTGGCCGGACGATATCCTTTCTGGCCGGGGACAGCCCCAGGGCCAGGGAACTTGTCGAACGACTCCGGGAGCGGTACGGGAAGGTTCCCCGGGAATCGGCGGATGTACTGGTCGTCCTGGGCGGAGATGGTTTCATGCTCCATACCCTCCATGAACAGTTTGATGGCAAACAGCCCCTGTTCGGCATGCGCCTGGGCGATGTGGGTTTTCTCATGAACCGGTTCGATGAAGCGGGCCTTGAGGGGCGGCTGGACCAGGCCAGGGAAATAACGCTCAATCCCCTGCGTATGGAAGCCGAAGACAACAGCGGGAACATACACGTTGCACGGGCCATCAATGAGGTTTCTTTGCTTCGTCAGACCTCCCAGGCCGCCCATGTCCAGGTAGTGGTCAACGACCGGGTGCGTGTGGAAAAGCTGGTTGCAGACGGTATCCTGGTCGCGACTGCGGCCGGTTCAACGGCCTATAACCTGTCTGCCCATGGCCCCATTCTTCCCCTGGGAACCGAGGCGGTGGTGATGACCCCGATTTGTCCGTTTCGGCCCCGTCGCTGGCGGGGTGCCGTACTGCCGTTCCAGGCCCGGATCGAATTCCATGTGCTTGGTGAGGAACGACGTCCGGTAAGTGCTACCGCAGACTACGATGAGTTTCGAAACATCCGCCGGGTTCAGGTTTCCCTGGATCGCTCCATTTCACACCGGTTGCTGTTTGATCCCGAGCATTCCCTGGAAGAACGAATTCTTGACGAGCAGTTTCTCTGAACAAACCTTTATCTAAAGCCAGTACAAAGCCATGAAAAACATTCAAACCCTGATCCTGCTGTTTCTCAGCATCGCGGCCGGGACCACCCTGGCCGATGAAAACGATGAATGGTCGGTGATCGAGCCCCCGGGAGACCGGGAAACCGTAAGCATCGATACCACCACTTTCACCTGGGCCGATGTGGATATCAGCCCGGACGGCCAGACCCTTGTATTCCACACCCTGGGTGATATTTACCAGGTCCCGGTTGAAGGTGGCGATGCCGAAGCCCTGACCGATGACCTGGCCTGGAACTTCCAGCCTAGATTCAGTCCCGATGGAACGCGCATCGCTTTCGTCAGTGACCGCAACGGCGCCGAGAACCTGTGGGTCATGGATGCCGATGGCTCCAATCTCCAGGAGGTAAGCAGTGAGACCGATCATCTGCTTCACAATCCGGCATGGTCGGCCGATGGAGATTTTCTTGCCGGTCGCAAAGGTTATGTTTCCCGGCGCAGCATTCCGGCCGGTTCCATCTGGATGTATCATCGCTCCGGCGGACAGGGCACTGTACTGGTCGACCGACTGCACGGAGAGGATTCCCAGAAGAACATTGCCGAGCCGGCTTTCTCGCCGGATGGCCGGTATCTTTATTTCAGCCAGGACGTGACTTCAGGGACTGTCTGGCAATACAACAAGGATGCCACGGAAGGTCTGTTCGCCATACGCCGTCTGGACCTGGAGACCGGAGAAACCGAAACGGTTGTCAGCGGCCCCGGCGGGGCCATCCGACCAACCTTGTCACCGGATGGCGACTCCCTGGCCTTTGTACGGCGAAACGCCAGGACGCTGACAAGCCGGCTGGTCGTGCGTGATCTGCGCTCGGGTCAGGAAACAACGCTGGACGATGACCTGGAGCGGGACAAGCAGGAGACCAGCGGAGACATGGGCAATTACCCGGCAATGGCCTGGTTGCCCGATGGAAACGGCCTGGTTTACTGGTCCGGCGGCCAGTTTCACCGTACAGACCTGGACGGAAACCGGGAAACCATCGAGGTCCGGGTGCGCGCGGAAAAACAGGTTCACCCCGCCGTGCGTTTCGATATCGATGTGTCGCCCGACGAGTTTCCCGTCCGCATGCACCGCTGGGCGCAGTACAGCCCGAATGGTACCCAGGCCGTCTACCAGGCACTGGGATACTTGTGGATTCATGACCTTCAAAGGGACCGCCGCCAGCGCCTGACCCGTCAGAACGACCATTTCGAGTTCCATCCCCGGTTCTCTCCCGATGGAAATCACGTGGTATATACCACTTTTGACGACGAGGACCTGGGCAGCGTGCGAATCGCACCGGTTGGACGGGGCGCAGGGCGTACCCTGACCGATGAGCCGGGTCACTACGTGGAGCCGGCATTTTCGCCGGATGGCAGCGAAGTCGTTTTCCGAAAGATTACCGGTGGCTACCTGACTTCCCCGCTGTGGTCGGAGCGTCCCGGGCTGTACCGGGTCGATGCAGACGGCCAGGGGGAGCCGGAACGGATCCTGGACAAGGGCGCCTCACCCCAGTTTTCCAGCGATGGCAGTCGAATCCTGTTTTCCGAGCGCGATGACAGGGAACTGGTCCTCAAGAGTGTCAACCTGGACGGCCAGGATGAGCGGGAACATTACTCCGGTGAATGGGTCACCGAGTACAGTGTTTCTCCGGATGGCCGGTGGCTGGCGTTTACCGAGCACTTCAATGCCTGGGTCGTACCT
>SLIZ01000063.1 GCA_007135395.1 Wenzhouxiangellaceae bacterium | reverse complement strand
GGTCTGGATGGCGAGGTTGATATGTCCCTGGTCATCCTCGCGGCCTTGCAGGGCGTCGATGACTTCTTCGGGCACCTGGGGGGCAATGCCGCCGACGCGGACCAGGCCGATAACACCCCGGGTCGAGCGGATGGGGGCCCATTCGTCCCGGTAGGCGGCCAGGCTGATGAACAAATAGCCCGGAAACATGGGATGGATGCGTAGCCTGCTTGCACCACGGATTCTCTGACGGCTTCGGATTCGAGGCAGGTAGACCTGGTAGCCCTGGTTGGCCAGGTGCTCCTCGGCACGACTTTCCTGCCTGGGCTTGCACTGGACACAGTACCAGCGGGTGGGCAATGCCAGTCCCTGGATGACGGCTGCGGGTACGGCCATTACTGGCCTCCCGCCGGTGACCGGCCGACTCGCGTTGGCGCCATTTGCTTTCCCCTCTTCCTGTTCATTCCACGGTCACGGATTTTGCCAGATTTCTCGGCTTGTCCACATCGGTGCCCTTGATCAGGGCCACGTGGTAGGCGAGAAGCTGCAACGGAATGGTGGCAACCACGGGGCTGATTACCGTATCCATGCCCCCGATCCGGACATTGACGATATTCTCCCCTTCTTCCATTTCAACCGCATTACCGATGAAGTTGATCAGCCGCCCGCCCCGGGCGTGGACTTCGGCCAGGTTGGACTGGAGCTTTTCGAGGAGTTCGTCCTCGGCGGCCACGCTGATGACCGGAGTTTCCTCGTCGATAAGGGCCAGGGGGCCATGCTTGAGTTCTCCGGCGGGAAAGGCCTCTGCATGGATATAGGAAATTTCCTTGAGCTTGAGCGCGCCTTCCATGGCCACCGGGTAGAACGCGCCCCGGCCGAGAAAGATTGCGTTGTGGCTGTGGCTGAAGTGTGCTGCCAGCCGGGAAATTTCCGGCTCCAGTTCAAGGGCTCGCTCGACTTCGCCAGCCAGGCTTTT
The DNA here is from genome assembly GCA_007135395.1 of Wenzhouxiangellaceae bacterium. Taxonomy (GTDB): domain Bacteria; phylum Pseudomonadota; class Gammaproteobacteria; order Xanthomonadales; family Wenzhouxiangellaceae; genus SLIZ01. The sequence continues at coordinate 2,221 of SLIZ01000063.1, read as the reverse complement.
CAGCGCCCGGACGCCGGCCAGCTCAGCCGTATCGTCCAGGCCCCGGGTCCGGCCGAGAACCAGGGTAAACCAGTACAGGGCAACCAGTTGCGTGGTAAATGCCTTGGTCGATGCCACTCCGATTTCCGGGCCGGCATCGGTCATCAGGCGCAGCCGGGATTCCCGGACCAGGGTGGAGCCGGGCATGTTGCAAAGGCCCAGGGTGGCCAGGTAGCCGCCCCCGTTGGCATAGCGCAGGGCCGCCAGGGTATCGGCGGTTTCGCCGGACTGGGAAATCCCGATAAACAGGCTGCCGGGGGGAACCACCGGATTGCGGTAGCGGTATTCGCTGGCCACCTCCACGGTGCAGGGAATGCCGGTGTGGGATTCAATCCAGTAACGGGCCACCAGGCCGGCGTGGTAACTGGTCCCGCAGGCCACGATATGAACCTGGCGCACGTCGGGAAGCACTGCCAGGGCCTCCGGGCCCAGGGCCTCAACCAGTACGCCCTCGTCGCCGAGCTTGCCCTCAATGGTCCGTCGGATGGCCTCGGGCTGCTCGTGGATCTCCTTGAGCATGAAGTGCCGGTATTTGCCCTTGGACGCGGCCTGGTCGCCGTGGAGATAAACTTCCGGCTCCCGTTGTACATTCTTGTCGTCGGCGTTGGTGACCCGGTAACCGTCCCGCTCGATGCGGGCAATCTCGCCGTTTTCCAGGTAGACGAATCGGTCGGTGACCTGGAGGAGGGCCAGCGGATCGGAGGCCAGGAAGTTTTCCTCGCTGCCAACGCCGATGACCAGTGGCGAGCCCATGCGGGCGGCATAGAGAACCCCGGGCTCTTCAACGCGAACAACGGCAATGGCATAGGCGCCGCTGAGCTCACCGGCAGCCCGACGCAGGGTCCGGTCGAAGGGCTCTCCTTCGGTGTGCAGGTGGTCAAGCAGGTGGACGATGACTTCCGTGTCGGTTTCCGACTCGAAGGCGTAGCCGGCGCTTTCAAGGCGCTTGCGAAGGGCCACGTGATTTTCGATGATGCCGTTGTGGACCAGGGCCAGGCGGCTGTGGGAAAGATGGGGGTGGGCGTTGGCCCGGGTGGGTTTGCCATGGGTGGCCCAGCGAGTGTGGGCAATGCCGCAAAACGCCGTGACCGGCTCTTCTTCCAGGGCCTTTGAGAGCTGCTCAACCTTGCCTACCGCCCGCAGCCGGTGGATGCCCGATTCGGTAATCGCGGCAATGCCGGCCGAATCATAGCCCCGGTATTCCAGCCTCCGGAGCCCTTCCATGAGGATCGGCGTGACGTTGCGCCCGGCAGTGACTCCCACGATTCCACACATGGCCTCAGGACTCCCTGGCCGGTTTGCGCTGTGCCAGCCAGGCGGCAAAATCCGGCCCGATCTCTGCGTGTTCCAGGCCCAATTCCACGGTGGCCTGGAGAAATCCGAGCTTGTTGCCCGCATCGAAATGCTTGCCCTCGAACCGGCAGGTAACCATGGACTGGTGTTCCAGGAGGGCTGCCATGGCATCGGTGAGCTGAATCTCTCCGCGATGGTCCGGGGGAGTCTCGGCCAGGAGTTCGAAAATCCGGGACGAAAGTACGTAACGTCCCACGACAGCCAGGTTGGACGGGGCATCGGCCGGGTCCGGTTTTTCCACCAGGCCGCGGACGGGCTGGACCGGGCCTTCGGCACCCCCGGTGTCCACTACCCCGTAATGACGGGTTTTCTCGCGGGATACTTCCTGCACACTGACCACAGAGGCTTCCCGCTCGGCAGCCACGGCAGCAAGCTGGCCCAGGGCAGGACTGGCCGGGTTGTGGATCAGGTCGTCGGCCAGAATCACCCCGAAGTAATCATCGTCGACCAGGGCACGGGCGCACAGCACCGCGTGACCCAGGCCCAGGGCCTTGCGCTGGCGCACATACAGGCAACTTACATGCTCGGGGACGATGGCCTCGACCTGGGCAAGCAGGTCATCCTTGCCCCGGGCGGCCAGCTCGGTTTCCAGCTCGAAGGCCATATCGAAGTGGTTTTCGATGGCATTCTTGGTGCGCCCGGTGACAAACACCAGCTTTTCGGCACCCGCGGCTACGGCTTCTTCCACGGCGTACTGGATCAGCGGCTTGTCCACCACCGCCAGCATTTCCTTCGGGACTGCCTTGGTGGCCGGCAAAAACCGGGTTCCCAGGCCTGCTACGGGAAAAACCACGGTCCGGATGCCTGATGTCATGAGGTTCCTTTGGGG
>SLIZ01000086.1 GCA_007135395.1 Wenzhouxiangellaceae bacterium | reverse complement strand
GCGTTAGGCCTCTTGGCAAGGACGCTGCCATTCCCGGCGAGGCCTGCCTTCCGGCTAAGCGCTTTCCGACTCGCTGAATGTTACAGAATGAGTGGCGGGGTACACTAGATACGAAAAAAGGCCGGATCGCTCCGGCCTTTTTCCTCGCCCGGCAAGGCCGGGCAAATCGGGGTTTGCTACTTGCCGCCGATCAACTGAATCGGCCACGCAGGGCAAGCATGCCCATCATCATCAGGATCAGTGCAGCGATCAGCAGTCCGGGCCTGGACAAGGTCGGGATGGATACGTAATCGCCAGGCTCACCCGTACCAGGGCCGCCACCAATGGGCTCACCTTCCACGGTGATGCCGTCGAAGGCCATGCCGGACTGAAAGGACGTGTCGTTCCAGTTCACCGCGCCGAATTCCAGCACGTAGGAGCCGTCTGCGGGAATCTCGAAATTGGACTGGACCCAGTCGGTGTATCCGCAGCCGGTGGAATAACAGGAACCGGAATTGCCGCCCAGGGGAGACCACTCCGGGCCGCCGTCGATGATTGTGACTTCCTCGGGGGTAATTTCAGCCTCGATATCCGGCATTTCAAAACCCGGCACGGTAGTGCCACCCGGGGTCGTGCGGGCTGTAAACAGCAGGGCGACTTCGTTGAGATCGGAATCGAGCAACCGGGCCCAGGCGTAGTCGGCAAAGCCGCCACCGTCGGAGGTCACGTAGTTGAACTGGAATTCCAGATCGTCGCCGGCACTGGCCTCGAAGATCGACGAGCGAAGCCGGGATCCGGAGGTCGGATTACCATCGCCCCCGACCCCTTCCAGGGCCAGGCCGGTCGGGCTGTTACTGGCCGTGGCCACCCAGCCATAGGCATCACCACCCTTCGGCGCCAGGGAAACCACCCCGTCGGCCCCCAGAGTTCCGCATTCACCCTCGCAAATCCAGCCCTCGGGGATGCCGTCGTCGAATCCATCGGCCAATGCAAGGCCGGATGCGCTTATCATTCCGGCCGCAGCCAGGATCAAAATTATTCTTGTCATGCGATTTCCCTCGAAATTCAACTATGTTTTACAGTCTGATCCTTCCCGTATATTGACGAAGTTAACCCCAACAGACCTAAAGGTCAATAATCCTGTCAGAACTCCATTCCAGCCATGAACTGCATCACGCAACATTCGGCACCCTGGCTTCGTGGTTGTGCCATCTGCGCTCAGGCCCCATGTTCGAAACCCAGACCGGCATCAACGGAAATTCCAGATGGAGCAATACCGCGGTACCACGATTGTCTCGATTCGCCGAAACAACCAGGTCGTCATCGGCGGCGATGGCCAGGTAAGCCTTGGCAACACCGTGATGAAGTCCAATGCCCGTAAAGTACGCAAGTTGTACGGAAACAGGGTCATTGCCGGTTTTGCCGGCGCCACGGCGGATGCGTTCACGCTCTTCGAGCGCTTCGAGGCCAAGCTGGAGCAATACTCCGGCCAGTTGACCCGTGCGGCCGTGGAACTGGCCAAGGACTGGCGCACCGACCGGCTGCTCCGGCGCCTGGAAGCCCTGCTGGCGGTTGCCGACCATGAGGCATCGCTGATCATTTCCGGCAACGGGGATGTCATCGAGCCCGAGGAAGGACTGATCGCCATCGGTTCCGGCGGGCCCTTCGCCCAGGCCGCCGCCCGGGCGCTGCTGCGCCACACCGACAAATCCGCCGAGGAGGTGTGCCGGGAGTCTTTGGGCATAGCCGCCGAAATCTGCATCTACACCAACACCAATCTCACCATCGAGACGCTGGAGACCAGTTGATGTCCTACATGACCCCCCGGGAAATCGTCCAGGAACTGGACCGTCACATTATCGGCCAGAAGGCGGCCAAGCGGGCGGTGGCCATTGCACTGAGGAACCGCTGGCGCCGGCAGCAGGTGGACGAGAAGCTGCGCCCGGAAATCACGCCGAAGAACATCCTGATGATCGGGCCCACCGGCGTGGGCAAGACCGAGATCGCCCGCCGCCTGGCCGCCCTGGCCCGGGCGCCGTTTGTAAAGGTGGAAGCCACCAAGTTCACTGAAGTTGGCTATGTGGGCAAGGACGTGGAATCCATCATCCGGGACCTGGTGGAGTTTTCGGTAAAGATGACCCGGGCCGAGGCCATGAACGGCGTGCGTTCCCGGGCCGAAGATGCCGCCGTGGAACGGGTACTGGACATTCTGCTGCCCCGCCGCCAGTCCACCGGCTTCGACAATGCCCCGGCCGAGCCGGACAACCGGCAGGACACCCGCCGGAAGCTGCGCGAGCAATTGCTCGACGGCAAGCTCAATGATCGGGAAATCGAGGTGGATATCCAGTCCGGCATGGGCATGGAGATCATGGCCCCGCCGGGCATGGAGGAAATGACCAGCCAGCTCCAGCAGATGTTTTCCAACATGGGCAACCAGAAGCGCCAGACGCGCAAGATGAAGGTCAAGGATGCCATTCCGGTGCTGGTCGAAGAAGAAGCCGGGCGGCTGATCAACGACGAGGAAGTCAAGCAGCAGGCCCTTTCCAACGCGGAGGAAAACGGCATCGTGTTCATCGACGAGATCGACAAGGTGGCCCGGCGCTCCGATCACGGCAGTTCCGGGGAGATTTCCCGGGAAGGGGTCCAGCGTGACCTGCTGCCCCTGGTCGAGGGCAGCACGGTCAACACTCGCTACGGGCCCATCAGCACCGATCACATCCTGTTTATCGCCTCGGGGGCGTTTCATGTATCCAAGCCTTCCGACCTGATTCCCGAGCTCCAGGGCCGCCTGCCGATCCGGGTGGAACTCCAGGCGCTGACCGCCGAGGATTTCAAGCGCATCCTGACCGAACCGGATGCCTCCCTGACCGAACAGTACCGGGCCCTGATCGCAACCGAGGGGGTCACCCTGGAATTCACCGAGAATGCCATCGGGCGCATCGCCGAGATCAGCTATTCGGTCAATGAATCCACCGAGAACATCGGCGCCCGGCGCCTGCACACGGTCATGGAACGCCTGCTCGACGAGGTGTCCTATACCGCCCCGGACCAGTCCGGCCAGACCCTGACCGTAGATGCCGAATATGTCGATGCCCACCTCAAGGACCTGGCCGCCGACCAGGACCTGAGCCGATACATACTGTAGCGGGCTGGAGCCCCTGCGGCTGGTACAATCCGGCAAGGACCAATCTTTCCGGAAACCCGT
>SLIZ01000047.1 GCA_007135395.1 Wenzhouxiangellaceae bacterium | reverse complement strand
TCCCCCATTCACGGCAAGGGCCTGTTTGCCCGGCGAAAAATCCGCAAGGATGAATTCATCGGCACCTATGATGGCCCGCGAACCCGACAGGACGGGATGCATGTACTTTGGCTCTGGGACGAAGATGCCCAGGAATGGGAAGGGATCAACGGCACCAACGAGATGCGCTTTCTCAATCACGACAGAAATCCCAATGCGGACTGGTGGGATGATGAGCTTTATGCCCTGCGCGATATCGCCCGGGACGAGGAAATCACCTTTGATTACGGGTGGGACGAGGAAGAATGACCGATTGGCGGCAATGACTTCGAAGACCGTGTTGAACAGGAAACGGAAATGAAACTGGCAAGCTGGAATGTGAATTCCCTGAAGGTTCGCCTGGAACAGGTACTCCAGTGGCTGGATGTTCACCGCCCGGATGTGCTGGGCCTGCAGGAAACCAAGCTGATAGACGAAAAGTTTCCCACCGACCCCTTTGCCGAGCTGGGCTACCATCCGGTTTTTGCTGGCCAGCCGACTTACAACGGGGTGGCCCTGATTGCCTCATCGGAGCCGACCGAGACCGTCACCGAGATTCCCGGCTTTGCCGACGAACAGCGTCGGGTGATTGCCGGGACGGTCAACGGCGTTCGGGTCATCAACCTCTACGTGGTAAACGGCAAGGCGGTGGGCACGGACAAGTATGCCTACAAGCTGGACTGGTTCGCCGCGGTCACCGCCTGGGTTGAAGATGAGCTTCGTCGGCACGACAGGCTGGTGGTCATGGGCGATTTCAACATCGCACCGGACGACCGGGATGTACACGACCCGGAAGCCTGGCGGGAGAAGATCCTGTGCTCCACACCGGAGCGAAGCGCCCTGCGCAAGATGATGGATCTGGGGCTGGTCGATACCTTTCGCCTTTTCGACCAGGAGGAAGGCATCTTTTCCTGGTGGGACTACCGGGCAGCCGCCTTCCGTCGGGGGCTGGGACTGCGCATCGACCTGGTACTGGCCTCGAAGGCCCTGGCCGACTCGTGCACCAAAGCCTGGGTGGACGCCGAACCCCGCCGCAACGAACGGCCTTCCGACCACGCCCCGGCGGTCGCCGAGTTCGACCTGGATTGACAGGCTCCGGCACAGTGGCTCCCGAAGGGCCGCCGCACAAGCGCCGTGGACTGCGTTGCACTCGCTTGAATTGGCGAGGGCCAGTCCTGCGCTCGCGCGCCTTGCACTGTCGACTCAGTCACGCTCTGAAAGTTACAGAATGAGTGGCGGGGTACACTAGTCCTCCCCGACCAGGGCGGTGGCGCCCCCTTCCAGGTTGTAGACCTCGGTGAATCCACGCTTGCGGTAATGCTCGGCCACTTCCCGGCTGGAGATTCCGTGGGCACAGACAAAGACCAGGGGAAAACCCCGGTCCTTGCCTTCCAGCTCTTCCATCAACGACTTGTCCAGCGGCCGGGCGAAATCGAGGGGCTTACTCTGGCGCTCGGCTTCCGGCCGGGTATCGACCACCACCAGGGCCTCACCGTCGTTCATGCGCTTTTGCAACTGTTCCGGGGTCAGGGTCCTGACCTGGGGCGGTGCCCCGGGCAGATCCAGCTTCAGGCCCTCGCCTTCCATGGTCTGGACCCAGTCGATTTTCGCGCCCCTGGCCCGCTGGGCGGTGTGGAGGTCCATCAGCACCCGGAGGCCGTTTGATTCCACCTCGATTTCATGGCCCTGTCGGGGACCGATGTTGAACTGGGCGTTCCAGTCGCTGCCAACGGAAAAATGCAGAAAGGCATCCGGATGAGCGTCAAGAAACTCCCGGATCCGGTCGGTGGCCTTGTCGGTAATCGTGATTTCCGGGGGCGTGCGGTCGGGCTTTTCCAGGCCAAGTTCTTCATGCAATTCACCGGAGTTGAACATTTCCGTGATGATGTCGCAGCCGCCCATGAACTCTCCATCCACATAAAGCTGGGGAATGGTCGGCCAGTTGGCATAGGCTTTGATGCCTTCGCGAATATCGTTGTCGTCGAGCACATTGACCGCGGTGTATTCACCCACCAGGCCGTCGAGAACCCCGGCGGTTCGGGCCGAAAATCCACACATGGGCATTTTCGGAGTGCCTTTCATGAAAAGAACCACGCGATCGGACTGGACGATCTCGTCGATTCGCTGACGCAGGGCAGGATCAAGGCTCATGGGTGCTCCGGATTTCGGTGGATGTTGTACTGCGCAAGGTTGGGTCGGCCAGCTGCACAGTCAAGGAACCGGGGACCAAGTCTGTCCCGTCGAAAATATATCATTTCCCATTTCCCGTCCGCCGTGCTATTGTGCGCTCCGCACGACTCCGGGGGATCAGCCCTCACCGTGCCCTCTCGCGGATTGCAATAATTTCCAAGGCCATTCCCCGAATTGATTCCCGCTCCGGACCCGGAGCACTTCCAAGCCTTGGTAGACAAGGAAAACACATGAATTTCGATTCCCTCGGCCTGAGTGCCGAACTCCTGCGCGCAATAAGCGAGCAAGGCTACACGAATCCCACCCCAGTCCAGGAAAAGGCCATTCCGGTCGTCCTCGACGGGCGGGATACGATGGCCAGTGCCCAGACGGGCACCGGCAAGACCGCTGCCTTTACCCTTCCGATCCTGCAGATGCTAGGCAACCGCCCGCGCCAGGGCCGACAGGTACGCAGCCTCATACTGACCCCCACCCGGGAGCTGGCCGCCCAGATCCAGGACAACGTAGTCGCCTACGGCCGCCACCTGTCCCTGCGTTCGGCCACGGTTTTCGGCGGCGTGAACATCAATCCCCAGATCAGCAAGCTCAAGCGGGGCGTGGACATTCTCATCGCCACTCCGGGCCGGCTCATGGACCACATGGAACGGGGTACGGTGGATCTTTCGAAACTGGAAATCCTGGTCCTCGACGAGGCCGACCGGATGCTGGACATGGGCTTTCTTCCCGCCATCGAGCGGATCGTCAAGGCCCTGCCGAAAAAACGCCAGACCCTGCTGTTTTCGGCCACGTTTTCCGGGGATATCACCCGGCTGGCCGGGCGTTTTCTCGACAACCCGGTACGGGTGGAAACCGCGGCACCCAACTCCACCGTCGATGCCATTTCACAGAAAGCCATCCACGTCGACCAGAAGCGCAAGCGTGAACTGCTTTCGTGGATGATCGGCAGCGAAAACTGGAACCAGGTCCTGGTATTTACCCG
>SLIZ01000180.1 GCA_007135395.1 Wenzhouxiangellaceae bacterium | reverse complement strand
GTTCAACATCCCGGATACCGAGCTGGTCCCGGTGCTTTGGGACTTGATCGGCCGGGAAGGGTTGTACCTGGGTGCATCCAGCGGGATCAACGTGGCCGGTGCCATTCGGCTGGCCCGGCAGATGGGGCCGGGCCACACCATTGTCACCGTACTGTGTGATTCGGCCAGCCGCTACGAGTCAAAACTGTTCAATCCGGAATTTCTGGCCGAAAAAGGGTTGCCCCGGCCACCCTGGTTGTAAGCAGGGTCCGCACACTTCGGGATTCAATGCCCGGACAACAATAGGATTCGCAAACCATGCCATCAATACGATTCTTCGGGGCCGCTGGCCGGGTCACGGGCTCCTGTTTCATGGTCCAGGCAGCGGGGAAAAGGGTTCTGCTCGACTGCGGCCTGGTCCAGGGCCCTGCCTCCGAAGAGGCTGAAAACGCCAAACCCTTTCCCTTTGATCCGGCTGCCATCGATGCGGTGGTGTTGAGCCATGCCCACCTGGATCATTCCGGCCGCCTGCCGAATCTTGTACGGGAAGGATTTACCGGACCCATCTATACCCACAAGGCAAGCGTGGACCTGGTGGATATTCTCCTGCAGGATGCCGCCTTTCTCCAGGAGCGCAAGAGTCGGGGTGGGTCGATTCTCTATTCAGCAGGGGATGTGGCCGAATGCATGAAGCACTTCCAGACCCTGGAATACGACACCGGTTGCGAAATCCTGCCCGGCATCCGCCTTGTTCTGATCGATGCCGGCCATATCCTGGGTTCGGCCAGCGTGATCCTGGAGACCCGCGAGAACGGTGTGAACAGGCGCCTGGTATACACCGGCGACCTGGGACATCGGGACAGCCCCCTGTTGCCCGACTGGAAACCCCTCGAGCAGGCCGATCTGGTTCTCATGGAAAGCACCTACGGCAGTCGCTGCCATCGCAGCCGGGCCGACACGCTGGCCGAGATGGCCGAGGTATTCTCCACCGCGGCAGCCGAGGGCGGAACCATTCTCTGTCCAAGTTTTGCCGTGGGCCGAACCCAGGAACTGCTCTACCTCATGTACCGCCACTTCAATGACTGGGGGCTGGACCGGTGGCAGATGTTTCTCGACAGCCCCATGGCCATTCGGGCAACAACGGTCTTTGCCCGACACCTGGCCTACCTTCGTCCCGAGGCTCGAGCCTGGATCAAGAAGACCCGCTTGCGACTGCCGAATCTTCGCATCAGCCGGACGGTGGACGATTCCATCGCCATAAACCGGATCCGGAAAGGAGCCCTGGTCATTGCCGGGAGCGGGATGAGCAACGGGGGTCGAATCCTGCATCACTACCGCGAGCGCATTTCCCGCACTTCCACCCATATCATCATTACCGGCTATCAGGCCCACGGCACCCTGGGCCGCAGGTTGGTGGACGGGGCCGAGTCGGTGACGATCCATGGCCGGGAATTTCCCGTGCGTGCCCGAATCCATACCATCGGCGGAATTTCTGCTCATGCCGATCAGATGGAGCTTCTGGCCTGGTATGAAAATTTCCGATTGCCGCCGGCTACCGCCCTGATCCACGGAGAGGAATCTGCCCGGCAGATCCTGGCCAGCGCAATGGGTGAACGGTTCCAGACAACCCCGGCCCTGCCTGTCCCCGGAGACCTCCTGGAATACTGATCCGGACCTGCAGGCATAATGATGCCTTGAGCCCTGGCAGAGGGAGCCTGTTCCCATGGTTATTCGATTCGATCGGCAGAAACTGCGCGAGACCAGTCAGACCTCCTGGCTTGTGTTGGACCTGTTCATGGTCCTGCTTGTCTCGGTCAACCTGGTGTTCATCGTCTTCGACACGATTTACGCCACCGAAACCGCCCAGGATATTTTCGATTCCCTGGCACCGGCAGCCAGCGAGTTCTACCGGGAACAGATTCACGCCCACTTCCTGTTCTATGACCTGATCTTCATCAGCATCTTCCTGACCGAGTTCGTGTTCCAGTGGATTGTGGCGATACGAAAGAAGACTTATCCCCGATGGTACTTTTATCCCTTCCTGCACTGGTATGACCTGATCGGCTGCATTCCCATCGGTTCCCTGAGGCTGTTGCGGCTGCTCCGGCTCATTTCCCTTCTGGTCCGGCTCCAGAAGATGGGCATCATCGATCTGACCGACACGCGAATCTACCGGTTTTTCGAGTTTTACTTCAACGCCTTCATCGACGAGGTTTCCGACCAGGTCATGATCCGGGCCCTGGACGATGTCAAGCGGGAGGTGGAAGGAGAAACCCCGATTACGCGCCAGATCATCACCGATGTCATTGCCCCCCAGCGTGAGGTCCTGGTCGAACATCTTTCCCGACGGATCGGAATGATTGCCCAGCGCAGCTACGAAAATCATGAAGAAACCATCCGGAAATACGTCGAATCGGTCATTGCCGATGCCGTCACGGCCAATGCCGGAATTCGCACCCTGGACAAGGTGCCCCTGCTCGGTCGCGCGGTCGTCAATACCCTGCGCCAGTCCATCAATGACATCGTCTACGAGGTCTTCGACCGTACTGTCCAGGACATCAGTGCGGCGGAAAACAACCGCCTGGTGGATGAAACGGTCACGGTCATCATCGACGCGATCCTGGAAGACCATCCGGAACTGGGGGATATCGGAACCCGCATTACCATCGAGGCCATCGAGGTAATCAAGGAAAGGGTTCGGGTGCAGCACTGGAAGGAAACCCTGAGGCGCCGCAAGGAGCGCGAGGCAAGCTTGCTGTAGTAGAAATCTTCACGGCGGAGCGATTAGGCTCGGAACATGAAATATTTGCGCTGGGTCTTGCTTGTTGTCGTCCTCGCTGCCATGACCGGCTGTGGGGTAAGGACCCTTTACGGCAACCTGGACTGGTTTGCCATGCGGGCCGTCGACGATCTGGTCACCCTGGACGATACCCAGCGAATGGAAGTTCGCATGCAGGTCGAAAACCGACTGGGCTGGCATTGCGCAACCCAGCTTCCCGATTACGCGACCCTGCTTCGAAAGATGGAAGCCGACCTGGAGGCTGGTCGGGTTGGTACTGAAATCCTGCGCGGTTACGGCAAGGAATTGTTCGGGTTCTGGCAAGCCATGCAATGGAATCTTCCCGAAGACACCATGGGCGTTTTGACCAGTCTGACCGATGACCAGGCCGAGGAATTGCTAGAGAGCATCGATGAGCGAAACCGGGATATTCGCGAGGAGCTGGAGTCATCTACAGAAGATGAACAGGCCCTGGACCGGGCCCGGGGCATGGAGCGTCAGCTTCGTCGATTCTTCGGACGTCTTCACCGGGACCAGAAGGCCCTGGTTGTCCGATGGAGCCGCAGCCTGAAACCGTCAGCAGAGCTCAACCTGGACATGCGCGAAGCCTGGGCAGTGGAATTTGCCGAAGCGCTGGAGCGAAGAGGCCAGGCGGAGATTTTCAAGCAGGATCTGGAAGAATTGTTCCTGCGAACCACCGATGACTGGTCTTCGGCCTACCGGGAAGTCATGGAACACAACCGGGAGCGGACCCTGGAGTTGTTTACCGACCTGTATGAATCGGCAGCCGATCGCCAGCGCAACCGGCTGGCCGGCCGGATCAGCGGGCTGGCCGATGATTTCGAACGCCTGGCCTGTGCCGATCTGCCCGCCGACCAGCCCCCTCGGCAATAACGGCCGGCGGTGATCAACTGCCCGGCCCGCAGTCCAGGCAGCCCTCGGGAAATTCCCCACCGATTCTGAGTTTGCGGTTCAAGTCACGAAGTGCCGTTCTCAGGCCCTCCTCGACGACCGGATGGTAGTAGGGCATGTCCAGCATCTGGCTTACGGTCAGCCCCTGCTGGGCCGACCAGGCGAGAAGGTGCCCGATGTGTTCGGCCGCCGGACCAAGCATTTCCGCGCCCAGGAAGCGACCGCTGCCGTGCTCCCCGTAGACCCGGAGAAGCCCGGTGTTCCGGCCCATCACCCGGGCCCGGCCCTGGTTTTCGAAGTTCACGGAACCGACCTCAAAACAGCCTTTGCATCGTTCGTCGGCCTGTTGAATCGTCCAGCCGGCGGTGGCGATCTGGGGGCTGGTAAACACCACGGCCAGGGGGGTACGCCGAAGCCCGGTGCGGACCTCCGGGTAGCGCCCGGCATTGGTCCCGGCGATCCGTCCTTCATCAGCGGCCTCGTGGAGCAGGGGCAGGTCATTGTTGACATCCCCGGCGATGAAGATCGGCGAATCTCCGCATTGCAGGGTATGGCGGTCGAACAGGGGAACGCCCCGGTCGTCGAGCTCAAGGCCGGTAGTTTCCAGGTCCAGCGATTCCACGTTGGGACGGCGGCCGGTGGCGGCAAGCAGGTAGTCAAAGGTTTCGGTCTGCCTGTCCCCGCCTTTGCCCGCAAAGGTGATGGCCACGCCGTTTTCCACCCGTTCGATGTTCTGAACATCGGCGTCCGGGTCCAGGGGGAATTCCCGGTTGAAGGCGGCCAGGGCGACTTCACGGATCTCTTCATCCTGGATGGGGCCCAGCTTGCCGCCAACGCCGAACATGCGTATTCCGACCCCAAGCCGGGCCAGCGCCTGACCCAGTTCCAGTCCGATCACCCCGGGTCCGAAGACCGCCACCGATTCGGGCAGGTCCGTCCAGTCGAAGAGATCGTCGCTGGTTGCCAGCCGATTCCCGGCGGCTTTCAGGAACTCCGGAATATTGGTTGTTGAACCGGTAGCGATGACTACCCGCTGAGCGCGAATTTCAATCTGGTCATCCACGACCAGGGTATCCGGTCCGACAAACCGGGCCTGGCCGCGCACCCGGTGCTCGGCCGGGAAATCCTCCACGGCCTCCACCACAAAGCCCACAAACCGGTCACGCTCGGTGCGAACCCGCTTCATTACGGCCGCCCCGTCGACACGTAGATCGCCCGCATGGACCCCGAACATCCCGGCGCTGGATACCCCGTTGGCGGCATCGGCGGCAGCGATAAGCAGTTTGCTTGGCATGCATCCCACACGGGCGCAGGTGGTCCCGTAGGGACCGCGTTCGATCATCACGACCGAGTCAGTGAACTTGCGGGCCTGCCGATAGGCAACCATGCCTGCCGTGCCCGAACCGATCACGGCAACATCAATCTCCCTGGTTTTCATCCTCTTCTCCGGGCCAAGCGATTCCCTACCCTACATCAAGGGGCTAACCAACTGGGTTACCCTTCCACCATGAGCGATCTGTTTCGACAAGCCGGCCTGGACGAGCGCGCCCCCCGGCCGCTGGCCGACCGGCTTCGCCCGGATGACTTCGACCAGGTGGTCGGCCAGGACCACTTGCTGGGCCCGGAAGGCCCCCTTCGCCGGATGGTTGACCACCAGCGGGTGTCCTCGCTGGTTTTCTGGGGGCCGCCGGGGACGGGAAAGACCACCCTGGCACGCCTGCTGGCCAGCATCGGTGATCTGGAATTCGTCCAGACCTCGGCGATTTTTTCCGGCGTGGGAGACTTGCGCAAGATCTTTGCAGCCGCTGCCGAGCGGCGCCAGGCGGGCCAGGGAACCCTGCTGTTTGTCGATGAGATACATCGGTTCAACCGGTCCCAGCAGGACAGTTTCCTGCCTTACGTGGAAGACGGCACGGTCATCCTGGTCGGCGCGACCACGGAGAATCCTTCCTTCGAGTTGAACGGAGCGCTGCTGTCCCGCATGCAGGTCCTGGTTGTCAAACGCCTGGACGAGGCAGCCATGGCCACGCTGCTGGATCGGGCCGAAGCCCATGTGGGGCGCAAGCTTCCGATCGAAGCCGCTGCCCGGGAGTCCCTGCTGGCCCTGGCAGACGGGGACGGGCGTTACCTGCTCAATGCCGCCGAAGCCCTTTTTGACCTGGCCGGTGAGAAAACACTGGATGAGGCCGGGTTGATGGCGCTTCTCCAGCGGCGTTCGCCGGCCTATGACAAGGATCGGGAGGGGCATTTCAACCTGATCTCGGCCCTGCACAAGTCCCTGCGCGGGTCCGATACGGATGCGGCGCTTTACTGGATGGCCCGGATGCTCGATGGCGGTGAAGACCCGCTGTACATCGCCCGCCGGTTGATCCGGTTTGCCAGCGAGGATATCGGCCTGGCCGATCCCCAGGCATTGCCCCAGGCCCTGGCGGCCCGCCAGGCCTATGAAACCCTGGGTTCACCGGAAGGCGAACTGGCCATCGTTCAGGCCCTGGTCTACCTGGCCACGGCCCCTAAATCCAACGCACTCTACCGGGCCTCGAAGGCGGCCATGGATTCGGCCAGATCCACCGGATCGCTGAACCCGCCGGCCCACAGCCTCAACGCGCCAACGGGGCTGATGAAAGAGCTTGGCTATGGATCCGGATATGCCTACGACCACGACAGCGATGATGGGTATTCCGGTCAGGATTATTTCCCCGAAGGCATGGACCGGCAGGTCTTCTACCGGCCCGTTGACAGGGGATTCGAGCGCCAGATCGTCCGGCGCCTGGCCTGGTGGGCCAAAAGGAGAAACCGGGACTCCGGATGACAGCGAGTCTCCGGATCAGGGTTTTCTAACCTTCCATGTCTTCCCTGGGGCGCTGGATGAAGTTCC
This sequence comes from Wenzhouxiangellaceae bacterium, assembly GCA_007135395.1. GTDB lineage: Bacteria > Pseudomonadota > Gammaproteobacteria > Xanthomonadales > Wenzhouxiangellaceae > SLIZ01. The sequence goes on along the minus strand of SLIZ01000180.1, from coordinate 5,799 downwards.
CCTGTACCAGGTCGACTTTCGCCCGCCAGATCCGGGCCACCGCATCGGCATCCTCGAGCATCGGGATGATCAGCTTGCGGCCACTGGCCTGGGCCCGGTCGGCAAACTTTTCATAGCGCTGGGCCATATCCTCGTTATCCTGCATGCGGTGGGCAAATCCCGGGCCCATCCGAAGGTAATTCGAAGGGAGGTGCTCGAGGAGCACTTCGGCCGAGCTTGTCTCATCGACCCCGGTCACGCTGACCCCCACGCCCAGGTTAATCAGTCGATTCAGAGTCTTGCGGCTCTCCTTGATGTGGGCAAGGAGATAATCCAGGCGAAACTCCAGGACCAGTCCCTTGGCGGCGTCCGGGGACGCTTCCAGCTTGCCCTCCAGCCATTGCATCAGACTGGGGTCTTCAAGAAGTGCCGGGGACTGGTTGATGAAAAGCACTACATCCCTGCCCTTTTCGGCCTTGGCCACGATGAATTTCAGTGCCCAGGAGACCATCCATCGATCCAGGGCGGGCAGGATGTTGTGCTGCTGGGCCAGGGGGACAAACCGAGAGGCAGGAATCAGGGTGCCGTCATCGGCCTGCAGCCGGGGCAGGATCTGATAGTAGTCCGACTCCTTTCCGCTGACAGCAACCAGTGGCTGGAACACGACCCTGACAGTATTGGCCTTCAGTGATCGCATCAGCAGGCTGAGTACCGAACGGTTGTCCTGGCTGATTGTCAGGCCGGATTTCTTCGGGTCGAAAATTCTCGCTCTTCCGCCGCCGTTGGCAGCCACCGCCTCGGCCAGCCGGGCTGCCTGGAGAAGGCATTCTTCCGGCACGGGCACCCGGGTATTGAAGGGGTTGAGTCCGATACTGATGGAAAGGGCCACCATTTGCTTGTCCAGTTCGAACAGGTCGCCGCCGATGTCCTTGAGCAGCTTGTCGGCCAGCTGTCTGAAATCCCGATCCCCGTCCTGGGAGTCAAATACAAGGGCGATCGCCGATTCACCGGCGACGGCAGAAAAATCGGTTTCCAGAAGGTGCTGACCGACACGCTCGCGGAGCAGGTCAAGGAGCTTCTGGCGCCGGTGAAAGCCCAGGTTATCCCGGTGCCGCCGGGGATTGTCCAGCATGATCCAGCAGGCCATGGGGGGAATGACCGACTCATCTTCGGTAAAAGCGTGAAAGGTTTGCGTGAGCCTTTTCAGGAACCCTTCAAACTCCCGGGCTTGGCGTATGCCTGGACTGTCGGGAACCTTCGGATTTTCTTTTTCACTCACAGCAAACTCCAGGCTTTTCATGATTCATGGGCGACATTGTAGAAAACATCCGTTTCAATAGCCACGAATTACCCGGGGGACTGGGGCACCCTTGCGGTCGGGCTCTGCTATGATCGCCGATTCAACCTTGTATTGTGCCTTCCATTCATGACTTATTGCCTGGGCCTGCGCCTCGAGGCGGGTATTGTCCTTGTATCGGACTCGCGAACCAGTGCCAGTGTCGATGACATCAGCGTCTACTCCAAGATGCATCATTTCACGACCGCACCGGACCGGCTGGTCGTACTGCTGTCTGCGGGAAATCTGGCGACCACCCAGGCGGTGAGAAACCAGTTGCTCCGTGACCAGGAGAATCCGGCTGCCGAGCGGAACCTGGACAACCTGGACCATCTCGAGGCAATCGCCGGTTACATCGGGGAAATCAATCGCCAGGTCCAGCAAAATTCCGCTCCGGGCCCGGAGCAGGCCAGCGGATTCAACCCGGAGGCCACCTTCCTGCTGGGCGGGCAGGTCGGCGACGGCCCCCACGACATCCTGCTCATCTATCCCCAGGGCAATTACATCGCCGCCTCCCGGCAGAAACCGTTTCTTCAGATTGGCGAAACCAAGTACGGAAAACCCATTCTGGACCGACTGGCTACCGCCGATCTGGATTTGGGTCAGGCTGCCCGTCTGGCACTGGTCTCGATGGATGCCAGCATGCGCTCCAATCTCTCGGTCGGCCCGCCGGTAGAAGTGGCCGTGTGCCGGGCCGGGTCGCACCAGGTGGACCAGCGCATGAAGCTTTACGACGACGATGAATACCTTGCTGGTCTTTCGGCCGAATGGGGCGATGGGCTGCGGTCGGTGTTCCTGGCCCTGCCCCGATTCGACTGGGAAAGCTGAGTTTTCGTTCCGCCGGGACCCCGGCAGAATCTAGGGCCTGTTCACACTTATCCGATCGCCGCTACCGGATAAGTGTGAACAGGCCCTAGAAGACCAGCTTGCGCCCGTCGGTGATGATCTTTTCGACCAGTCGGAGTTTCTTTATGACCGGCCCGGTGAGCACGAAGGGGTAGGGGTCGGGCTGGTCCATGCTGCGATTGAGCAGGTTGATGCGAAGCGCCAGGTTGATCCACCGGTCGATGCGCTCATCGAAGCTCAGATCGACAACATCCGATCGGAGCATGCCTATATGGGCGGCTGTCTCCAGGGTGTCGGAAATCTGCAGGTAGTGGGCCCAGCATTCGGCCCAGTCTTCCCAGGGATGGGCACTGGCGTAAGCGCTGACGTAGTGCTGGTGCCAGTCCGGTGCCGGGCCATTGTTGTAATAGGCCTCCAGGGCCTGGCTGTAGTCCTGCTGCTCGTCACCGAATAATTCCCGCACCGGAGCCAGCCACGGGGTTTCCTTGACCAGCCGGTCCCAGAAGTAATGTCCCACCTCGTGGCGGAAATGGCCAAGCAGGGTTCGCTGGGCCTCGTTCATCTGCACCCGCATGCGCTCCCGTTCCACATCGTCGGCCTCGAGGATGTTGATGGTGATCAGGCCGTTGCTGTGGCCGGTCATGACCGACTGGTCGCCGGAGGAAGCCACGAATTCGTGGGAATCCGGGTTGTCTTCCAGGAAGGCGAAGGATAACCCGGTCTGGGGATACTGGATGCGGTTGTAGACCGGCAGGCGCTTGCTGCGAAGGTCGTAGACCAGGCGCCGTTTGCGCCGCTCGATGGAAAGCCACAACTCCCGGTTTCCGGGCTTGTCCAGGTTGGGGATGACCTCGTTGAGCCGGCAGGCCATGCAAAAGGCGTCCGGTTCCACTTCGGGCACCATCCAGTTGCAAACCTGGTCACGGCTGTAGTTCAGGCACTGGCGGTAGATCCGGCCCCGGGCATTGAGTGCCCTCCATCGATTGTCACCGGCCGGTGCCAGGTCCGACATCTCCAGGACATCGGGCAGAAAGCCCAGCGTGGCCCCGCACTGGCCACAGTAGGTGTTCTCGAAGTAAACCGTATTGCCGCAACTGCAGCGGAACTGCTTCATGGGTGCCTGCTCATACCGTCTGGAACCAGGTCTCGACGACACTGTCGCCAATCTGTACAAGCTCGGACTGGATCCGGTCGAGGAATTCGGTCAACTCGCCTTCCACCAGTTCGTGGGCATCCATCTGGTCAATCATGCGCGTGAGCCGGGCCACCACGCGCAGGGTGTCTTCATGGTCGGGCAGTTCCGCCAGACAGTCTTCCAACTGCTGGAGGCAGAAGGCCACCGAGCGGGGAAACGCCGGGTCCCGAAGAAGGAATCGAAGCACATCCGGCCCGCGCACCCGAAGCCGCACATGGCGCCGGTACATCTGGTAGGCGGTCAGGGACTTGAGCACGCTCATCCATTGCAACTGGTCGTACGGGATCAGGTCTTCCACGTCCTTTGGCAACAGGTCTGCCGAGCGCACGTCCAGGATCCGGGTGGTCATGTCCGCCCGTTCCTGGTAGCGACCGAGCAGCATGAAATTCCAGGCATGGTCGTGGCTCATGGTGTCGGTCAGCATGCCGGAAATCTGCTGACAACGCAGGATCATCGTGCGCAGGAACTCGTGCCGGCGGCGCTTGGAGATGTTGCCGGTCAGTTGATCCTGGGCCAGCAGGTAAAGGTTGTTGGTTTCTTCCCAGACTTCCCTCGGTACCAGGTCCCTGGCCGCACGCAGGTTTTCCCGGGCCTGGTGCAGGCTGGAGAGTATGGAGCCGGGATTGCGCTCATCGGCCAGAAGGAAGCGAACAACCTGGCGCTCCCCGGCCTCGTCGAAAAGTTCATCAAAGCCTTCCTGGCTGGCAGTGATCCGGATCAGCGGAGCCCAGCCCGGCGAGATTTTCCTGGGCAGGTCCAGCATCAAATGGGCATTGACGTTGATCAGCCGGCCCAGGTCTTCGGCCCGCTCCAGGTAGCGTCCATGCCAGTAGAGGTTTTCTGCAACCCGCGACAGCATCAAGAGTCACCTCCCGTGGACGTGTCCACGATCCAGGTGTCCTTGCTGCCGCCGCCCTGGGAGGAATTGACTACAAGGGATCCGGCCTTCATGGCCACCCGGGTCAGTCCACCCATGGTGACGTAGTGCTGGTCGCCGGACAGTACGAACGGGCGCAGGTCCACGTGTCGGGCCGCCGCCCGGTTGCCCACCAGCGTCGGGCAGGTGGATATGCCCAGGGTCGGCTGGGCAATGTAGTTGCGCGGGTCGGCCTTGATCAGACCGGCAAATTCCTTGCGTTCGGCCGCGGTGGAGTGGGGGCCGATCAACATGCCGTAGCCGCCGGATTCGTTGGCCGGTTTGACGACCAGCTTGTCCAGATTGGCCAGCACGTGCTTTCGGTGCTCGGGATCGCTGCAGCGCCAGGTCGGTACGTTGGGTACCAGCGGTTCCTCGTCCAGGTAGTAGCGGATGATTTCCGGGACATAGGCATAGACCACCTTGTCGTCGGCCACCCCGGCTCCTGGGGCGTTGGCCAGGGCCACCTGGCCGCTTCGCCAGGCGCGCATCAGGCCGGGTACCCCGAGCAGGGAATCTTCCAGGAAAACCTCCGGATCGAGAAAGGCATCATCGATTCGCCGGTAGATCACATCGACCTGTTCCAGTCCGTGGATGGTACGCATGTAGACGCAATCGTCGTCGTCGACCACCAGGTCCCGGCCCTCCACCAGTTCCACCCCCATCTGCTGGGCCAGCCAGGCGTGCTCGAAATAGGCGGAATTGAACATTCCCGGGGTCAGTACGACCACCGTCGGGTAGTCCGCCGGCCGTGGCGAAAGGCTGGCGAGCATGTCGAACAGGCGGGCCGGATAGTCGTCGACCGGCTGGATGCCGATGTCCTCGAACAGCTCCGGAAACACCCGCTTCATCACCTGCCGGTTTTCCACCATGTAGGACACTCCGGACGGAACCCGGAGGTTGTCTTCGAGCACATACAGGGTACCGTCGGTGTCGCGCACCAGATCGCTGCCGCAGATATGGGCCCAAACGCCAAAGGGTGGTCGAATCCCGACGCATTGTTCCCGGAAATTGGCCGAGCCTGCCAGCACCTCGGCGGGAAAGACCTTGTCCCGGACGATCTTCTGGTCGCCGTAGAGGTCATTGATGAACAGGTTCAGGGCGGTGACCCGCTGTTCCAGGCCGGCGCTGACCTTTTCCCATTCACTCAAGGGGATGATGCGGGGAATCAGGTCGAAGGGCATGGCCCGGTCGATGCCCACTTCGTCGTGATACACGCGAAAGGTGATCCCGGCCACCAGGGCGGCGACTTCGCAGGCCGCACGGCGTTCATCGAGTTCATCCCGGTCCAGATTCTTCAGGTACTTCCACAGGGTTCGGGCCGCCTGCCGGGGGCGTCCGCCGGGGCCGATCAATTCGTCGTGAAAATCACTGGAGTAGCTCCAGTCCAGCTTGAGGCTTTCGGTTGTTGTCATTGGCTTGTTTTTGCCTGTCTCGGATTTACGCATCTAGCATAACCTACCCAACAGGCCGGCTTAACGAGCCAGCACTTGCACGGACATGGGCGTTGACTACTACTCCCGTGGT
>SLIZ01000218.1 GCA_007135395.1 Wenzhouxiangellaceae bacterium | reverse complement strand
GGATGGCCTCCCATCCGGTATCCTCGTTGCCATGCTGAAGCACGGCAACGAACAGGGGGCGCGGGTTGCGGCCGGGAAGGTGGACAAGCGTGGGCCCGTCCAGCATGGTATGCAGCTCGGTTGCCGGCTTGTCCAGCAATCCTTCGGGAAGATGGTCGAGAATGACCGGTTCCATGGCGGTCCTTGAATGGGTACTGTTCAAAGGTATCCTGTTCCGGCGGGATTTTGAACCCTTATCGGTTGAATCCCCGGACCCAGAACCCGATATGCTGTTCCGACCCCGTTTTCCGGGCGGATCAGTTGAATTGGCGGGGAGGGGCGACCGTCAATGAAGCAAAGCCAAGCAAGGAGCCTGCAGTTGCATGATTGAGGCGAAATCATTAACCCGCCGATTCGGAAGTCTTCTGGCCGTTGACAGGCTTTCGTTCGAAGTTGAAGCCGGCGAGGTCCTGGGCTTCCTGGGCCCGAACGGGGCCGGGAAATCCACGAGCATGAAGATGATTACCGGCTACCTTCCGCCGAGTTCCGGAACAGCGGTAGTCGGTGGCCACGATATCGTTTCCGATTCCCTGGCCGCACGCCGCCTGATGGGTTACCTCCCCGAAGGTGCACCGCTTTACGGCGAACTCTCCGTTGGCCAGTTCCTGGCTTTTGTGGCGGGCATCCGGGGATTTGCCGGGCGGGATGCCAGAAGTGCGGTTTCCGCGGCCGTGGATCGCCTGGATCTGCACGAGGTCTTCAACCAGACCATCGATACCCTGTCGAAGGGATTCAAGCGTCGGGTGGGGCTTGCCCAGGCCATTCTTCATGACCCGGCCGTACTGATCCTGGATGAACCCACCGATGGTCTGGACCCGAACCAGAAACACCAGGTCCGCCGGCTGATCCGAAGCATGGCCGAGGACAAGATCATTATCATCTCGACCCATATTCTCGAGGAGGTCGAGGCACTTTGCAGTCGTGCCATGATCATTTCCCGGGGGCGAATCGTGGCCGATGCCACGCCGACAGAACTGGTGCGTCGATCCCGCTACCACAATGCGGTCACCCTTATGGCCGACCGGCTGGAAACCGCAGCATCGGTCCTCGGTGAGCTCGACGAGGCCCGGGAGGTCGAGATCCGGGAGGGGCGTCTGACGGTTTTCCCATCCGGTCGCGGGCGGCTTTACGAGGCGATTTCCCGGACGCTGGCCGAGGAAGGGATCGAGGTGTCGGAAATCCAGCTCGAGGCTGGCCGCCTGGACGAGGTATTCCGGGAAGTCACCCGGGAGGAGGCGGCCTGACATGGGTAATACTCTGATGATCATGCGCCGGGAACTGGCCAGTTACTTCGCCACGCCGGTCGCCTACGTATTCATCGTGATCTTCCTGATCATGGCCGCGGCCATGAGCTTTTACCTGGGCGGGTTCTATGAACGGGGGATTGCCGACCTGGAACCGTTCTTCGTTTTCCATCCCTGGCTTTACCTGTTCCTGGTTCCGGCGCTGGGCATGCGGCTATGGGCCGAAGAGCGAAAGTCGGGAACCATCGAGTTGCTCCTGACCCTTCCCATCAAGACCGGCGAGGCCATCCTGGGCAAGTTCCTGGCCGCCTGGGTATTCCTCGGGCTGGCACTGGCGCTTACCTTTCCCATCTGGATCACGGTCAACTACCTGGGCGACCCGGACAATGGGGCCATCCTGACTGCCTACCTGGGAAGCTGGCTCATGGCCGGCGGCTTTCTGGCCATCAGTTCCTGCCTGTCGGCTGCAACCCGCAACCAGGTGGTGGCATTCATTCTGGCCGTCGTGGTGTGCTTTTTATTCCTGTTGAGCGGGTTGCCCATGGTGCTGGACCTGTTCCGGGGCTGGCTGCCCCAGGTGTTGATCGACACGATTGCCCGCATGAGCTTCCTGGAACATTTCAATGCCCTGTCCCGGGGCGTGATTGATGTCCGGGATGTGGTGTATTTCTCCCTGGTCATTGGCGTTTGGTTGATCGCCAACCGGGTGGTCCTGGAAATGAAGCGGGGAGGATAGCAATGAGGAATCCGGTTCATATCGCCATCCTGGTATCTCTCGCGCTGGTTTTCCTGGCGCTCAACCTGATCAACAGCAACCTGCTCAAGGGCATGCGGGTGGACCTGACCGAGGACCGCCTGTATACCCTGAGCGAGGGCACGACCAATCTCCTTGGCCGCCTGGATGAGCCGATCCGGTTGACCCTGTATTTCTCGGAAGGCACCAGCCGGGATCTTCCCATGATTCGCAGCTACGCCAACCGGGTCGAGGAACTCATGCGGGAAATGGCCGATCGATCGGATGGCATGCTGCAGGTGCGCCGGGTCGATCCGAGGCCTTTTTCCGAAGAAGAAGACGAGGCGGAGCGACTGGGTCTGCAGCCGATTCCAATCGGGTCGGGAGAGGACACCCTGATCTTCGGGGTGGCCGGAACCAATGCGGTGGACGGGCTGGAGGCCATCCCGTTCCTGCAGCCGGACAAGGAGGCCTTTCTGGAGTACGAACTGGCCCGGATGGTGCAGATCCTCAATCAACCGGACCCCCCCCGGGTCGGGCTGCTCAGTGGTCTGCCGCTTTCCGGGGGAATCAACCCGGCTACCGGGGGCCCGGATGAGCCCTGGGCCATCCATGACCAGATCGACCAGCTGTTCGATGTGGAAGAAATCGAGGCCACCGGGGAGACCCTGCCGGAGGACCTGGATGCATTGGTCCTGGTTCATCCGGCCGGCCTGTCGGAGGATCTGATCAGGGAAATTGACCGATTTGCCCTGGAAGGCGGGCGCCTGCTGGTGTTTGTCGACCCCCATGCCGAAGCGGCCCCCGGGGGCAACCCGATGGACCCGGGTGCCGGTGCCGATGTGATGCGCGAATCCAGCCTGGAACAGCTCTTCCAGGCCTGGGGCATCGACTTCGAGCTGGGCTACGTGGTTGCCGACCTGGAGCAGGCCCTCCAGATCACCATGCAGCAGGGACAGCAGCCGGTCCTGCACCCGGCCATTATCGGTGTGACCGGGGAAAACCTTAACCAGCAGGATGTGGTAACGGCTGAGCTTTCAACGGTAAACCTTTCAAGTGCCGGGCATTTTTCACTGATTTCCGATGCGCCGGCAGGTTTCGAACCCCTGCTGAAATCCAGCCTGAACTCCGCCCTTGTACCCGCCCAGCGCCTGGAAATGCTGGAAGACCCGGGCCAGTTGATCGCCGAGGTGGACCCGACCGGGGTCCAGTACGTGATGGCCGCGCGTCTTACCGGAACCGTTCCCAGCGCGTTTTCCGGCGAGGACCGGGACAACGCACATCCGGCCGAAGGCGAACTCAACGCCATCCTGGTCGGCGATACGGACCTGCTGTCGGATCCATACTGGGTCCAGCGTCAGAACCTGTTCGGCCAATCCCTGTTGAACCCGTTTGCCGGCAACGGGGATTTCGTCGTCAACGCCATCGACAACCTGCTCGGCGACGCGGCTCTGATCCAGGTCAGAAGCCGCGGCATCGCCCAGCGCCCCTTCGACCGGGTCGAGCGTCTGCGCCGGGAAGCCGAGCGGGATCTGCGCTCCACCCAGGACCGGCTGGAAGCCGAGCTCCAGGAAACCGAGCAGCGCCTGGGCCAGTTGCAGCAGGCCCGGGGGGATACGGATCTGGCCGTGTTGACCGCCGAACAGGAAGCCGAAATCGACCGGTTTCTGGAACAGCGCCTGGAAATCCGCCAGCAGCTTCGGCAGGTCCAGCGTGAACTTGACCAGGAAATCGAGGCCCTGGGTACACGCCTTAAGGTGATCAATATCGGGCTGGTGCCCGCCCTGGTGATCCTCTTTGCCCTGGGCCTTGCCCTGTACCGGCGCAGGAAACGCCCGGGCACTGGAGCCGCGACGTGATACGGGGGCGCTCCAGCGGGCTGCTGGCCGGGGCAATTCTCGCCGGCTCGGTCCTGCTGCTGGGGCTGGCCCTGTGGCTGGCCAGCGGCAGCGGTGACGAGCCTGGCCGGGACACCGGTACCCGTTTCCTGGCGGACATGCGGGAGAAGGTCAACGACCTGGAGTCCATCCATGTCATTGCCCCAGGGGGTGAGCGGGCGGTCACGCTGCGGCGTTCCGCCGATCGCTGGCACGTCCGGGAGCGGGATGACTACGAGGCGGATTTCGCAACCGTGCGGGGACTGCTTCGGGCGCTGGCCGAGGCCCGGATCATCGAACCGCGCACGACCAACCCGGATTGGTATCCCCGCCTGGGCGTCGAGAATATCGACGCCCCGGATGCCGGTGGTCTGGTACTGAGGTTTCCCGATACGGACTTGCCCGGTGTCATCGTTGGTGCCCCGGATAATCCCCGGGGTGGGCACAATGTCCGACGGGAAGGGGAAGACCAGGTCTGGTTGATCGACCGGATCCTGGATGCAGAAGACCATCCGGTGGGCTGGCTGGAACGCAGCGTGATGGACATTCCCCATGGCGAGATGGACAAGGTGGTCGTCCGCCATCCGGACGGCAGTGTCATTCAGATCAACAGTACCGGTTTGCCGGATACCCCCTTTGTACTCAGACGGATGCCGGAGGGATACCAGCTCCGGGGCAGCTGGCTTGTGACCGATCTGGCCGACGGGCTGGCCAGCATCCGAATGGAAGATGTCCGGCCCCACGACCAGGTCCCTTCAGACGCCGTGCGGGCCCTGTTCACCACGCTGGACGGGTTGAATTTCATCGCCAGCGTTTTTGCCGATGACGACGGCTACTGGGTTCATTTCCGGGTCTCGGCCGAGTCACCGGCTGCCGGGGATGACGATGAACTGGAAGAGGGAAATTCCGATCGATTGGCCGGGGCAGTGGCCGTGGATGCGCGGCTCTCACCCTGGCAATACCGGATTACCGAGGAAAAATTCGATCAGCTCACCATGCGCCTGGAAGACCTGCTGATCAGCGAGTGAGCGGCTGGTTCACCCGCCCGTGGTTCTCCTCTTCTTCCAGGCGGCTAGCAGTTTTCCAAGTTCTCCCAGTTCCGGGTTTCTACCGACGGCACGGGCCAGGTAGCGGAAAAAGCGCGGTGCGTCCTTGACGTAGGACGGCTTTCCGTCCCGGTAACACAGTCGGGCAAAGATGCCGAGCACCTTGAGATGGCGCTGGGTGCCCATGAAGTCGCAGGTCCGCAGCCACAGCTCCGGCGAGGCAGTCACCGGCAAGCCGGCGGCCAGGGCTCGCTGGCGGTAATCCTCGAGCCACTCGTCGACACGTTCTTCCGGCCAACTGACGAAGGCATCCCGGTAAAGGCAGATCGGGTCGTAGCTAATGGGCCCGGCCACCGCGTCCTGGAAATCGATCACTCCCGGGTTCGGGTTCGACACGATGAGATTTCTTGGCATGAAATCCCGGTGGACAAAGACCTGCTCCTGGTCCCGGGCCCAGCGCACCAGGGTCATGGTGATGAACTCCCAGGCATCGAGTTCGTCCTCGGTCGGTTCCACCTGCCAGTGGCTGGCCAGGAACCAGTCCGGGAACAGGGACAACTCCTCAAGAAGCAGGGCCGGGTCGTATTCGTTCAGGCCCTCCAGGGAAACCTTCTGCTGCATGGCAATGAGGCAGTCGATGGCATCCCGGAAAAGATCCTCGGCAGTATCTTCGTCCAGCACGTCCAGGTAGCTTTGCTCGCCCAGGTCCTCGAGCAGCATCAGGCCCCGATCAGGATCGGTGGCCAGGATTTCCGGGGCGTGAATTCCCGCATCGACAAGTCTCGAGGCAACCTTGGCGAAGACCCCCAGCCCGGTCTCGTCGGATGCGTCCATGATGATACGGGAAGTCTTTCCATCCCGGAGACGAAAATACCTTCGCGTGCCCGCATCCCCGGCCACCGGCTCCAGCTCCGGAGCCGACTTCATTTTCAGCCGGTCCCGGGCCCAGGCGGCGATCTCTTCGGTGGTGTTGTCAGTCATGGATCCATTGTGTTTCAAAATCCCCGGCTCGTGTTGACTGCGGCGGGAAATCCCTTGAATTCATACCAATCTGGTCTTGTTTTATCCGGCCTCTGCCCGCATAATTGAGTAAGGTCTTTTGGCGCCCTCAATCATGTTGAGAATCAGCAAGTTAACCGATTATGCGACCCTGGTTACCGTGGCGCTGGCCGAGGAACCGGAGACCCGCTTGCCCGCCAGCCGGGTGGCCGAGAAGACCCGCCTGGAGCTGCCCACTGTGGCCAAGATTCTCAAGATGCTCGCCCAGGCCGGGCTGGTGGAATCCTTTCGCGGGGTCAACGGGGGCTACCGGCTGTGCCAGGCCCCGGAGGAGATCTCGGTGGCAGCGGTCATTCGCGCCATGGAAGGGCCCATCGCACTGACCGAGTGCTCCCTGGAGCCGGGTCTGTGCTCCCACGAGTCCCGCTGCCACCTGCGGGGCAACTGGCAGAAGATCGGGGCGGTTGTTGAAGGGGCGCTGGAAGAACTCAGTGTTGCCGACATGATGGTGCCGGCCTCACCCAGGATCACTTTGCTGGCTGACGACAAGGTCGAAACTCAGCCGACCACTTACTGAAGCTGGAGATCGAAGGAAATTTCATGAGTCAGGTTCAAGCCGAAACCCGGGAACAGGTCGAACGCGCCGTACAGCGCAAGTACGCGGCCGGTTTCTACACAGATATCGAGTCCGAGCAATTTCCGCTTGGCCTCAACGAAGACATCATCGCCATGATCTCGGCGCGCAAGGACGAGCCGGAGTGGATGCTGGAGTGGCGGCTGAAGGCCTATCACCACTGGCTGACCATGAAGGGGCCGGACTGGGCCAAGCTCAACCTGCCGTCGATCGACTTCCAGTCCATCTACTACTACTCCGCGCCGAAGCAGAAGAACCGGCCCAAGAGCCTGGACGAGGTGGATCCGAAGTTGCTGGAGACCTTCGACAAGCTTGGTGTGCCCCTGCACGAACGGGAACGCCTGGCCGGTGTGGCCGTGGACGCGGTTTTCGATTCGGTCTCGGTGGGCACCACCTTCCAGAAGGAGCTTGAAGAAGCCGGCGTCATCTTCTGCTCGTTTTCCGAGGGCCTGAAGAAGCATCCCGAACTGATCCGGGAATACCTGGGTTCGGTAGTCCCCTATACCGACAACTACTTTGCCGCCCTCAACTCCGCGGTGTTTTCCGACGGTTCGTTCGTTTACATCCCCGAGGGTGTGCGCTGCCCCATGGAGCTTTCCACCTATTTCCGGATCAATGCCCGGGACACGGGCCAGTTCGAGCGCACCCTGATCATTGCCGAGCCCGGCAGCCATGTCAGTTACCTGGAAGGCTGCACCGCTCCCATGCGGGATGAAAACCAGCTGCACGCGGCCGTGGTCGAGCTGGTGGCCCGGGAACGGGCACACATCAAGTACTCCACGGTCCAGAACTGGTATCCCGGTGACGAAAACGGCAAGGGCGGAATCTACAACTTTGTTACCAAGCGCGGCGACTGCCGGGAAGACCACTCCCGGATCTGCTGGACCCAGGTGGAAACCGGCTCGGCGATTACCTGGAAATATCCTTCCTGCATCCTGCGCGGGGATAATTCTGCCGGAGAGTTCTACTCGGTGGCCCTGACCCACCATCGCCAGCAGGCCGACACGGGCACCAAGATGATCCACCTGGGCAAGAACACCACTTCCAAGATCATCGCCAAGGGCATATCCGCCGGTCACGGGCAAAACAGCTACCGTGGCCTGGTCAAGGTGGGCAAGGATGCGAAAAATTCGCGCAACTTCACCCAGTGCGACTCCCTGCTGATCGGGAAAACCTGCGGTGCCCACACCTTCCCCTATATCGAGGTGGGCAATCCCACGTCCAAGGTAGAGCACGAAGCGACCACATCCCGCATCGGCGAGGACCAGCTTTTCTACTGCCGGGCACGGGGCCTGGACGAGGAAAATGCGGTGGCCATGATCGTCGACGGCTTCTGCAAGGAAGTGTTCCGGGAACTGCCCATGGAATTTGCCGTGGAAGCCAAGGCCCTGCTGGAAATCTCCCTGGAAGGGGCGGTGGGCTAGCCTCGGGAATTACATTTCGTCAGGCTTTTTTGAATTCAGGAATATCACGATCATGTTGAAAATCGAGAATCTGCACGTTGCCGTGAACGGCTCGGAAATCCTCAGGGGAATCAACCTTGAGATCAACGCCGGGGAGGTCCATGCACTGATGGGACCCAATGGTTCGGGCAAGTCCACGCTGGGCTATGCCCTGGCCGGGCGGGAAGACTACGAGATCACCGAAGGCTCCGTGTCTTTCATGGGCAAGGACCTTGAAGAACTGGAACCCGAGGAGCGCGCCGCCCTGGGGCTGTTTCTCGCTTTCCAGTACCCGGTCGAGATCCCCGGGGTCAACAATGCCTATTTCCTGCGCTCGGCACTCAACGCCCAGCGCAAGGCCAGGGGCGAGGAGGAACTGGATTCGGTCAGCTTCCTCAAGCTCGTCCGGGAAGCCGCGGCCGGGCTGGACATGGACGACAGCCTCCTCAAGCGCGCGGTCAACGAGGGCTTTTCCGGTGGCGAGAAAAAGCGCAACGAGATCGTCCAGATGGCGGTCCTGCAGCCGAAGCTCGCCATCCTGGACGAGACCGATTCCGGTCTGGATATCGACGCACTTCAGCAGGTCGCCGAAGGCGTCAACCAGCTCCGTTCCTCCGACCGGGCGTTTCTGGTCATTACCCACTACCAGCGGCTGCTTGACCACCTGGTACCCGATTACGTCCATGTCCTTTCCGAGGGCCGCATCGTGACCTCCGGGGGCAAGGACCTGGCCCACCGCCTGGAGGAAAAGGGCTATGCCTGGCTTCGGGAGGGGGGTGTGAAAGCCCTGGAAGCCGGATGAAACAAATTTGCAAAGGAATCACGACACGATGAGTGCATTGGTTGAAAAGCTGGTTGGCGAAGAAACCGGCGGCAAGGCCGAGCCGGACTGGCTGGTCGAGGCCCGCCGGGAGGCGCGACGCGCCCTGATGCGCGACGGATTCCCCGATGCCCGTACCGAGGACTGGAAATACACCTCCCTGAAGCTGCTGGAAAAACGGTCCCTGACCGAATCCGAGGGGACCGAACGGGAGCCGTTGCCCGACCTGCCGGCCGGCGGCCTGGTGCTGGATTTCTTCAACGGCCGGCTCCAGGTCCCGGACGACCTGCCGGCCGGGGTTCGCATCTACCCGCTGCGCGAAGCACAGGGCCCGAAGGGCCTGGTTGGTGATTACGGCGGGCGCGAGGCGGCCTTTGCCTGGCTCAACACGGCACGTTTCGAGGAAGGCTGGGTGCTGGACATCCAGCGGGAGCTGTCCGAGCCGGTCCTCCTGGTCTCCCGGACCACGGCGGATTTCTCCGGGGTGGTCCACCCCAGGCTCACCGTCCGGCTGGCCCCCGATGCCAGCGCCCAATTGGTGGAAATGCAGCTTGGCCAGGGGTCCGGGCTTTGCAACTGGCTGACCGGGATTGAACTGGGCCGGGATTCCCGGCTGGACCATTGTCGCCTGCAGCATGCCGGCAACGACAGCCTGCTGATCCAGCGCAACGATGTCACCGTGGCCGGGGGCGGGCGCTACAACTGGATCTCCGTGGACCTGGGGGGTCGCCTGGGCAGGCACGATCTGAATATCGACCTGATCGAGGCCGAGGCCGGCTGCCAGGTCGACGGGGTATTCGTGGCCGATGGTCGCGCCCACCTGGACCATCACACCCGCATCGATCATCGGGTCGGTCCCAGCTACAGCGAGGAAAACTTCCGCGGCCTGCTTTCCGGCCGTTCCCGGGGGGTCTTCAACGGCAAGATCGTCGTTCACAAGGGAGCCGATGGCAGCGCTTCGGAAATGAACAATGCCAACCTGCTGCTCTCCGAGCATGCCGAGATCGATACCAAGCCGGAACTGGAAATCTACGCCGACGAGGTCACCGCCGCCCACGGGGCAACGGTTGGCCAGCTGGATTCCGATGCCCTGTTCTACCTGCAAAGCCGGGGAATTCCCGCAAGCCAGGCCCGCATGCTGCTCAAGCAGGCCTTTGCCCGTACCATCGTGGAAAAGGTGCGTCCGGAGGCCTTCCGGGATGACTGGCTGGAACGCCTCGCCGGAGTGGTTGAGTAATGAGTGAAGCGCTGGTCAATCCGGAACCGGGAACGGCTCCGACCGGCCGACTGGATGTGGACCGGGTCCGGCAGGATTTCCCGGTGCTTTCCCGGCAGGTCCATGGCAAGCCTCTGGTCTACCTGGACAATGCCGCCACCGCCCAGCGTCCCCTGGCGGTCATCGAGTCCATGGACCGGTTCTACCGGGAATACAACGCCAACGTCCATCGCGGCGTCCACCAGTTGAGCGTGGAGGCCAGCGAGGCCTTCGAGAAGGCCCGCAGGACCATGGCCGGGTTCATCAATGCACCGTCCCACCGGGAGATCATCTTTACCCGGGGGACCACCGAGGCGATCAACCTGGTTGCCCAGAGCGCCTTCCGGCCGAGTCTGAAACCCGGCGACGAGATTCTGATCACCCGCATGGAGCACCACTCCAATATCGTTCCCTGGCAGATCCTGTGCGAACAGACCGGGGCGGTGCTCCGGGTCGCGCCGATCAATTCCGCCGGTGAACTGCTGGTTGATGATTTGGCCGGGATGATCACCGAGCGCACCCGGCTGATCGGCATCGTGCATGTCTCCAATGCCCTGGGCACCATCAATCCGGTCCGGGAGGTCTGCCGGCTGGCCCGCAGGCATGACATACCGGTGCTCGTTGACGGGGCCCAGGCCACCCCCCATCTGGAAGTCGATGTGCAGGACCTCGACTGTGACTTCTACTGCCTGTCGGCCCACAAGATGTACGGGCCCACCGGTATCGGCCTGCTCTGGGCCAGGGAATCGCTGCTGGAGGCCATGCCGCCGTGGCAGGGGGGAGGGGAGATGATCAGCCGGGTGAGTTTTTCCGGCACCGTCTACAACGAACTGCCCCACAAGTTCGAGGCCGGCACCCCGAATATCGCCGGAGCCATCGGCATGGCCGCGGCTGCCGAATACCTGCAGTCGCTCGGTTTGCCCGCCGTGGCCGCCCACGAGCAGGAACTGCTCGACTATGCCACCGGAAAGATGGAACAGGTCGAGGGGCTGAAGATCATCGGAACCGCCGAAGGCAAGGGACCGGTCATCGCCTTTACCCTGGACGGCATCCATCCCAACGACCTGGGCACCATCATCGACCACTATGGCGTTGCGCTGCGCACCGGTCACCACTGTGCGATGCCGGTCATGGAATTTTTCGACGTGGCGGCGACCGCCCGGATTTCCTTCGGCCTGTACAACACCCGGGCCGAAGTGGATGTCTTTCTTGATGCCCTGGAACGGGCCCGGAAGATGCTGGACTGAGCCGGATGCTTGCAGGTTCCGAAACAGGCGGGGACAATAAGTCCATGTCTGACGCACCGCCACAGACCCCGGCCTCCCGGTCGCTGGATGCGCTCTACAAGCGCATCATCCTGGAACACAACCGATCCCCCCGCAATGCCCGCCTGCCGGATGGCTACCAGGCAAGCGCACGGGGATTCGATGCCCTTTGCGGGGATGACATCCGGGTAGCGGTTTGCCTGGAAGGCGAAAAGCTACAGGAAACCGGCTTCGAGGGTGAAGCCTGCGCCGTGACCACTGCCAGTGCCTCCCTGATGACCGAATGGGTGCGCGGCCGAAGGATTGACCAGGTGCTGGACGGGGCAAGGCGCTTCCGGCGGGTGCTGGACAACCCGGACCAGCCCGATGATCCGCAACTTGGCGAGCTCAACCAGCTTCGCAGCGTGTCCGCCTTTCCTTCCCGGGTGCGCAATGCCCTGTTGCCCTGGAAGACCCTGGAGGCGGCCCTGGCAGGAAAAGACGAAGTCAACAGCGTAACGAAGGAGCCGAACCCATGAGTGACTGGACGCCGGTGTGCCGGGCCGAGGAACTGCCACCGGGATCGTTCCGGGTGGTGGATGTGGACGAGGAAACGGAAGTGGCCGTGTTCAACGTCGAAGGCAAGTACTACGCCATCGAGGACCTGTGCACCCACGAGGAAGAAAAGCTCACCGACGGCCCCCTGGAGGGTTGTGAAATCGTCTGCCCCCGCCACGGTGCCCGCTTCGATGTCCGCACCGGCCAGGCACTGACCCCCCCGGCCTTCGAGCCCACGGCCACCTTCCCGGTCAAGGTCGAAGACGGCATCATCTGGACCCGGGATGATCGTTGGGATTGAAGGCAATCCAGGCGAGAGACTTCATTGCCGGATCATTCAGACTCGCCACAGGTTACTAACGAGATCACTAATCAGCAGACATTCAGCTTGTCTCTCAGCGTTCGTGGCAAGGCGTCGGCGCGCCAGGTGTAGCATGGTCTACATCAAGCGCCGAGAACGCAGTCCACGGACG
>SLIZ01000073.1 GCA_007135395.1 Wenzhouxiangellaceae bacterium | reverse complement strand
GTCCTCGATGTTGGGGCCGGCAACGGCTACTTCGGCTGGCGCATGCTCGAGGCCGGAGCCGACCAGGTGATCGGGTGTGACCCCACCCTGGTCTTTGTCATGCAGCACTGCGCCTGCCTCCACTTTGCCGGGCCGGCACCCAATCATTTGTTGCCCCTGGGGCTGGAAGCGCTCCCGACCGGGCTGGACAATTTCGATATCGTTTCTTCCCTTGGCGTGCTTTACCACCGGAAGGACCCCATGGCCCATCTCGGCGACCTGTACCGGCGCCTGAAGCCCGGCGGCACCCTGATCCTGGAAACCCTGATCGTCCGGGATGCCCCGGGTGGGGTGCTTGTTCCGGAAGGCCGTTATGCCCGCATGAGAAATGTCCATGCCCTTCCGACAATCGATCATCTGGTTGGCTGGCTGAAAGCGTCGGGCTACCGGTCCATCCGGGTTGTTGACCAGACCCCTACAACACCGGAAGAACAGGACACCACCGAATGGATGCCGTTTCATTCACTGCCCAGGGCCCTGGACCCGGATGACTCGTCCCGGACCATCGAAAATCATCCCGCTCCGCTGCGAGCGGTGATCATCGCCCACCGGGACTGAGGCGAGGCACAAGCCCGGACATCGGCTCCCCCGTACCCCCGGAAAATCAAGACAACTGGGATAAACCGGAAATTGAAACCGGTTTGGACCTGGCCAGGGGACGGGCTACAATCGTTCCAGGCGGTGGAATTGCAACCTGGTCAATCGTTCCCGAAAAGAGGCTGTGTCGGGTCATGTCAAACACAAAGAAGTCCACATCCACGATTGTTGATACCGCAACGCGGGTCGAGCAACCCCCCGGTGGTGAGGGCCAGTTCAGTGCCTGTCTTGTGGTTATCCAGGGCCCGGAGGTTGGTCGCCAGTTTCTGCTTGATGGCAAACAGCACACCCTTGGCCGGTCTTCCGGGGCCAGCATCCGGCTTTCGGCCCCCGGGATTTCGCGCCTGCACTGCCGAATCGATCGGGACGACAGGGGCTACCGGGTCGAAGACCTGGAATCGACCAACCGCACCCGGATCAACGAACAGGTCATCTCCAGTCATGAGCTTGCTGACCAGGACCGTATCCGCCTTGGCCAGACCGTGCTCAAGTTCGTCGGCCCGGACAACCCGGAGGCCGCCTACCACAAGAAGGTCCACGAAGTTTCCGGCCAGGACCGGCGGACGGGATTGTTCAGTCGTCGACAGATTCTCACCGACCTGGCCGTGGCCGCCGAAAGTGCCAGTGCCAGCCCGGAAGAGACCGGGGGCGGCTTGCTGTATGTGGTCCTGGATGGCCCCACCAAGTGGCGGGACCGTATCGGCATGACTGGAATCGACCGGCTGATGGAAAGCATCGGGCAACGGATTTTCGCAACGCTGGAAGATTCCCACCTGGTAGCGCGATTTGCCGAGCACAGCCTCGTGGTTCTGGTTAAAGACGTGGATGCCGAGGCCTTGTTCGATCTGGGTCAGCAACTTCGCACTGCCGTGGGATCGGAGATTTTCGAACTCGACAAGCGTGAATTGGCGGTCACGGTCAGTGTAGGGGTCTGTCCGTTCACCCTGCGCATAACCGATGCAGACACCATGCTGGTTTGCGCCGCCCGGGCGGCCGACCAGGCCCAGGCCGCCGGCGGCAATCGGTGCCAGCGCTACCAGGCCCGGGTCTCTGCCGCCCGGGCCAACGACGACGATCGGGACCTGCTTTCCCTGTTGCGCGAAGCGGTCCGCAAGGGAACCCTGCAAACCCTGTTTCAGCCGGCAGTCAGTGTGACCGACGATTCGGTCACTCACTACCAGTTGCTGCCCAGGCTTCTGACCGATGACGACCAGCTGATTCCGGCGGCAAGATTCGTTCCCGTGGCCGAGCACCACGGGGAAATTGCCCCGGTCGACCGCTGGATGAGCGTACGGGCACTGACGGTGATTCGCGAGCAGCTTGGCCAGGACAATCCCATGCGAATCTTCATCAGCCAGTCTCCCGCCTCCCTGGCCGATGACGCCCGATACGAATCCCTGGGCCAGGGGCTGGAACCGCCCATCGCAAACCAGCGTCTGCTGGTCTTCGAGTTCAGCCAGACCGCTGTAATGGATGATCTCAAGCAGGCCAGAAAACTGTTTCCGCGACTGCGTGAACTCGGATTTGCTGTGGCGATCTCCGGGGTTCAGCGAGAGCCCGGGCCGGCCCAGATATTCGGCCATCTGGAAATCGATTACATCAAGATCCATCCGGAATTTGCCCGCAGCATCAGTCGGGATGATGTGGCAGCCGGGATGTTCGAAATGATGGTGGAACAAATCCACGAAGCCGGCACGCGCATTATCGTCCCCCATGTGGAAGATGCCGAAACCATGGGCCGCCTGTGGTCCCTGGGGGTGGATCTGCTACAGGGCAACTTTATCCAGAAGCCGACCCAGACCCCGGATTTCTCCCTCGGAAGTCACTAGAGTCCTGCAGAGCCTGATTCGGGGATCGGAGGTGAACAACCGGGCCGGAAGTCCGGCCCGGTTGGCATGCGGGCTAAACGGTCAGTCGCTTGCAAAATCGCAATGGACTTCCGGATTCCAGTCTTCGAATATACCTGCCGGATTCTCTCGGGCGATCCAAACGTGCAGCGCCCAGATATCCAGGATCGGATTGTAGTGCAGATGCTGGCCGAGAAACTCCGGTGGCTCGGCGTGGGGCCAGTCGTCGCCGGCGACAATGTATTCGACGGCAACAAACTCCATGGAGCCATCTTCCAGGGGCATGTAGAGAAGGGCTTCGGGTCTGAACAGACTGAGGTTGCCTGCCTGGGCGAGCTGGTCCACGTTGCCGTAGTGGTAGCCCATGCCCCCGGCCGGACTTTCCACACAACCACTCATTTGCAGATCCCAACCTGCGGCAAGCGCCACATCAAAGCTGTAGAAAGGTGTGGTGGCCTTGCGAAGGGCTTCGAGCTGGCGTTCGACTACCGGGTCACCGCAATGGCCCGGCAGCTTGTCCCCGGGGGGGCCCGGAAGATGGCACGGGGGTGAACCGGAACCCGGTTTTGCCATTACCGGGGCGGCTGCAAGCCCCAGGGTGGTGATCAGCAGCAATGCGCCGAGAATGGAAAGGGGTCCTGCCTTCTTGTTAGCGAAAATCATCATCGTCTTCTCCTGCCCGGTGTCCGGGTGAATGGGTTTCCAGGTGCTCGGGCGAACTGCCCTGCATCCGGTATCGATATTCATCCGGCGCACTTGCCCAGACTTATGAGATCCCTCAAGAAGTCCTGAAAAAATCATCCACTGTGAAAATCGAAGGAATCCTTGAGCGTTTGTGCAAGGCAAACACCCCGGCTTTGGGCAGACTCGGGATGAAAGGATCCGGACGGACTTTGATCCACCCCGGTGGCGAAACGACCGAGCAGCAAAATGGCCGTGGCATGGGCCCTATCAATGGAGAGCGGGCATGAGCAAGTCTGGAATCGTTGGCGGATGCATCTTCGGTGTCGGGCTGCTTGGCCTGGTCGCCGGGGCCTGGGATGCAGCACGGGTGCCGGGCCCGTCGGCTTGCTGGACAGGCAGTGACCGCATTGCCGGGGACCTGGAGATTGCCGGTGATGTGATCGTGAGCGGGTCCAAGCAGTTTCGAATCGATCATCCGCTGGACCCGGCCAACCGGTACCTGATCCACTTTGCAACCGAAGGGCCGGAGCCGTTCAATGTCTACGCCGGTCGGGTAATTGCCGATGGCGATGGCCAGGCCCGCGTTGATCTTCCGGAATGGTTCGAGGCGGTCAATTCCCGTTTCCGTTACCAGCTCACCCCCATCGGTGCCCCGGCACCGGAGCTGCACATTGCCCGGGAAATCCAGGCAAACCATTTCCTCATCGCCGGCGGTCGGGCCGGCCAGGCCGTGAGCTGGGAGGTCCGGGCCCGGCGGAATGATCGGACCATGCGCCGGCTCGAACCGGTTCCGGAAATGGAAAAACCGGCCCATCTGCGCGGTACTTTCCTCGACCCGGTGGCCTGGGGGGATTCGAGCGCCCCGGCGTCAGAAGGTCCGAACCGGTAACTCAGGTTCTTTCCACAGGCCCCAACCAGTGATCGCTCCAGTCCAGAAAGGCCCGGACAACCTCGCTGTATCGCGGTGGAAGGTGACCCCAGTCGAGTACAAGGTGCTGCTTCTGGTCGGCCGGCGTTCCCAGTAGTTCGAAATACGGCTGCTGGGAAATTTCGTGGGGGAAGTTGAAGTCGTCGCGACCATTGACCAGCAAGGTGGGCAGGGTCACTCTTTGAAGGTAGTCCGGCATCCGGATCTCCGGGGGCATCGGGCGGACGATCACCAGGCCGGCGGACATGATCATGGCCGTTGTAAACCGGTTTTCGATCGCCAGCACGTAGGGTGCCATGATTCCACCGAAGCTCAGTCCGTGAAAGGCCAGTCGATCCATGTCGATATCTCCACGGGTTTCCAGGTAGTCGATGGTCCGGCGGACATCCTTGACTCGCTGGATCAGCACATCCCTGCGCCCGATTGGCCCCAGTTCCTCAAGGATGCGGCGCTCGAAGGTATCCTGATAGACGGGGAAGACCACGGCCCGGCCGCTGCGAAGAAACGGCTCGATGTGCATAAGGCCGGCTTCCCGGCTGTCGCCAAGCATCAGGGCATCTCCGCCGGGGAAGTGAACAACCGTCTGGTAAGGAGGCTTGTAACCGGAAGGTATGAACACCTGCGCAATGACCCGGTCGGCCGGGTAGCCGGCGGTGAAGCTGATTCTTTCCCGGCGCCAGGCCTGGTGAGTATCATCGATTTCCTCGACCCGGATATCCAGTTCGGCCCGATCGTAGTCAAACAGTCGGGAGTACAAGGCGAAGGTTGCATCGTCGACCGGTTCCGGAACTTCCAGAACGGGGAATCCCACATCGGCCAGCAGTTCCGGGTTTGGATCCCCGGTTGATTGAATCAGGCGAAACCCGAAACCTGGTAATCGTTTCAAGGGAGATTGGGCATCCGGGTCCCTGTACTGGTAGGTATTCGATTGCCAGGACCCGCCCAGGATATGGTGCCGGTCTCCGCTGCTGTTGAAACACCATTCGGCCACGTTTCCGGCCATGTCATAGGTCCCGTAGGGGCCAAGACCGTTGGAACTTCCCACCGGTACCGTTCCCCGATTGCCGAAGTTGCTGGCCTGAATAATCCCGGAGAAGTTTGCAACCTGGGCCGTGTTCAGTCCCGCTGCCCGATACCAGTGAAAGACACTTGGCAGTTCCTTGCCCACGTACTCGGCATAGGCCCGGGCCTCGTACCAACTCACCCCTTCGACTGGATGGTCGTCTTCGCCTTCCGGGTAGGTGCCCAGTGCCCAGGTTGCCGGACCCGGCATGTTGGTGGTATCGACAAGCCTGGTCATCAGTTCGTCGTGACTGAGCTGCCGGCCGTTTTCAAAGGCCGGGTCGGTCCACAGTTCCGGCCGCTGGTAACCGCCGTCTTCGACGAAGCGCAGAAACTGTCGATTGGTCACTTCGTGGCGGTCGATCCAGAATGCGGGAACCTCTTGTTCGAGCAACAGGTAATTGACTCGTCCGGCGGGAACATAAACCATATCCCCGGGCGTCATGGCTTCGGGATGAAGGTAGATCGGCTCGGCCCTGGGCAGCACACCGGGTGCCACTTTGACGGGGAAATGGCCCTCGAGCTCCCCGCGAATCTGCAACTGGGTCAGTGGCAGCCGGACCTCTTCCAGCGGGGTCTTGCCGAGCACCACCCAGTCCTGGTCGGTACCCGGATAGCCCCGCACGGATAGCGTCGCTCCTTCCGGTTGACTGGTCAGCGTAACGGGCAGTGTCAGATCCAGCCAGAGTTGTTCGAGCTGTGCATCGAATCCGACCCGGGTCCTGGTCCGGCTGGCGGTTTCCCAGGCCCGGGCCAGGTCCGTTTCCATCAGCTGACGAATCTCGGGGATTGCGGTCTGGTGAAGCCAGGCCTGCCGGGAGTCCTGGTTCCACCAGAAGCCGGCGACCATGAGTACGCCAAGCAGGCCGATGGAAGCGGTCACGAGGGCGGGGGTCGGCCGTCCGCGGCGGGATGGGCCGGTTCCTGCCCCGGCTGAATGCATTACCTTAGAGGGTGGCGAATCCCCCTCCAGGCGTTCAACCGGGCAGGCCATGCGATAGCCGCGCCGATGCAGCGTCTCGATATACTTCGGGATTCGGGGATGATCGCCAAGGCATTGGCGGAGTTCGCTTATCGCCTGGGGCAGCACGTTGGGTGAAAGGGCGGTTCTTCCCCAGGCTTCATCGAGCAAAGTATTGCGGTCGACCAGTTCCGGCGCATGGTCGAGCAGGACTTCCAGCAGCCGAAAGGTTTGCCGGCGCAGTGATATGACACCGTCGGGGCCGAAAAGACTGCCGACCCGAGTGTCGAGACAAAACGCTCCGAAGCGATAGATCATGCCGGTCAATATATACCCATTTGCCAATGGGGCGACAAGCCGGACCAGCAGGTACTTTTTATCCGGCCACGGGCCACAACCAGTAAATCGACAGGCAAGTGACAACCATAAGGATCAGGTTGAGCGGGCCACCGACCCGGAAAAAATCGGTAAACCTGTACAGTCCGGTTCCGTAGATCATGGTGTTGGTCTGGTAGCCCACGGGTGACAGGAAGCTGGTTGATGCAGCGAACATGACGACAAGCACCAGGGGAAAGATGGCCATATCGAGCAAGCCGGCGATGGAAATGGAAACCGGGACCAGGATGACCACCGAGGCATTGTTCGAAACCATCTCGGTCATCAGGGTGGTTATCAGGTAAAGGGCCATGAGCACCAACACCGGATGCCAGTCTGTGGCATGAAGGGCCAGCATGCCGCCCAGCCAGTCGGCTCCGCCGGACTTGGTCATGGCAATCCCCAGTGGAATCACTCCGGCAAGCAGGAAGATCACGTTCCAGGATATGCCCGAGTACATATCCTTGGCTGTCAGGCAACCGGTTAACACCATGGCCAGCACGCCCATCAGCGCAGTCACCACGATTGGAAGCGGTGTCAGGGTGGCTCCCAGAACCACGCCGGCGATTATGCCCCCGGCAAGCCACATGCGGGTGATATCGAATTCGTCCTCGAACTCGTCGAGCACCACCACATCCGGGTTGCGGCGAAGCCGGGCCAGTGCGGTCTGGGAGATTTGAACCACCAGGATCTTTCCAACGGTCAGCGTCTCATCTGCGAGCCTGCGGGAGCGGACCTGTTCGGCCTCCAGGCCGATGGCCCGGGCTTGAAACCGTTCCCAGAAATCCACCTGGCGACCGGTCTTGCGGCCAAAGATCCGATCGTCCCGAAGCAGAATGCGAACCAGCGAGCCGTCACTTCGCACCTGTCGGCTGTCGGCGAACTCCGACAAGACATCCACCTCCTCGGCGGCAATCAGGTCGAGTATCAGGCGCTGGTTGCCGCGCACCTGAAGCACATCACCTTCCTTCAGGTTCGTGGACCCGGCTTTCTTGACCATGGATTGCTTGCCCCGGACCAGCTTGAGGATCGTCGCCCCGCGGCGGACGGCAAAGTCCGCATCGTCCAGACTTGACCCCACCAGCGGGCTGTCGGTCGGTACCCGGACTTCGAAAATGAACTCCTCTTCATCCTTCGACTGCATCGGCACCAGGTCCGTTTTTGGCATCAGCCAGCGGCCTATGGTGAGGAAGTACACGAGGCCGGTTGCCAGTACGATCAGCCCGAGATGGGTGAACTCGAACATGCCGATTTCCCGGCCGAACTCGGGCAGGTCGGCGAGTATGGTCGAGGCCAGGATGTTGGTGGAAGTTCCGATCAGGGTCAGTGTGCCGCCGAGCATGCCGAAAAAGCTCAAGGGCAGCAGCATGCGCGAGGCACGGGATCCCGAGCGACGAGCCATGTCGAGCACCAGGGGAATGGCAACAGCCACGGCCGCGGTATTGTTGATCAGGCCCGAGACCGGGCCGACCAGCAGGGCGATGATCAGAATCTGGCGGATTTCGGAATTGCCCACCAGGGGAAAAAGTCGCATCCCCAGGGCGTGGATCAGCCCGGAGCGCTGCACCCCGGCGGAGAGAATGAACATGGCCAGCACGGTAACCGTGGCGGGGGAAGAAAACCCGGACAGGCCTTCGCGCACCGTGGGAAAGGCACTTTGCAGATCAACGCCGCGATCAAGCAGAAACTGTGAATGAAACAGCTGGGGGATGGCGATGATCGTGACCAGAATCAAAAACGCCGTGATATCCAGGGGAAGCTTTTCCGATGAAAACAGATATAGCGCAATGCCGATGATGATGAAGACCAGCGCGATCTCGACGGTCATGCAGGATGCCCCGTGAAAAAAGGTCCAGAGTAGGGCATATAAAGCCAGAATGGAAACCCCGGCTTGTCAATGACCCCGACAGGCCGTATGTTGGTTTTTTTGCCAGGTAGCGAGTTATGCCCTCATTTGACGTGGTATCGGAAATTGACCATCACGAAGTTTCAAACGCCGTCGACCAGGCCAACCGGGAAGTGTCCACCCGTTTCGATTTCAAGGGCACCGATTCTCAGTTCGAGCTGGAGGGAAACCGGGTCACCCTCAAGACCGGCGCCGAGTTTCAGCTTGCGCAGATGCTGGATATTCTGTATTCGAAAATGTCCAAGCGCGGGCTGGACCTGGATTCAATGTCCGAGGACGAACCGGTCCTCATGGCCAAGACGGCCACCCAGGATGTCAGTATCCGTGAAGGGATCGATGGGGATCTGGCCCGGAAGATCGTTCGCACTATCAAGGACTCGAAGGTGAAAGTCCAGGCGAGTATCCAGGGTGACCAGGTACGGGTGACCGGCAAGAAGCGTGATGACCTGCAGGCAACCATCCAGTTGTTGCGCGATGCGGCGCTGGGCCAACCCCTCCAATTCAAAAATTTTAGGGACTGAACCGGAGCCTTTCTCCTACCGCTCTTCCCAGGGGCGGATCACGCCTTCCTGGGCAACCGAGGCGATCAGCTTTCCGGACCGGGTAAAGATCTGGCCCCGGGTAAACCCCCGGCCACCGCGGCTTATGGGGCTGTCGAAGG
The DNA here is from genome assembly GCA_007135395.1 of Wenzhouxiangellaceae bacterium. GTDB lineage: Bacteria > Pseudomonadota > Gammaproteobacteria > Xanthomonadales > Wenzhouxiangellaceae > SLIZ01. The sequence continues at coordinate 3,350 of SLIZ01000073.1, read as the reverse complement.
CATAGAGGAACCAACCGTCGATCCGGAACGGGCGGTGAAACCACAAGGCATGATCCAGGCTGGCCATCTGGACCGGCCGGCTGCTGAAATCCAGCTCGTGGGGCAGGGTTGATGTGCCCAGCAGTTCGTAATCGGACACATAGGTCAGCAGGCCTTGATGCACCGCCGGATCTTCCGGCAACTCGTTCCAGGGACGCATCCACACATGCTTGCGGGGCGGGCGTTGGGAGGGGTCGGCAAACTTCGGCGCCTCGACCGGGCGAAATTCGAAGGGGGGCTTGTGGGAAAGCAGCCGCCGCATCTTTTCCGGCACCTTTTCCACGATGGATTCGTTGATTTCAATGGAGGGAGTCAGGCCTTCGGGGCCGGGCACATCCGGCATTTCGACCTGGTGTTCGAATCCTGATTCCTCGCCGTGGAAAGAGGCGGCCAGGTTGAGAATGGGCCGGCCATGCTGAATGGCGACCACCCGGCGGTTGGCATAGCTTCTGCCATCCCGGGATCGTTCGACCTGGTAGACCACCGGCCGGTTGAAATCGCCGGCGCGGAGAAAATAGGCGTGCAGCGAGTGGGGCTTGCCCTCCTCGACGGTCTTGTGGGCGGCCAGCAGGGCCTGGCCGAGAATCTGCCCGCCGAAAACCTGGGGAGAGCCGATATCCCGGCTTTCGCCGCGAAACAGGTTGTCCTCCAGCCGCTCCAGTTCAAGCAACTCCAGCACCGCCTCGAGTCCGCTTTTCAAGGCTACTTACTCCTTTTCGTAAACGATGGCATCGACCGGATGGGGTGCCAGGTATCGACCGTCCCGGTATTCGGAAATCAATTCGAGCTTCTTTCTGAGAAGGGACTGGAGTGCCGGGGAAAAACCGGCCGTGTCTGCCTGGACCAGAAAGTCCAGCACCTTGCGGCCGTGCCCGCTGTTGACATCCAGGCAGGTAGTGACATCCACCCGGGCATCAAGGCGCTGGATTCGAAATGAATCCGAGCGATTTGCCAGTATCGTCTCGATGTCGTCGCTGTACCAGGCACTCCGGTTCCACTGCTTTTTCCACAGGCGGTGGGCAAGCTGGTTCAGGGCACCATTCGGGGCCTGGAGGATGACCAGCCAGCCGCCGGGAAGCAATAACTCCAGGGCCTTGTCCAGGGCCGCTTCCAGTTCCTCGAGATAGTACAGGGAGTGGGCAAAGTAGATCAGGTCGAACGACGCCTCGGCCTGGAAATCCTCGAATGGACAGGTGGCCGCGTGCACTTTTTCCACCCGGGGTTTCAGGCGTTCAACAAAGGCCCGGGTGTGGCGGGGGTTGGGGTCAACACCGGTCAGTTCCAGGGCCGGGGTCAGGCGGTCCAGCCGGTCGGTGATTTCGGAATCCAGGGTGCCGCTGCCGCAACCGACGCTGAGTATGCGAGCCGCCCGGTCCCCGCGCCAGGCAACGGAACCGGCCCAGTTTTCGAACCAGTCCAGGATCAGCGCCCGCTGATTGCTCTGGCTTTCGAAAACATCGTGAGTTTCGTGGTAGCGAGCCTCGGTGAGCTCTTCCAGGTGCCCGAGCCGGTCCAGGTGCTGGTCGATTCCGGTCAGCAGGGCCGCTGCAGCGGCAGTTTGTTCTGTAGTCATTGAAGTTATTGTCTCCCACCGGGCCAATGGTGTCCAACCCGCATCGGTGGATCGGATTCATACCAGTCCGGTTGGTCGAAACAGCCGGTCGTGCAGACTCAAGGCGTACCGGTCGGTCATCCCGGCCACATGATCCAGGGCCTGGATGAGCGGAGGTGCTTCGGGAATGCGGTAGCTGTCGGGGATCTGGTCCGGATGAGCAACCAGGTAATCGACCAGGCTGTGGATGACCCCCCGGGCCTTTTCGGCCTGGGCCTCGGCTTCCGGCCGCTGGTAGACCCGTTCGAACATGAATTCCCGGAATTCCCGCATGGCCAGCAGGACATCGGCTTGCATGGTGACCTTGCCCCGGCGGGCGGTCTCGTCGATGACCGCGTGGATCATCCGGTTGATCCAGGTTGACCCGGTGGGTTTGCCCAGGACCTCGACCACGGACGCCGGCAGGTCCTCGACGGTAATCACGCCGGCCCGAAGGGCGTCCAGCAGGTCGTGGGAAAGATAGGCAATGCGGTCGGCATAGCGGCACACCCAGCCTTCCGGGGTATGCGGTGGCGGCTGGATGCGCCAGGTGTGGGCCCGAATGCCGTCGAGAACTTCCCAGCTCAGGTTGCGCGGCTCGAGAATCCGGAAAATGCGAACACCCTGCTCGGAATGCAGCCACTGGCCGTCGTCGATGTAGTCGGAAAGTGCGGCCTCGCCGGTGTGACCGAAGGGTGTGTGGCCACAGTCGTGGGCCAGACAAATGGCCTCGGTCAGGGTCTCGTTGAGCCCCAGCGCCCGGGCCAGCGCCCGGCCGATCTGGGTGACCTGGAGCACGTGGCTCATGCGGGTGACAAAGTGGTCGCCCTCCGGGTTGATGAATACCTGGGTCTTGTGCTTGAGCCGCCGGAAGGCCTTGGAATGGAGCACCCGGTCCCGGTCTACCTCGAAGGCGGTTCGGTAGGCGTCCGGTTCTTCCTCGGTCTCCCGACCTCGGCTGGCGGAAGACCGGGTGGCCAGGGGAGAAAGCGTCTGGTCTTCCAGGGCTTCCCGGTCTGCCCGGCGTTGAATCCGGATCCCGCCGGATTCGGTCTCGGGGATTGCGCTGTTCATGCTCAGGTTGGCCTCCGGCCGATGGCCCGGTCAATGGCTCGGGGTTGTGTGCCCGACAGTTGACCATATGAGGGCAACGGATGCCAATTTGAAGCACCGGGCAGGAGACCAGTCGAGCCCGGGCCCGGTCAGATCGGTCGGTTAGTCTCGATGCTGTAACCGCTGTTGATCGTTGCGCCGGCCGAACCGTCCTGTGCCTGGGGGCTGTATTCCATCTCGAATTCGGCGAAATTCAGGGATACCGCCTCGATCATCCGGTGTTCGCCGGGCAGATTGTCGGTCTGGACATCGGAGACAATCACGTCTTTCAGGTCGATCTTGAAAAAATCCACGGCATCAGGACCGCCGGCCTTGCGAAAGGTCAGCCTGGCCTTGGGAATAATCTTGGCAGTGCAACAATCGGCCCAGAGGATCGGGGTTGCCGCATCGACATACTTGTAGATCACAAGGTCCCGCACGCTGGGTCGGGACGATTCTTTTCCGGCCTGGCTCGGCCTGCCGCCGCTCTGATTGACGCCCCAGGAGATACCGACCACCTCGATCTGGTCCTCGAAGCCGACCACGTCGGCCTCACCCTTGATCGAGCCGATCTTAAGGAAAATTTCGAGTTCATTTTTTCCTGCAGATTCTCCTGACGAACAGGCTC
>SLIZ01000061.1 GCA_007135395.1 Wenzhouxiangellaceae bacterium | reverse complement strand
TTGTCGCCCTGATGAATGCGCTGGGCCATCGAAGCAACACCCGGGTTCTGGTCCATGCCATGATTTACTACTCAAGCCCCGGCATGCCGGCAAGGCCGACTTGCTGGGACCCGGACGGCCCCGGCCATCTGCTCATGGAAAGCCACTCCGGCCAGGAACGGCCGGCTCCCCGTTACGCCCCGAAATCCCTGTTGAAGTTCATGCCAGGCTGGAAGGTCGAGCAGGCCATGCTGCTTGGCAACGGGATGCAGGAATACCTGCTGCGACTGGACCCCGGAGCAACAAGCCCGACGGGATAAGGTGAATTTCCGCCTGCCCGGGCAATGTTAACGTGTATCCATTTGATGCCTTAGAGGCTCCATGTCGGCCCCTTTCCGATTCGACAACACCTACGCCCGCCTGCCAGAGGCCTTTTTTGCCCGTCAGGAACCGGAACCGGTACCGGAACCAGGCTGGATTGCATTCAATGAATCCATGGCCGAATCCCTGGGCCTCGATGCCCACCGGCTGGGGCAAGACGATGGCCTGAAGATATTTTCCGGCAACCGGGTCCCCGACGGTGCCCAACCCCTGGCCATGGCCTATGCCGGCCACCAGTTCGGCCATTTCGTGCCCCGGCTCGGTGACGGGCGGGCAATCCTCCTGGGTGAAGTCATCGACCGGCAGGACCGGCGCCGGGACATTCAGTTGAAAGGCAGCGGACCGACGCCATTTTCCCGGGCCGGCGATGGTCGCTCCGCTCTGGGGCCGGTACTGCGCGAATACCTGGTCAGCGAAGCCATGCATGCCCTGGGCATTCCCACCACCCGCGCCCTGGCCGCGGTTACTACCGGACAAACCGTCTACCGGGACCGCCCCCTTCCCGGCGCAATTCTCACCCGGACGGCAGCCAGTCACGTCCGGGTCGGCACCTTCCAGTATTTTGCCGCCCGGGGCGATAACCAGGCAGTCCGGACGCTCGGCCGCTACGTGATCGATCGCCATTACCCGCAATGTAACCAGGCTTCCCCCTGGCTTGCCCTCCTTGAGGCCGTCCTGGAGCGCCAGGCAAGCCTGGTGGCCCGCTGGATGCAGACCGGCTTCATCCACGGGGTCATGAACACCGACAACATGAGTATCGCCGGGGAAACGATTGACTACGGACCCTGCGCTTTCATGGACCGGTTCGACCCGGCCACGGTATTCAGTTCCATCGACCACCAGGGCCGGTACGCCTGGGCCAACCAGGCACCTATTGCCCAGTGGAACCTTGCGCGGCTGGCCGAGAGCCTGGTCGGAGTCATGGATGAAGACGGCCTCGATGCGCCCACCGAGGCCAACCGGGTACTGGAAACCTTTCCGGATCGCTTCCAGGCACATTGGCTTGCCGGCATGCGCAGGAAACTGGGCCTGACCACCGAAGAGCCGGGTGATGCCGGAATGGTCGACGAACTGCTGGACCTTTTGCACCGGAGCTCGGCGGACTTCACAAATGCCTTTCGAGCCCTCGCCGATGCCCCGGACGATGATCGGGCCGGGGCGTTCAGGGCCGAGCTGAATCGTCCGGAACTGGCCGATGAATGGCTTCAATCCTGGCGCCGGCGCCTTGCCCGGGAAGCCGTGGAAGACACCCGCCGGGGCGATGCCATGCGTGCGGCCAGCCCGGCTTTCATTCCAAGGAATCACCTGATCGAACAGGCCATTTCCGGCGCGGTCGAGTCCAGTGACTATTCCCTGTTCAACGAACTGCGCCAGGTACTCGCCCGCCCGTTCACCGACCAGCCCGGAAAGGACGATTTTGCCCGCCCGCCGGAGCCCCATGAACGGGTCTACCAGACCTTTTGCGGAACCTGACCGGCTGTTTGCCGGCACCCGGGAAGAGTCAAACCGTCCCGCCGGCGCTGAATTCCGGCCCGGCTCCGGTTGTCGGAACCAACAGACCGAAGCTGTCGGGAGTTGCCATGCGAATCCTTTTGTACTTGCTCATCGGAATAATGCTGGGTGCCTGCCAGGGCAGTGCAGCGCCGGGAGAGACGAATTCCGGCAATGCTCCGGATTCCACGGGAATCGAATGGGAATCCCCGATCCGGGTCGCCTCCGGAGAGGCCTACCAGGGGCCCTGGCGCATGAACGATTCGGATTTCCGCTACGTCGATGACCCCACCGTGGCAATGACCAAAGGCGGACGGATATTCACCGCCTGGGCCGATCAGGCCGGACAGGACGTCTATCTCCAGGTGTTCGATCCCGACGGCACACCGATGCTGGAAGAGCCAGCCAACGTGTCGGGAAGCCCGGATACCTTTTCCTGGCTGCCCCGGCTGGCCGTGGATGACGAAGGCCGACGGGTCCACGTCCTGTGGCAGGAAATCCTGTTTACCGGGGGCTCCCATGGCGGGGAAATACTTTATGCCTGTTCCAGAGATGGTGGCGAAACCTTCTCCGAGCCGGTCAATCTGTCCGACACCCCCGCCGGTGCCGGCAAGGGCCGACTGAGCCGGGAACGGTGGAGCAATGGCAGCCTGGACCTGGCCCTGGGCGACGATGGCACCCTGGTTGCCGCCTGGTCGGAGTACGAGGGTGCACTTCGGGTCAGCGTCTCCGAAGACGGCGGGACATCATTCAGCGAGCCCCGGACGGTCGTCGACGATCCCCGCAGCCCGGCCCGGGGCCCCAGCCTTGCCCTGGCTGACGGTGCAATGCATCTTGCCTGGACGGTGGGTGAGGACCCGGAGGCAGATATCCGCCTGGCCAGCACCGAGCCCGGCAGCCTGGAATTCGGGGAGCCGCAAACGATCCATGGCGATTCCGGTCACGCCGATGCGCCCAGGCTGGCCACCGACGAAAACGGGGACTTGCACCTGGTCTGGTCCAGGGCACCCGAGGGGCCGACAGGCAGCTACCAGGTCGTCCATACGACCATCAGGGACGGCTCTCCGGAAACCGATTCCCCGACGGTTCTTTCCGGCCAGACAGGAGCCGCGTTTCCCCACCCGATCATCTCGGGTGAGCACCTGCTTGTGGCCTGGGAGGCATTTCCCGACAGGGGAGCCCGCCCCCGTGGCCTGGGCTTTGCCCATTCCACGGACGGGGGGACGAGCTTTTCCGACCCGGCCCGGCTTCCGGACCCGAACGGTACCGACGGGGCGGACAATGGCGGACGCCAGGGGCTGCTCATGAACAAGCTTGCAACGGATGACCAGGGTCGGATTGCGGTGGTCCACAGCACCTTCCAGGAAGGCCAGACCAGCGACATCTGGCTGTTCCGGGGC
>SLIZ01000027.1 GCA_007135395.1 Wenzhouxiangellaceae bacterium | reverse complement strand
CGGCTGGCTGTGGCGCAAGCTGGCCCGGTAAATCCCCCTCCCGACCGGCCCGTAGTCAGCCTGGTGGCTCGGCATCCTCCGGTGTGTGCCGGATCAGCCGGTCCACCAGCCGATGGGTCAGCCACCAGGCCACCCCGGCGGCCGCCAGCAATACCACAAGCCAGGGCCAGCCCTGGACATCGCCCGTCTCGTGCCATGGCGACATGAGTACCCAGTTGACGTTTTCCTCGTCGGAGACCAGCAGACGGGTCAACAGGAAAACCACCCATCCCGTGGGCAGCCAGACCCGAAAGGCTCGCCGGTCATAGCCCAGGCGCCATGCCATCCACCAGAGGGCGAACGGCAGAAAAAGGTGATAAAGGGACAAGCCCCGCACGTGCAGGGGGATTTCCGGATCGAACATGTACCCGACCATTCCGAACGGTGGCTGACCACCCAGGGCCAGTCCGAGCAGGAAATCCACTACCCAGCCCATTTCGATCAGCCCCACGGAGACCAGCATCATGCTGGCCAGCAGGGCACTTCGAAGCCAGGCGGCGATCAGCCCGGCCAGCAGGGCAATGTTGGAAAACCACAGGAAATTGACCAGCGGGTATTCCAGGATGTAGACGGGGACCTGGACGGCCACGAAGGCCAGGTACAGCAACCGGAACCACAGGGGCATGGTGTTGTTGCTCACGGGTCTTGGAATTCACCTGTCAGGATACCCGAACCGCTGTCAGACCCGGTCCGCCTTGCCGGAAGCCTCCACCGGAGCCGATTCTTCGCCCAGCCAATCGACCGCTGCCACAGCCAGGCGTCGGCCCCACTCCCGGTGTCCGGCGGGCCCCGGATGAAACCCGTCGCGGGCAAAGAATTCCGGGCTGTCACCGCCGAGTTCCACAGATGGCCGGAATACATGGGGCATGTCAGACAGGCGTCGGGTCAGGGCCTGGTCCAGGGCCCGGGCCTTGAGTCCGAGGACTGTTCGCAGGGGCGCGGGCAGGGCCGGAAAACGTTCCAGGTCCGGAACTGGCGTGACCAGTATCGGGACTTCCCGTCCGCAGCGACGACGAACCATTCCGATCAGGACTTCAAGGCTCCGGATCCAGCGGCGGGCGGAATGGAAATGCAGACTGTCATTGACCCCCAGGGCGATGACCACCAGGTCGGCGGGAGCATCCTCCATCCCGGCCACATCGTGGACGGCCAGGGCGGCTGCAGTGCGCCCGTTGGCGGCAATAACCTGCCATTGAACCGCCCGCCCATTCCGTGCAGCCAGTTCCCGGGCCATCCGGGGGCCCAGGGAGTCTTCCATGCGCTCGACCCCCACCCCGGCGGCCGGGGATTCACCCAGGATATGCAGTCTCAGCACCGGCTCCCTGCCATCGATCCGGCCGGAGCGAGGCCCGCCGGCCTCGGGCAGGCGGGGGATGGAGGTCTTGAGTTGCCGGGCCTGGTACAGGAGAACCGGGAAGGCAAGTACCAGCAGGATGCCGGCACCCAGCCCGGCCAGTCCCCTGATCACCTGCCCTGCTTTTCCAGCATGTCCGGCTGCAGGACCTCGATCCAGTAGCCATCGGGATCCCGGATGAACGCCAGCCCTTTCATCTTCCCGTCATCGGGCCGCTTGACGAATTCCACGCCCAGTTTTTCGAAGCGTTCGGCTGCAGCGTACACATCAGGAACAGCGACCCCGATATGCCCGAACCCCTGGGGTTCGGAATTGCCATCGTGGTAAGACAGATCCGGATCGTTCTCGCTTCCCCAGTTATGGGTCAGCTCCAGCATGGCCTCCCGGCTGAACGTCCAGGTGCTCCGCCGGGCATCGTCTCCGGGTACATCACCGGCCTGGTCGTCGGAAAGCCAGGCCAGGAAATACAGGGTGAACTGCATTTCGGGAAAATCCATCTTGCGCACGAGGCGCATGCCCAGGATTCGGGTATAGAAGTCCAGGCTCGTTTCCGGATTCTTGATCCGAAGCATCGTCTGGTTGAATACGTAATCCCGGGTCGCCGGGTCCGGGGTTTCGCACAGCCCCGGGGCGTTTTCAAAATGCCGGCTCATGGCACCTCCTGCATGACTATCCTGATCCATCCGAACTTTATCAGACCTGCCAGGCAAGCAGGCCGGTCCCGGCCAGGACCCCGGCTACGGCCCGGTCAGTCCCGGGCCAGCCTGCCGGCCAGTTCAGCCACGTGTCGGCCCTGGAAGCGTGCGATCTCCAGCTCATTGTCCGAGGGCTGCCGGCTCCCGTCGCCGTCGGCCAGTGTGCTGGCCCCGTAGGGTGAGCCACCGGTGATCTCTCCCATTTCCGTAAGGCCCTTGCAGGAATACGGGACACCCACGATGACCATCCCGTGGTGCAGGAGGGTGGTGTGGAATGAGGTAATGGTGGTCTCCTGACCGCCATGCTGGGTTGCCGTGGAGGTAAATACGCTGCCGACCTTGCCGATCAGGGATCCTTCGGCCCATTGCTTGCCGGTCTGATCAAGAAAATTGCGCATCTGGGCACACATGTTGCCAAACCGTGTGGGTGTGCCGAAGATGACCGCATCGTAGTCGGCCAGCTCCGAGGGACTGGCCTCCGGTGCCGGCTGGTCCAGCTTGGCCCCGGCCTTGCGGGCCACGTCTTCAGGCATCAGTTCAGGAACCCGCTTGACGGTGACCTCGGCCCCGTCCACGGTGCGCACTCCTTCTGCAATCGCGTTGGCCATGGTTTCCACATGGCCGTACATGCTGTAGTAAACGACGAGAATCCTGCTCATGATCTTCTGCTCCTTAGAATCGGTTTGTGTTCACTCAGGCCGGCTCGGCCAGGGTTCCGGCACGATAGTCGGCCAGGGCCTGTTCAATCTCTTCCCGGTTGTTCATCACGAAGGGGCCCCACTGGGCCACGGGCTCGCCGATCGGGCGGGCTGCCAGCAGCAGCACCCGTGCTCCGTCGGGACCGGCCTTCAGGGACAACTCCCCACCGGATCCCAGGATACCCAGGTGCCGGCGATCCAGGTGTGAATCCCCGACCCGGACGTTGCCGTCGAACGGATAGACGAATGCGTTTCGCTCATCGGCCAGGGGCAGGGTGAAGCCGGCATCCGCGCCCAGCTCGATGTCCAGGTACAGCGGGTCGGTGCTCAACCCGTGGATCGGACCGGTCACCGGGGTTCCAGCAACCTCGATCTGCCCGGCGATGATGCGAACCTCCACACCCGGAGCCGGGCTTGCCCGGGGAATCTGGCCGGCGGGGATATCCCGGTAGGCGGCCGGCTTCATCTTCTCGGCGGCCGGCAGATTGATCCACAGCTGGAACCCGCGCATCAAGCCTTCTTCCTGCTCGGGCATTTCCTCGTGGATCACCCCGCGTCCGGCGGTCATCCACTGCACATCGCCAGGGCCGATGATACCTTCGTTATCCATGTGATCCCGGTGGCGCATTCGCCCGGCCATCATGTAGGTAACCGTCTCGAACCCCCGGTGGGGATGGGGCGGAAAACCACCCCGGTAATCCTCCGGCTGGTCGGAGCCGAACTCATCGAACATCAGAAAAGGATCCAGCCGGGTATGGGGACTCTGACCCAGGCTGCGCATCAGGCGAACGCCGGCGCCGTCGGAGGCCTTGACCGCCGGAATGATCCGTTCGACGGCACGAGTACTCATATGGCCTCCCGCCGGATCCGCTCGTCTTCCAGCAGGCACTCGGCACCGGTCATGGCCGCCGACTCGACCAGCACCCGGGCCCGGTTCATGGCACGCTTTCGATCCATGTCGGAAAGGTTCAGCCCTTCGGCGTAGACAAATCGAAGATCCCGAATTCCGAGCAGCGCGAAGGTCTGTTCCAGCCAGGGAGTCTGAAGGTCGCTGTCGGCGCCTTCGTGGACCCCGCCCCGGGTGGCCAGGATATGCACAGGGCGGTCTTTCAGCAGACCCACCGGACCGCTGGCGGTGTAGTTGAAGGTCCGCCCGGCCCGGGCCACATGATCGAACCAGGCCTTGAATCCGCTGGGTGCATGGAAGTTGTACATGGGCATTCCGACAACGAGCGCATCGGCCTGTTCAAGCTCGGAAATGAACCGCTCGCTGTCATCGATGACCTGCTCCTGGTCCGGGGTGGGATCCCTGCCGTCTGCAGCCAGCGCAGCCAGGCGCTGACCATCCAGGTGGGGGACCGGGATCTGGCCCACATCCCGGCTGATGACCCGGGTAGCCGGTGCCGTGCCCAGCCAGGCCCGGGTGAAGCTGTCGGTCAATTCCCGGGATGCGCTGGCGGCCCCGGTGATGCTCGAATCGATTCTCATTAATTTCATGCTGTTACTCCTCAATATTCCTGTTGCCGTTGGCCCGATCGAAACCGGGCTTGCTTGTTGGGTTCAATTAAAGCAATCTATCGAAAAGATTAAAAGCTCAATTTTTTGCTCTAATTGATCTGAATTATTGATATGAAAGCGACCCTTGAACAATGGCGTGCCTTCGAAGGTGTGGTCCGCGCCGGTACCTTTGCTGCCGCCGCAAGGCGGCTCAACAAGAGCCAGTCAGCGGTCTCCCATGCGGTACTGAACCTGCAGGAAGTCCTCGGCGTCCGGCTGTTCGAACAACAGGGGCGCAAGGCGGTTCTTACTGAGTCTGGCCGGCTGGTTTATCGGCGGGCCCGGGTGCTGCTCCAGGATGCCCGACGGCTGGAGGAACTGGCCCGGGATACAGCCGGGGGCTTCGAGGCGGGGATCTCGCTGGCTGTAGAAACCCTCTACCCTCCCGAGCAGTTGCTCGATGCCCTGGACCGATTTGCCCGATCCTGTCCGGTCACCCGGGTCGAGCTGATCGAGTCGGTGCTTTCCGGGGCAGAGGAGGCGCTGCTAAAGGGTCAGGCCGACCTGGCCATTGCACCCTGGATTCCCCGGGGTTTTCTCGGGGAACCGGTCCATCGGGTCTGGTTGCAGGCTGTCGCCCATCCCCGGCATCCGCTTCATCAACTTGACCGGACGCTGACCTGGCGCGATCTGGAGTCCCACCGGCAACTGGTGGTCCGGGATTCGGGCACCGGCGAGCGCAAGTCCGCCGGCTGGCTGGAAGCCCACCAGCGCTGGACCGTCACCCATACCAGCACATCCATTGCCGCGGTCAGCCGGGGCCTGGGTTTTGCCTGGCTTCCGCAGGCACAAATCGGTCCCCTGATCGAGGCCGGAAAACTCAAGCCCCTGCCCCTTCGCGAAGGCGCAAGACGCAGCGTGGAGCTGTTCCTGGTCTTTGCCGACCGGGACGGGGCGGGCCCGGCCGTTGAAAGACTTGCCGGAATTCTTGGCGAGATAGGGTAGTCTTGTTACTTTCGACCCATTGCCAGAAGGGGCGCAATGGTGTCTCATAACTCTGACTCTCCAAGAGGATGTCTCCAATGATCCGGAAAATGCTGGCTCCAGTCGTTGCCCTTGGGCTGACCACCCTGCTTGTTTCGGCCTGCGGGCGGGAAGATGTGACCGACGATGCAACCGACCCGGTTGAACTGCTCGAACACGTTCCCGCCGATACCCCCTACCTGCTTGCCAATCTGCAGCGGCTGCCTTCGGAGACGGAAGAAAGCCTGTGGCGAATGATGGAGGCCTACTCCGATTCCTTCGATCATTCCCTGAAAACGCTTCAGGAAGCCGCTGCCGAAGAGGACGAAGCCGGCTGGATCCGGGCCGTGGCCGAGGAATTTGAAGGACGCTTCAACCGGGAAGGCATGCGGGAAATCGGGCTGGACATCAACACCCATTATGCTGCTTACGGGCTCGGGCCGGTTCCGGTGATCCGTGCAGGCCTCCGGGACAGCGAGGCCTTTGTCCAGGCCCTTGAACGAATCGAGGACCGTGCAGAAGGTTCATTGCCACGCCGCACCCATGCCGAACTCGAGTATTTCCACTTCGAACTGGACGAAATCGTCGCCGTAATGGCCACCGTGGAAGACCAGTTGATCATCAGCCTGATGCCTGCAGGCATGGAAGACGGGCTGATCGGGTCCATTCTGGGCACCGAGTTACCCGACGATGCATTCACGGCCACCCGCCTGGCCGAGTTCAACCGGGATCACGACTACCTGCCGTACGGTTCGGGCTTTTTCGACATCCAGGGCATGGTATCGCGGCTGCTGAGCGACCCGGGCGGGGAAATGGACCAGTTCCGTTCGGCCGTGGGTCTGGACCTGGATGAGATCAGCGCCGCCTGCAGTGCCGAATATGAAGCCCTTGCCGGCTTCATGCCCCGTATGGTGACTGGCTACAAGCAGATGGACGGCGCATCCCTGACTTCTCACCTGCGCCTGGTCGTTGACGAGGCATTTGCCGGCGACCTGGCGCAGATTGCCGAGGCGCCGGTGGACATTGCCGAATCCGACGACGGGGTAATCAATGCCGGGATGGCTCTGGACCTGGTCGCGCTGCGGGATTTCCTCCGATCCACCCTGGACCGGCTGGCCGAAAATCCCCCGGAATGCGAAACCTTTGCCTACATCCGGGAAAACCTGGACGAATGGCGCACGACGGTCAACCGACCCATTCCGCCGATTGTCACCAATATCCACGGCTTTCGGATCCAGCTCGACGAACTGGACATGGAAGACGGGAAGGTTGACCAGCTACGGGGCGTATTTGCCCTGCACATGCGAAATCCCCAGCTCCTTTTCGGTATGGCCGAGATGTTTTCACCGGAACTTGCGGCCCTCGAGGTACGACCCGGTGGTGATCCCGTGGCCCTGCCTCCGGGCATCATCCCGGCAGAGGAAGCCGAAGGCCTGGACCTGTATATCGCCATGTCCGACGAGTCCATCGGCCTTGCATTTTCCGAAGCCGATGCGGGCAGACTCAAGGACTACCTGGCCCGGGGCAAGGGGGAAGGGGGAACCCTGTTCGGCCTTGGCTACGACACGAAAGCCTATGCCGAGCTCATGCAAAAGTACATGACGCCCCTGATGGAGGACTTCGAAAACAACGACGAGTTGGCCGAGCACAGGGATCTGATGGAAGAGCAGATGCAAAGCTCGATGGACATGGCCGAAGCCATTCGCAGGACCTGGATGGTGATACGGCTGACCGAACAGGGCGTGGAAATGGAGCAAAAGCTCTACCTGGATTAGGCGAACCAACCGGTCACTGGCCGGTCACTTCCTTGATCAGTGGGACCGTGATCCCGCGGCGCTGCCCAAGGGCACGGCCCCGCAGGGTCTCCATCAACCCGGACAGCTCACGAAGATTGCGCGGGCCATGGGTAAGCAGGTAGTCCAGGGCACGGGGACGCAGATCCATTTCCAGTTCTCCGGCCATCTGTTCCAGGATGCGCCGGCGCAGGGCCTCGTCGGGCAGCTTGAGCGTCAGCCGGGTGGCTGCCCCAAGCCGGGATTTCAGGTCCGGAAGCTGGAAGTTGTTCCGGCCGGTACCGGTCATCACCAGGGTCAGCCGGTCGGCCTTCCAGCGATTCAAGGCATGGAAAAGCACTTCTTCCAATGACTGGTCTCCAGCCAGCCTGTCCACGTCATCGAGCACCAGCAGCGGGCAGGATACGGACTCGAGCATTGCCTGGAGGGTAGCCCTCTCGAGCCGCGCTGCGGGCAGAAACTGGGCCTGCTGACCGGCTTCCAGGGCCTGGTTGAAAACGGCCGCTGCAAGGTGGGTCTTGCCGCATCCGGCCGGGCCGGCGACGAAGTACCAGGCCCCGGGTTCCAAACCTCGGCGCAAGGTTTCCACCGCCGCACGGCAGTCGGTATAAAGAAAGTTGGAAAAATGAAGGCGTCTCGGCGGGGCCAGGTCCAGCGCCAACTGGTAGCTTTCCATGGGCTCAGTCGGATGCCTTGCGAGCCCTGGAGACTTCCACCGCCTTGAAACTCCAGATCCACACATACTGAACCAGTGTCACGACCGCCATGACAGCCACCAGCCCGATCAGCACCGGCACCGGGCCGGTGGGCAGGGGCAGGCCCGCCAGGGCAATCATCACATACCAGACCAGCACCACCTGGCAGACCGTATTGAACCGGGACAACTGGGTCGGTGCGGCGACCACCGGCTCGAACGCCCAGTGATAGATCAGCCCGCCGATCACGATTACCAGATCCCGCAGAAGGACAAGTGCAACCAGCCACCAGGGTAAGTAACCCAGCGCGGCCAGGGTGAGGTAGCTGGCGACCATGAGCATCTTGTCAGCCAGGGGATCGGCATAACCGCCAAACCGGCTCTTCCACCCGAATCGCCGGGCCAGCCAGCCATCGAGCAGGTCGGAAAGACTGGCGGCAATCACGAGCCCCAGCGCCCAGCCGTAGTAACCCTGCAGCAACAACCACACCAGGGGCGGCACGGTAAACATGCGGCCCACGGTCAGGGCGTTGGGTATGATCGCCGGGTTCACCACTGCAGTCGGTAACTCAGCCCACCGACGGCATCCGTGCCCTGGTATTCCAGCAGGTCCCCGAGGCCAAGCACATCCTCGAGCCCGCTGGAATTGAGTTCGAGTTCGAACTCCAGCCGATCATCCCGTGCCCGGCGGATATGAACGGCATCCACCAGGCTCAGGCCATTGAGATAGCGCAGGACTTCGGCAAAATGAGCCGGGCCTCGAACACCGCTTACGGTCAGTTGCTGGCGACTTGGGTCGGCCATGCGAACCGTGGCGAAACGGCGAGCCAGAAAATCCGCCAGTTTCGATATGCCCTCGGCAAGCATCGGCTCGGGGTCATCGTCACGCAGTACAAATCGCTCTTCCTGACGACCAAGCCGGATGACCCAGCTTGAAACCCAGCCCGGATCCATCTCCCGGAAGTCCACCAGGACCAGCGCATCGGCGCCGTATCGGGGCAGGGAGTCGACAAGCTGTTCGCTGAAGCCGCCCCGGATATCCTCCGTGCTGGCCAGCGAACGATCCATCCCGTCGTACAAGGGGCTGATCAGGGAAAGGCCCCGGCGACGACCGACTTCTTCCAGGTGGGGCTCGAGCCAGCCGGACTCCGACTCGCCGAATTCCACCCGGCCATCCCGGGTTTCAAATACGGTCCAGATCAGAATATCGGGACGTTCCACGCCCCAGCGGGGAATCTGCCGGTCAGCCAGCAGATCGTTGATCGAATCCGGATCAAACTCGACAACCAGGCGACGCTCCTTCAACGCATCGTCATCGCGCATGGGCAAGGAGTGTTCCCGAAACTGGTAACCCACCTGAAGGGACTCCGGCGCGCCGGCTGCGGCCATGAGTGCCGGATCGGAGGCCAGTGCCTGCTGGCCGGTCAGCTTGACCAGCACCTCTCCGAGGGCTGCACGAAAGGCCGGGGCATCGGCAGCCCGCCCGGGCTCGACAACGGCTTCGCCGGTATACAGATCCTGGGCCGCCGGCACGGTGCCCGGCGACAAGCCGATCATGATCAGGATCAATGTAGGGATCAGGACTCTCACAGCGCGTGAAAGATAGCACAGCCGGGCGCGCAGGTTTCGACGTCGAGCATGCCGGGAAAAATTAGTGCAGGCGATATTCATCAATGCTTCCTTTACAATCACCGCAAGAGTTGATTGGATAGAGTCCAGCATGAATACGAAAAACAAGACCGGACTGAGTTATCGGGACGCCGGCGTCAACATCGATGCAGGCAATGCCCTCGTGGAGCGCATCAAGCCCCTTGTAGCCCAGACCCGGCGTGAGGAGCAGCTTTCCAGCCTCGGCGGCTTCGGAGGCCTGTTTCATCTTGGAACACGATTTCGCGACCCGGTTCTGGTTTCGGGAACCGATGGGGTGGGCACCAAGCTCTTGCTTGCGCGCAAACTTCAACGCCACGACACCATCGGCATCGACCTGGTCGCCATGTGCATCAATGACATCATTGTCCAGGGTGCCGAACCCCTGTTTTTCCTCGACTATTTTGCCTGCGGCGAACTGGATCTGGATACCGCCACCGCCGTGATCCGCGGGATCACCGATGGCTGCAAGCAGGCCGGCTGCGCCCTGATAGGTGGTGAAACTGCGGAAATGCCCGGCGTATACGCGCCCGGCGAGTATGACCTGGCAGGCTTTGCCGTTGGTGCCCTGGAACGGGAAGCGCTTATTGACGGCAGCAGCATCCAGGCCGAACACTGCCTGCTTGGCATCGCTTCAAGCGGCCCCCACAGCAATGGCTATTCCCTGATCCGGAAGGTACTGGAAATCACCAGCGCAAGGCTGGATGCGGACCTGGGCGGGCAACTGCTCGGCGATGCGCTGATGGCGCCAACGCGCATTTATACCGACCAGGTCGAAAGTGCCCTGAAAACCGGCAAGGTAGAGGGGATGGCCCATATCACCGGTGGCGGATTGACCGAAAACATCATCCGCGTGGTTCCCGAAGGCCTGGGAATCGAGATCGACGGGGGGGCATGGACGGTACCCCCGGTTTTTGACTGGCTGGCCGAGGAGGGGGACATCGAACTCAGGGAAATGCGGCGGACGTTCAATATGGGCATCGGCTACGTCTTTATCGTGGCCGAAGACGATGTACCCCTGGTCCAGGCTGCCCTGGGAGAAAACGCTCCCATCATCGGGCGGGTTGTGCCCCACGAAGAAAAGGCCCCCCGCGTGCGCTTTCTGGGCGCGTGAGTGCCCCCCTTTCCCTGACCGTACTGATATCCGGCCGGGGCACCAACCTGCAGGCCCTTGTCGATGCCATCGGCGAGTCCCGGATCCGGGCCGCGGTCGGGGCCGTGGTGTGTGATCGGCCCGAAGCTGCCGGCCTGGAGCGGGCCCGCAGGGCCGGCCTGGATACGGCAGTCATCGACCGAAAGGGATTTGCCAGCCGGGAAGCATTCGAGAACGATCTTGCGCTTGCCATCGATTCCAGCCGACCCGACCTGATCGTCCTGGCCGGGTTCATGCGCGTACTCGACCGGCAATTCGTGTCCCGTTACCCGGGAAACATGATCAATATCCACCCTTCCCTGTTACCCGCCTATCGGGGACTGCACACCCACAGGCGTGTGCTCGAAGCCGGGGAAACCGAACACGGGGCCAGCGTTCACTTCGTGACCCCGGAACTGGATGGTGGCCCGGTAATCAGCCAGGTCCGGCTTGCCGTCGACCCCGGCCAGACCCCGGAAGAACTGGCCCGGCGCCTGCTTCCCCTGGAGCATGAATTGCTGGTCCGAACCGTGGCACTCTTTTGCCAGCAACGAGTCAAACTGCGCGATGAACAAGTCTATGTCGATGAAAAACCACTTGCCAGCCCCCTTGATCCTGGTGTTGGGCGCCCTGCTGACCACCATCCTCTGGGCCACCCCGACGAGAGCAGGGGATGAGTACAACGGATCAAACTTTCCGATTCCCGAACATACGGCGGTCTACGAAGTCCTGCGCCGGGGCAGTTCCATAGGCAAGCTCCATGTCCGGCTCGAGCGCGATGGAGACCGGTTCCACTACAGTACCGAAAGCGAGGCAACCAGCACCCTGGCCCGGATGCTTCGGGCATCCGCCGACGAGGCCGCGGAGTTCCAATTCACCAGCGACGGCCTGAAGCCAAGCCGGTACGAACAGAGCACGCGCTTTCCGGGGCGCAACCGGTTCTGGGAGGCCGACTTCGACTGGGAGGCCTCTGCCGCCCGTGGCGAGGACCACAACGGGGAACTGGATGTGGAACTGACCGAGTCCACCCTTGATCCGTTGACCCTGCGCCTGGCCCTGGCCCTGGCCATGGCCCGGGAGGACCTGGCTGCCGATGAATACTCCTTCGACGTTCTTGAACGCAACGAGGTCGAAACCCAGTCGTTCAGGAACCGGGGCTATTTCAACATCAACCTGCCCGCCGGCTGCCTGGGAGCCTGGCAAATGGAACGGATTCGGGAAGGGTCCGATCGCGTATTCAACTCCTGGCATGCCCCGGATTTTCACTTCATGCCCGTTCGCATTCTCCAGGAAAGGGATGGCCGGCAGGACCTGGACATCCGGCTCATTGAAACCAGCCTCCTGGAAGCCCCCGAACAGTGCGATTAGCACCGGGCGGGGTTCGAACCGGGGGCACGCCTACCGAACATACCGTTTTGCACCAATGGGTTAAGCTGTCTATGTATTCACCCTGACTTAGGCAACCTGCACCCGGGAAAACCCCAATGACCAGATATTCAATGATGACCATCCGGCGCCTCGCGGCCTCCATCTTCTTCCTCGCTGCCGTCACCGGCTGTGCGGTCAATCCAGTCACCGGGGACCGGGAACTGAGTCTGGTCGGCGAGCAGTGGGAACTGGAGGTTGGCGAAGCCAACTACGCTCCCCTTCGACAGATGCAGGGAGGTGACTATGTCACCGATCCGCAGTTGATTGCCTACGTTCAGGAAGTGGGCCAGCGCGTGGCCGAAAAGTCTGACCGGGAGCTTCCCTACGAATTCACCGTCCTGAACAGTTCCGTCCCCAATGCCTGGGCCTTGCCTGGGGGCAAGATCGCCATCAACCGGGGACTGCTCACCGAGATGAATTCCGAGGCCGAGCTGGCTGCCGTGCTGGGCCATGAAGTGGTCCACGCCGCTGCCCGCCACAGTGCCGCCATGCAGTCCCGCCAGGTCCTGATGACCGGTGCCGCCCTGGCCGGTGCCGTGGGCGTGGGGATTGCCACTGGCGACGAACGATACGCCGGGGTTGCCATGATCGGCGGCATGGTCGGCGCCCAACTCGTTTCCCTTCGCTACAGCCGGGATGCAGAGCGGGAAGCCGACCTCTACGGCATGCATTACATGCATCGGGCCGGCTACAACCCGGAGGCAGCAGTCGACCTTCAGGAAACCTTCGTACGGATGTCCGAGGGGCGGGACGCAGGCTTCGCCCAGGGCCTGTTTTCCTCCCATCCGCCCAGCCCCGAACGGGTGGAAAACAATAAGCGCACCCTTCAGGAACTGGGTGCAGAGGGAGATTACGGACGGGAGCGCTACCAGCAGCGGATCGCCCGCATCATTGAGCTTAAACCAGCCTACCGGTTGCACGACGAAGGCCGCCAGGCCCTGGCAGGAGGGGATGCAACGCAGGCCCTGGAAAATGCCCGCCAGGCGATCCGCCAGGAGCCCGCAGAGGCAATCTTTCACGCACTCAAGGGCGATGCCCTGGCCAGCCGGAGTCAGTTCGCCGATGCCGAGTCGGCCTATAACCAGGCCCTGCGGCGGGATTCAAGCTGGTTTTATCACCACCTGCGACGGGGCATGGTCCGGGAAGAACTGAACAACCTGGATGGGGCAAGACAGGACCTGAACCGCAGCCTGGAACTGATACCTACCGCCGAAGGACACTTCTACCTGGGTAACGTGGAACGTAAAGCCGGCAATCGCAGCCGTGCCATTGAGCATTACCGCACCGCGGCCCAGTCCGACAGCCAGACAGGCCGTGCCGCCCGCCAGGCGCTGGAGGATATGGGCGCCGCCGGCTGATCCCGGCGACGACGGCTCAGGCGGCTTCGACGGCCGGCAGGCGACGGATGTCGGCGCCGAGCTGGCGGAGTTTCTCTTCGATGTTCTCGTAGCCCCGATCGATGTGATAGACCCGGTCGATGACCGTCTCTCCACGTGCCACCAGGCCGGCCAGTACAAGGCCGGCCGAAGCCCTCAGGTCAGTTGCCATCAGCGGCGCACCCTTCAGCGCTTCGACCCCGGTAATCACTGCGGTATTGCCCTGCAGGCGAATATCCGCCCCCAGGCGCTGCATTTCCACGGCATGCTGGAAGCGGTTTTCAAAAATCGTCTCGCGGATCACCCCGGTCCCCCGGGCCACTGTATTCAGTGCCATGAACTGGGCCTGCATGTCCGTTGGAAAACCCGGATAGGGGGCGGTTGTCACATTCACCGCTTCCGGTCGCCGGCCTTCCATATCCAGCCTGATCCAGTCCGGGCCGGTCTCGATCCGGGCTCCGGTTTCCCGCAGCTTCTCGATGACCGCTTCCAGGGAATGGGAAGCTGCCCTGTGCACATGGACCCGGCCTCCGGTCATGGCCGCGGCGACCAGGAACGTGCCCGTCTCGATCCGGTCGGGCAGGACGGAATAATCAAACCCTTCCAGGGAATCCCTGCCCTGGATGGTCACCGTGTTGGTACCGGCTCCCTCGATCGTCGCTCCCATGGTTTTCAGGCACTCGGCCAGATCCACGACCTCCGGCTCCTGGGCGGCGTTTTCGATCACCGTTGTGCCGCGAGCCAGGCAGGCGGCCATCATGATGTTCTCCGTTCCCGTGACGGTAACGGTATCCATGACCACCCGGGCACCCTTGAGTTGTCGGGCACGGGCGACTATGTAGCCATTGTCCACGTCGACCTCCGCCCCGAGTTGCTCCAGACCCTTGATATGCAGGTTGACCGGACGGGCACCGATGGCACAACCACCGGGAAGCGAAACCCGGGCCTCGCCAAACCTTGCCAGCAGCGGCCCGAGGACAAGAATCGAGGCGCGCATGGTCTTGACCAGGTCATAGGGGGCCTTGAGATGAGACACGGGACGAGTATTGATATGGATGCCCAGCCGGTCCCCCAGGGCAATCTCCGCACCCATCTGGGCAAGCAGTTCAATGGTGGTGGTAACGTCCTTGAGGTGGGGAACGTTGTGCAGGAAGCACGGTTTGTCGGTCAGCAGGCTTGCCATCAACATGGGCAGGACGGCGTTCTTGGCCCCGGAAATCCTGACCTCGCCATCAAGCCGATGACCCCCTTTAACTAGAATTCTGGCCATTGTGTCTCCAACTACTGGACGAAATCAGGGCGACTCCGGGTCAGGAATCGGGATCAGGAACGCGGGTATCCAGCGACATTGCATGAATTTCACCGCCCATCAAGGAACCGAGAGCGGCGTAGACCTCCCGGTGGCACTGGAGTTTGCGCTTGCCCTCGAACCGGGGACTTTCCACGACGGCATGAAAATGGACATTGTCATCACTTTCAACAACCACGCGTGCCTCCGGCATGGCTTTGCGGATCAGGTTCTCGATCTTGTCACTGTTCATGAGTCAGGCTCGTCGGTAAAACGGCAGTTCGACAATCGCCGGGATCGATTGGCACTTGATTCCAGGGATGGTGCCGGTTTAGTTTCCCCCGGCTCCCCAATGAGCGCCCAATGGTATAGAAATCCGATGAGTTTTCCCAATCCAACGGATGTTTCGCGTTGCTGATTGCACTGCTCCAACTGGCTGCAGGCTTCATCCTGCTGGTGTGGGCGGCCGACCGACTGGTCGCCGGGGCGTCCGCCTTTGCCCGAAACATGGGAATTTCTCCCCTGATCGTGGGACTGACCATTGTGGGATTTGGCACCTCGGCACCGGAAATGGTGGTCTCGGCCACCGCCTCCCTGCAGGGCAATCCTTCCCTGGCCATCGGCAATGCGATCGGATCGAACATTCACAATGTCGCCCTTATTCTGGGACTGACGGCAATCATCTACCCGCTGAGAATCGAGTCGGCCACCCTGCGACGGGAATTTCCCGTGCTGGGCCTGGTGATGCTGGTCGCCCTGGCCCTGATGTGGAACCTGGACCTGTCGAGAATCGACGGTGCCATTCTGGCCGGGTGCCTGATGCTGGTTACAGCCGGCATGGTCGTCCTGGGCCTGAAAAAGGGGCGCAGGGATCCCATGGCGCGAAGCCTGGCCGCCGAAATTCCCGAAGGAATGCCCAATCGCCATGCCCTCGCCTGGATGGCCGTCGGACTCGCACTGCTGCCGCTAAGCTCGCACATCCTGGTTACCGGCGCGGTCAGCATCGCCGGATTGCTGGGGGTTTCAGAGGCGGTCATCGGTCTGACCATCGTCGCGATGGGTACCAGCCTTCCGGAGCTGGCCGCTGCCCTGGTCAGCGCCATCAAGCGGGAAGACGACCTGGCCATCGGCAATATCATCGGCTCGAACATGTTCAATCTGCTGGGCGTTCTCGGCATCGCGGCGCTGGTCCATCCCATGACCATCGAGCCCATGCTCCTGTGGCGGGACGTATCGGTGATGTTCCTGACCACCGGCCTGCTGTTTATCTTTGCCCTGTACCGGGGCAATATCACCCGCCTGACCGGGGGCATTCTCTTCGGGGTTTTTGCATGCTACATGGGCCTGGTTATCTACCAGGAACTGATCGGGAGATCGGGAATTTCAGGCGCATAGCCGGAAACCGTTACAATTCCAGCCAATGAATTCCGAACGCATCAAGTCCATAGCCCGGGAAGTCATCGAAATCGAGTCCAACGCCATCCGGGCGCTGAAATCCCGGATCAACGACCGGTTTGTCGCCGCCTGCAGATTGATCCTGGAATGCCGCGGCCACCTGATCGTTTCCGGCATGGGCAAATCCGGGCACATTGGTCACAAGCTGGCTGCGACCCTGGCATCGACCGGAACGCCGGCCTTTTTTGTCCATCCGGCCGAGGCCAGTCACGGCGACATGGGCATGATCCGGCCCGAAGACCTGGTCGTGACCCTGTCGAACTCCGGGGAGACCGAGGAGCTGCTGGAACTGCTGCCCCTGTTCAAGCGAATGGGGGTTCACATGATCGCCCTGACCGGCAACCCGGACTCCACCCTGGCCCGGCATGCCGATTGCCACCTGGACACCTCCGTTGACCGGGAAGCCTGCCCCCTCGGGCTGGCGCCCACCGCATCATCCAGTGCCCAGCTGGCCATGGGGGATGCACTGGCCATTGCCCTGCTCGAAGCCCGGGGCTTTACGGTGGACGATTTCGCCCGCTCCCACCCCGGCGGCCGGCTGGGCAAGCGGCTGCTGGTTCACATCCGGGATGTCATGCATGCAGGCGACCGGCTTCCGCGCATTGGCCAGGATCATACCGTGGCCGAGGCGGTGGTCGAAATGACCCGCAGCCGCCTGGGCCTGTGTGCCATCGAGAACGCCAACGGCCAGGTTACCGGCATTCTCACCGACGGCGACCTGCGCCGGGCCATCGAGGAAACCGGGGACCTTCGATCCATACCCGTTTCCCAGGTCATGAGTGCCAGCCCCCGCACCATTCGTCCCGATGCCCTGGCCGCAGAGGCTGCCGAGATGATGGAGCAGCATCGCATCCAGGGCCTGCTGGTAGTCGATGAAGCCGGGCAACTGGTCGGTGCCCTCAACTTTCAGGACCTGCTGCAGGCCCGGGTGGTCTGAAGATGCCCCTGGCGACAAGCGAATTCGATGCACGGGCGGTCGGCCTGAAGCTGGCCGTGTTCGATGTCGACGGGGTTCTCACCGACGGCCGGCTTTACCTGTCCGATGAAGGCATCGAGACCAAGGCCTTCTTTTCCCGGGATGGCCTGGGGCTCAAGGCGCTGAAAAATGCGGGAATCCAGGTGGCCCTGCTGACCGCCCGCCAGTCCCGCCTGGTGACCAATCGCGGCCGGGAACTTGGACTCGAACATGTCATCCAGGGCCGGGAGGACAAATCAGCGGCCTTTTCCGAACTCCTCGACCGGCTCGGCCTTTCCGACGACCAGACAAGCTATGCCGGCGACGATCTGGTCGACTGGCCGGTCCTGGCCCGTAGCAGCCTGAGTCTGGCCCCGGCCGATTCAGACCCCTGGATTCGCGACCGGGTGGACTGGGTCAGCCAGGCCCGTGCCGGCCGGGGGGCGGTGCGTGAAATGTGCGAACGGATCCTCCAGGCACGAGACCAGCTCGACAGCTTCCGGGAGTCCTTCCGGTGACATTCCGAATCGTCACCGGCGCCCTGGTGGCGCTGCTTGCCGCGCTCCTCCTGCGCTGGCTGCTGACCACAGGCGAACCGGCACCTGCCCCGCCGGAACTCGATACCCGCTTTGATTACGTCCTCCAGAACTTTACCGCCCGGTTTTCCGATGCAACCGGCCAACCCGGCCTGGAAGTTTCCGGCCCCCGCCTGGAACACGACCCGAGAACCCGGGATGCGATCATCGACCAGCCGGTTTTCAGCTTCGGACCGCAAGACGATGCCTGGCACGGCAATGCCGAGCTTGCGCGAATCGACCGGCAGCGGGACCGGCTGGTGCTTGAGCGTAACGTGCAACTGTATTCCGAACAGCCGGATCGGCCACGCACCGATATCCGGGGAGAACGTTTCCTCCTCGACCACCAGGAACGCACCATCACCAGTGACGATCCGGTTACCATGCAACAGCCGGGCACGGAACTGCGTGCTGGTGGTCTGAAGGTGTCGCTGGACCAAGAAACCGTGAGGATGAGTAATCATGTGGAAGGTCATTTTTCTCTGGACGCTCGTGCTGCTGATCGCAGCCCCTGATCCGGCCCAGGCATCTTCGGATGAAAAGATCAACGTGGAAGCCCGGGATTCGGAAACCGAAACCCGGACCGGATTCACCCGCCTGATCGGGGATGTGATCATCACCCGGGGCGCCATGGAAGTACGGGCCGACAACGGGCTGGTGCGCTACGCCGAAAACCGTTTGACCGAACTGGAACTGACCGGCGAGCCGTGCACCTGGAAGGATCGGCTGGAGGACGGCACGGAGGTCAACGGTGAGGCCAGTCAGATCAACTTCGACATCGAAAGCAATTCCATCCGGTTTACCGGCAATGCCTTCGTCCGCCATCCCCAGGGGGATGTGACCGGCGACATCCTGACCTACAACCTGGACAACGAGACCCTCTCGGCCACCAGTACCGAGGAGGGAAGCCGGGTGCGATACGTCATCGAACCAGGTAGCGGACAGGCGCGCCGGGTCACCGGGGAAGAAGAACCCGCGGAAGACAACGGCGAAGATGATACCCCCGAAGAGGACAACGCCGAACGGTCGGATGACTGAGTCGATGCTTCAGACCGAGGGACTCGTCAAGCGCTACCGGGGCCGCGAAGTCGTCCGGGGGGTAAGCCTGGAGGTACGTCAGGGTGAGATCGTCGGCCTGCTCGGTCCCAACGGCGCAGGCAAAACCACCTGTTTTTACATGGTCGTGGGGCTGGTGGCCGCCGACGGTGGAAAAATCCTGCTCGACGGAGCCGAAATTACGCGGGCCAACATGCATCAGCGGGCCCGCAAGGGCCTGGGGTACCTGCCCCAGGAGGCTTCGATCTTTCGCAAGCTGTCGGTACGCAACAACATTCTGGCCATCCTGGAATTGCGCCGGGACCTGAACCGCTCGGAACGGGAAGCCGAACTGGGTCGGCTGATGAGCGAACTGCATGTCGAACACCTTCATGACCAGATGGGCGTGAGCCTTTCCGGAGGCGAGCGTCGCCGGGTGGAAATCGCCCGGGCCCTGGCGGCCAATCCCCGGTTCGTCCTGCTTGACGAACCCTTTGCCGGTGTCGACCCGATCTCCGTGACCGAAATCCAGCGCATCGTCCGCCAGCTCAAGGAACGGGACATCGGCATCCTGATCACCGACCACAATGTGCGCGAAACCCTGGGCATCTGCGACCGGGCCTACATCATTTCCGACGGCCAGGTCATGACCCAGGGCACACCGGCACAGGTCCTCGACAACGAGGATGTAAGAAACGTCTACCTGGGCCGGGATTTCAGGCTCTGAACAAAAACACCGGAATTCCTCCCTAGCCGTCCCGCTCAACCCAATCCCCCCGCCCGGCGCCAGTGAACCCCGCCACTCATTCTGTAACATTCAGGGCGAGCCGGAAAGCACTCATCTGCGGCGTTATGTCTCTTGGAAAGGGCTACGGCCATTCCCTGCGAGACCTGCCTTGCAGCCAAGCGCTTTCCGACTCGCTGAAAGTTGCAGAATGAGCGGCGGGGTACACTAGAATGGGCCCATGAACGCCGGTCCGAAACTTCAGCTCCGCCTGGGACAAAAGCTCAAGCTTGCCCCCCAGTTGCGCCAGGCCATCCGGCTTCTGCAGCTCAATCGGCTTGAACTCAAGGACCACATCACCGAACTGCTCGAATCCAATCCCCTGCTGGAGCAGGAAGAATCCGGCACCGAGACCGACGAGGAAGCCCCGGAGTCGACCGACAGCACCGAAGGGAAGGAGGAATTCGAGTTTGACGACAGTTTCGAGGACTGGTCCGACCTGCCCGAAGGCTTTTCCCCGGCCGGCCCGGCGGAAAACTCCCTGGACCAGTTTGCCGAGGACAAATCCGCAGACAGTCTGATCCAGCATCTGCTGTGGCAACTGAACCTGTCATCGTTTACGGAGACCGACGAGGCCATTGCCCGGGCCATCATCTTTGCCCTGGACGATGCCGGCTACCTGGTCGACGACCTGGACACCATCCGGATCAGCCTTGCACCGGAACTTCTGGTCAGCCGGGAAGAAGTCGCCGCCGTCCTTCGCCGAATTCAGAGTTTCGAGCCAGTCGGGGTTGCCAGCCGGAACCTGGCCGAATGCCTGGCTGTCCAGCTTCAGGCGCTGCCCGGGCACGTTCCCTGGCGCGGCCTGGCCGAGCGCATCGTGGAGCAGCACCTGGAGCTGCTGGCCAGGCAGAATCTGAAAGCGCTGCAGCACGCAACCGGATTTGCCGAACAAGCCGTAGCTGGCGCAGTAGCGCTAATCCGATCCCTGGACCCGCGCCCGGGATCCCGCTTCGGGCTGGACGAATCCAACTACATCGCCCCGGACGTCTATATTCATCCGGGCCCGGAGGGCTGGCACCTGACGCTCAATCCGGAAAATGACCCTGGGCTGAAACTCAATGACTACTACGTCAGCCTGATCAAGAAAACCAGTGGCGAGGATGCGAAATACCTCAAGGAGCGGCTCCAGGAGGCACGCTGGCTGATTGCCGGCCTGGAGCTTCGCAACAATACCCTGGTCTCGGTGACCCGGGCCATCCTGGAACGCCAGCCGGATTTTCTCGAACACGGAGAAGCCGGCATGCGCCCCCTGGTCCAGCGGCAGATCTCCGAAGCTCTCGACATCCACGAATCCACGGTCTCCCGGGCCACCACCCAGAAATACGTCCATACCCCCCGGGGGACCTTCGAGCTCAAGTACTTCTTCTCCAGTTCCGTGCCCCTGGCCAACGGTGAGGAAATCTCGGCGACGGCGGTCAAGGAGCGCATCCGAAAACTGATCGCCGAGGAGCCGGTGGGCAAACCCTTGAGTGACCAGGCCCTGGCCGACACCCTGGCCGAAACCGGGATTCTTGCCGCCCGGCGGACCGTGGCCAAGTATCGGGAACAACTTGGCATTCCCACATCCGCGGCCCGCCGCCGGATCAACCGGTTTTCCGCCACGGCCTGAACCGATTGCCGGAACCTGCCGCAACGACAGCCGTCTCAGCTAGGGAAGCCAGCTTTTCCAACCAGGCCGGCCAACCGGATGTATTGGAATCCACGCCCGCAATCGATAATATGGGGTATGAGGAGATGCAGCCAACGCACCGGCCAGCCGGCGACAGCCAGCCCCGCATGCCCTGAGGATTTCGGGCAGAGCGGCCAATCATTAACAGAACTTTTCGAGGAACTTCCATGCAGATTGAAATCACGGGTCATCATGTTGAACTTACCCAGGCCCTGCGCGCCTACGTGAACGAGAAGATGGAACGGATCGAACGCCACTTCGGCAACCTGATCGGTGCCCACGTGGTACTGCGACTGGAAAGACTTGAACATACCGCCGAGGCGACACTGGCCGTTGGCGGGCGGACCAATGACCTCAACGCCACTGCGACCTCTGACGACATGTACGCGGCCATCGATGCCATGGTCGACAAACTGGACCGGCAGGTGCGCAAACACAAATCCAAGGTGACGGACCATCACCGGGCCGCGAATCGCTCCATTCAGGCCGGATAAGGCGTACAATTCGCGGCTTTCGTAGCACGAAATCCGGTAAAAAAAGAATGCAACTCTCAGACGTTCTTGCCGCCGACCGAATTTCCATCGACAGTTCGGCATCAAGCAAGAAGATCCTGCTGGAAAAGGCCAGCAAACTGCTGGCCGCGCCTTCCGACGGGGCCCATGCCCGGGCTATTTTCGAAAGCCTTTGCCAGCGGGAAAGGCTGGGCAGTACCGGGCTGGGCCATGGCGTGGCAATTCCCCATGGCCGCCCGGATGAACAGGATGAAGTAATCGGGGCGCTCATCCGGCTGACCAAGGGCATCGGATTCGATGCACCCGACAGTGAGCCGGTGGACCTGTTCTTCGCCCTTGTCGTGCCATCGGAGTGCACCAATACGCATATCAAGCTGCTGTCGGAAATCGCCGAAATCTTTGCCGATGAAGAGCGCCGCGCGTCCCTGAGGGCAGCCAGCACGCCCCAGGAGATTCTGGAGGAGCTGTCAAGGGACCCTTCGGGCTGATCCGGTGGAACGCACGCTCAGCGCCCAGGAGTTGTTCAAGCGTTACCGGGACCGACTGGAACTCAACTGGATTGCGGGCCGGGATTCGGGGGATTCCCGCAAGGTCAGTTCCGCCAGCATCCAGGCCCGGCGCTCCCTGGTCGGCTACCTCAGCCTGATCCATCCCAACGATATCCAGGTCCTCGGCGTCGAGGAAAACCAGTGGTTGGACGGCCTGGACGCCAAGCTTCGCTGGGAAACGGTAGCCCGGATGTTCGACAGTCAGCCGGTGGCGCTCATGGTGGCCAATGACCTGTCGGTCCCCGACGATTTGATCGACGCAGCCCGGGAAACCTGCACCCCCCTGTTTTCCACGCCGATTCCAAGCTACGAGCTGGTTGCCTTTCTCGAGTACCAGGTTTCCCGGACCCTGGCCCGGAGAATCTCGCTCCATGGAGTATTCATGGAAGTTTTTACCATCGGGGTCCTGATCACCGGCGAGCCCGGCTGCGGCAAGAGCGAACTGGCCCTGGAGCTTCTGACCCGGGGCCATCGACTGATCGCCGACGATGCACCGGAATTCACCCAGATCTCGCCGGAAATCATCGACGGGACCTGCCCTGCCGTCCTGCGAGATTGCCTTGAGGTTCGCGGGCTGGGCATTCTCAACGTCCGGGAAATGTTTGGCGACAGCGCAGTCAAGGCCAACAAGTTCCTGCGCCTGATCATCCATCTCAATCTACCCGGAGAGGGGCCTGCCGACAGCGGCGGAAACCGACTGGCCGGCGACCTGTCCAAGCGTCAGGTACTGGATCTGGAAATTCCCCAGATCACCCTGCCGGTACTGGCCGGACGGAACCTGGCGGTGATCGTGGAGGCCGCAGTAAGGGATTTCATGCTCAAGATGAAGGGCTTCGACGCAGCCGCCGAATTTATTGAAAGACATTCCTACCTTATGCGCGAGCGATAGGACGCCGATGAGCGACCAGGATCGACCGATTCAGCTGATCGTGACCAGCGGAATGTCCGGCAGTGGCAAGTCGGTGGCACTCGACGCGCTGGAGGATCTCGGGTATTTCTGCGTCGATAACCTCCCGCCCAGCCTGATCCCGGATTTTATCGAGACCATAGGTCAGCGCGCCGAACTGTATCGCTACGTGGCGATCGGGGTCGATGCCCGCTCCCGAGCCCCTGAACTCAGCCGACTGACAGACCACCTGGACCAGATCGATGCGCGGATCGAGGCCAGACTCCTGTTTCTGACCGCCGAAGATTCCATCCTCCTGCGCCGGTTCAGCGAAACCCGGCGCCGTCACCCGATGACCGAAACCGGGGCCTCCCTGTCCGAGGCCATCTCCGACGAGCGAGACCTGCTGGCCCCATTGGAGGCCCGTGCGGACTGGGTCATCGATACCTCCGACACCAACATTCACCAGCTTCGCCGCCAGGTGTGGAAAAACGTTTCCCGCCCGGACCAGGATGGCGCACCTACCCTGGTGCTCGAATCCTTTGCCTTCAAACGCGGTGTGCCGGGGGATGTGGACCTGCTGTTCGATGCCCGCTGCCTGCCCAATCCCCACTGGGAAGAGGAGCTGCGCAACTGGACCGGTCAGCATCAGCCGGTCATCGAGTTTCTTGAACGCCAGGGAATCGTGATGGAGTTTCTGCAAACGATCCTGGATTTTCTTCGAACCTGGATACCCCGCTATGCCGAACACCAGAGAAGCTACCTAACCGTGGGCATCGGATGTACCGGCGGGCAGCACCGCTCGGTCTACCTGAGCGAAAAAATCGCCGAGACCCTGACCAGCGAAGGCCTGACCACGGTGGTCCACCACCGGGAGCTGGAACGTTGACCGCGATCGTGCTGGTCACCCATGACGGGCTGGGGGATTGCCTGGTGCGCCAGGCGGAAACCATCATCGGCCATCCGGCCATGGTCTACACCATCTCTGTTCGCTACGATGCCAACCCGACCCAGGCCCGGGACTCCATCGGCATCGCCATCCAGATTGCCGACCAGGGCGACGGGGTGATCGTTCTGACCGACCTGCCCGGTGCAACCCCGCACAACCTGGCCGTGGAAGCCAGCAGCGGAAAACACTCCAGGGTCGTATCGGGCGTGAATCTTTCCATGCTGCTCAAGGTCATCAACTATTCCGGTAACGACCTGGAAACCCTCATGGCCAAGGCCCTGGCCGGCGGGCATGACGGGATAGTCAACGCATGAAGAACGCCTCCATCAAGCTGACCAACCGGCTCGGGCTCCACGCTCGGGCAGCCAGCAAGCTGGTCCAGACTGCCACGGGATACGAATCGGAAATCTGGATCCGCAAGGAGCATCAGCGGGTAAACGGCAAATCCATCATGGGCATACTCATGCTGGCCGCCCCTTGCGGTACCGAGCTGGAGCTGGAATCCGACGGACCGGATGAAGACGAAGCCATGGAGGCCCTGGTGAATTTGATTGAAAACCGGTTCGGAGAAGGGCAATGATCCTGGCGCTGACCGGCATCGGGGTCAACTCCGGCATTGCCACCGGCAAGGTCCACCGACTGGCCCCCGGGGAGCTGGAGATTCCCGAATATCACCTGGACGAGGCCGATATCCGGTCGGAGATATCCCGCCTGCACGGAGCCGTTTCCCGGGTCGAGGCCTACCTGAACACCCTGCAGGTGCGGCTGGATGAACAAACCGGCAAGACCGCCCTGGAGTTCCTCGAGGCCCACCGCATGATGTTGCGCGACGACATGCTGCTGCAGGCTGCCTGCGACCGGATCCAGTCCGGCCAGATCAATGCCGAATGGGCCCTGGCCAGCCAACGGGAGTTCCTGCTCAACGAGTTCGACCGGATGGAGGATGACTACCTTTCGGCACGGCGGGAGGATGTGGACCAGGTGGTTCAGCTTGTCCAGCGGGAGCTGGCCGAACAGCCCACCACGCTGATTACCGAACGCATCCCCCACCGCCTGGAAGACACCGTGGTGGTCGCCGGGAGCCTGTCACCGGCGGACCTGGCGATCCTGCACCAGCGAAAGGTGGCGGGCCTGGTCACCGAACACGGCAGTCCCTGGGCCCATGCAGCAATCGTGGCCCGCAGCCTGGAGATTCCCACTGTTGTGGGCGTTCACCGGGCCTGCTCGGTGCTGCGGGAAGACGAACGGGTCATCCTGGACGGCCACTACGGCGTGGTTCTGGCCGGGTCCGATGAGGCCATCGCCCGGCATTACCGGGACAAACAGGCCGATACCCGGCGCCACCGGGCCGAACTCAACGCCTTTATCCAGCGGCCATCCCGGACGGCAGACAGCAAGTCCTTCAGCCTCCAGGCCAACGCCGAGTTTCCCGCAGAGATCGAGCGGGCACACCGGACCCGGGCCGATGCAGTGGGACTGATGCGCACCGAATACCTGTTCATGCAACCCAGCCTTCCCGACGAGAACGAGCAGTACGCAACCTACCGGGCCGCCGTGGAGGCGATGGGCGGCCGGTCGGTCACCATCCGGACCCTGGACGCCGGCTCCGACAAGCTTCCACCGGGCCTGGGCCTGATGCCCGGCCCAAACCCGGCCCTGGGGCTGCGCGGGCTTCGATTGTCCCTGAGCATGCCGGAGATTTTCTGCCAGCAGATCATGGCTATTCTTCGGGCAGCCAGCCACGGTCCGGTAAGGATCCTTCTGCCCATGGTTACCACTTGCCGGGAAATCCGGCGCGTCCGGGAGCTGATTGCCGAATGCCGGGAGTCTTTGCGCACCGACGGCCACAAGACGGACCCGGATATCGCCCTGGGGGGCATGATCGAGGTTCCGGCTGCGGCCATCGCGATTGAGACGCTGGCCGAGGAGCTGGATTTCCTTTCCGTCGGGACAAACGACCTGATCCAGTACCTGCTGGCCATCGACCGGCAGGATGAACTGGTCAACCACCTTTACAACCCCTGTCACCCTGCGGTACTCGAAACCCTGAGCCGTATCGTGCGCGTGTCACGGGAGCGTAAACGCCCCTTGGCCATCTGCGGGGAAATTGCCGGTGACCTGCGTTACAGCCGGCTACTGCTGGGACTGGGCTTTACCGGGTTCAGCATGCCCCCGGCGCGGCTTCTTGCGGTCAAGAAGGTGCTGCTGGGCAGCCATGCCCGTCGTTGCCGGGAAATCGTGGGCCGCTACATGGCCGGTGGTGTGGAGGGCCGGG
This sequence comes from Wenzhouxiangellaceae bacterium, assembly GCA_007135395.1. Lineage (GTDB taxonomy): Bacteria > Pseudomonadota > Gammaproteobacteria > Xanthomonadales > Wenzhouxiangellaceae > SLIZ01. The sequence continues at coordinate 8,249 of SLIZ01000027.1, read as the reverse complement.
AATCGGAATTGCTGGATGAACTGGAGAACAAGGGAGGTGGGTAAACCCGGCTATTGCATCCGGGTATTCGTGCAATAGCCGGGAAAACAGGCCCGGTCACGGTGTTTTCGGGCCCGTTCTGTCTTCCGGGGCATCAGGGCAGGATCTTGCCCGGGTTGATCAGATTGTCCGGGTCGAAGGCCTGCTTGATCCGGCGCATCAGCTCGATCTCCGATTCCGACCGACACATGGCCAGGTGATCCCGCTTGAGCAGTCCAACCCCGTGTTCGGCCGAAAGACTGCCCTCATGTTTTCTGACCAGTTCGAAAACCTGCTCGCTGAGACCATTGCAGGCGGTGTGAAAATCCTCCACCGACCAGGATTCGGGCTTGAGCACGTTCATGTGCAGGTTCCCATCGCCGATATGTCCGAACCAGACCACCTGGAATTCCGGGTATTTTGCTTCCACCAGCCGGTCGAGTTCTGCCAGGAAAGTCGGAACCCGGGAAATCCGAACTGAAAGGTCGTTCTTGTAGGGCGTGTGCACGGCGATGGCCTCGCTGATGGCCTCTCGCCATTGCCACAGCTCCTGAACCTGGGATTCGGACTGGCTGATGATTCCGTCGGTGACCCATCCCTCTTCCACTGCCCCCTCGAAAACTTCAAGGGCCCTTTCCTGGGCACTGCCGTCCGGGTCGTCAAACTCCACCACGGCATAAAACGGGCATTCGGTCTCGATCGGCGAAGACTGACCCGTATGAGTGGCCACATGTTCCAGGGAAGCCTGGTCGAAAAACTCGAAGGCCGAAAGCGAAAGTTGCCGGCGCAGCAAGGCGAAGGCGGGCATGATTGCTTCCAGGTCGGCAAAGCCGAGCAGCAGCACCGACTGCTGGACCGGGGGCGGGGCCAGCCCGAAGGTCGCCCGGGTGATGAAGCCCAGGGTGCCCTCCGAGCCGATGAAAAGCTGACGCAGATCGTAACCGGCGTTGTTCTTGATAAGCCCCCGGTTGAGCTCGAGGACTTCCCCGGCCCCCGTGACCACCTCCAGACCCCGCACCCAGTCCCGGGTCATGCCATAGCGCAACACCCGGATCCCGCCGGCATTGGTGGCAATGGAGCCGCCGGCCTGGCTGGATTCGGCAGCCGCCCAATCGACGGGATAGCAGAATCCCGCATCAACGGCCCGGCGCTGGACCTCGCCTATGGTCATGCCGGCCTGGACCGTAATGGAAGCATCGGCCTCGTCGAGTTCCACCAGCGAGCGCATGCGCTCCAGGGACACCACCAGTTCGTTGCGGCTGGCCACCGCACCGCCGGAAAGACCGGTCCGGCCACCCGAGGGGACCAGCGGGGTCTTCGTCTTCCGGGCCCAGCCGACCAGTTCGGCCACATCATCGGTGGATTCGGGAAATACCACTCCGCACGGGGCGGGCTTCCAGAACCGGGTCCAGTCCCGGCCATAGTGTTCAAGGTCTCCGGTGTCAGTTGACACGGGGAGACGGGGCAAAGTATCGATTCTTTCCTCCATGCAGGTTGAATGAAGCCATCGGGGAACCGATATTATAATGCTTCCCCGCACCCGAATTTGACATGAGCACTCGAAGCTACTCCCTGTCCAAGGACAAGATCAAGTTCCTGCTGCTCGAGGGCGTCCACCCCCGGGTGGTCGAGAACCTGAAAAACGCCGGCTACACGAATATCCACCAGGAATCCCGCGCAATGACCGACGCCGAGCTGGCCCGGGCATTGACCGATGTCCACTTCCTTGGCATTCGATCACGAAGCCAGATTACCGAGTCCCTGCTCGATTCGGCCGAGAAACTCAACGCCATCGGCTGCTTTTGCATCGGTACCGACCAGGTCGACCTGCACGCCGCCCAGGTGCGGGGAATCCCTGTGTTCAACGCCCCCTATGCAAACACCCGGTCGGTGGCTGAACTTGTGCTCGCCGAGATCATCCTGCTGATGCGGGGGATCCCGGCCAAGAATGCAGGTGCCCACAAGGGACAGTGGCTGAAAACCGCCAAGGGCTCCCACGAGGTTCGGGGCAAGACCCTGGGCATCATCGGCTACGGCCATATCGGTACCCAGCTCGGCATCCTGGCCGAAGGCCTGGGGATGCGGGTGGTCTACCACGATATCGTGGAGCAATTGCCGCTGGGTAATGCAGAAGCTGCCAGCAGCCTGGAAGCTGTACTGGAATCGGCCGACGTGGTCTCCCTTCACGTACCGGATACGGCCGATACCCGGGGCATGATCGGTGCATCCCAGCTGGCAGCCATGAAAAAAGGAGCCCACCTTGTCAACGCATCCCGGGGCAAGGTGGTGGAGATTCCCGCTCTAGCCGCAGCACTGGAGAACGGCCACCTGGGTGGTGCGGCCATTGACGTATTTCCCATCGAACCGACTTCGCCGGATGATGAATTCATCAGCGAGCTCAGGGGCATGGACAACGTAGTGCTTACCCCCCATGTCGGCGGCAGCACCCAGGAAGCCCAGGAGAACATTGCCCTCGACGTGGCCACCAAGCTGGTTCGCTACAGCGACAACGGCTCCACCATGGGTGCTGTCAATTTTCCCCAGGTTTCCCTGCCCGACCACGCAACCGCCCGCCGGATCATGCATATCCACAGAAACGAGCCGGGTGTCCTCCAGGCCATCAACTCGGTCATCTCTGACTCCAGAGGCAATGTGGCCGCCCAGTACCTGCAGACCCACGAGGAGGTGGGCTATGTGGTCATGGACATCGAAACCGACGACGCCGGACCGATCCTGGAAGGGTTGAAGAAGATTCCGGCAACGATCCGGCGCCGTTTTCTCTATTGATCAGGGGATTTTTTGCAATAGCCGGGTTAACCGGCCCGACCGGATTCCGGGCGACCCAGGCTCCTGACGGCCAGCACGAACAGCGCACCGGCGGGAAACATGACCAGCCCGTAGATGGCCGGTACAACGGTCATCTCGGTACTGGCCAGTAAAACTCCGGTAACCAGCATGGCCATGGTGCCGTTCTGGATACCCACTTCGATCGCTATGGTTGCCCGCTGCTGCCGATTTGCACCGCCAATCCGGGCAATCAGCCAGCCGGAAAGAAGCGCCAGGAAAACCAGCACGGTCACCGCAATTCCGACCTGGGCAAAAAACGCCGGCATCATTTCCCAGTTCTGGGCCACGATGCCGCCGATGATCAGGAACATCAGCGCGATCCCGACCGGTCCGGTCCAGCGTTGCAGTTCACCGGCCACGGCCCGGTTGATCTGTCGCACCATCATGCCCAGCAAGACCGGGACCACGGTCAGGGCCAGCAGCGTGGCCCAGGTCTCGACCAGACCCAACTGAAACTCCGCCGGCTTGCCAGCCACCACCGGCACCATCCAGCCGGCCAGCAGGGGCACGGAAAACGGAGCAGCCAGGGAAATTACCGCCGTGAGGGTGACCGACAGCGCCACATCGCCCCGGGCGAGAAAGGAAAAGAAATTCGATGTCACGCCCCCCGGGCACAGGGCCAGGATCAGCAGCCCGGCTGCCAGTTCCGGGGGCAATCCGAAGCCCACGGCCACAACGATGGCCAGGGCGGGCAACAACACGAACTGACCGAACAGACCGATCATCACAACCCGGGGGAAGGTCGCAATGCGCCTGAAATCCGTCGGAGTCAAGCCGACCCCCAGGCCGAACATGATCACGGCCAGGGAGGTGGGCAACAAGACCCGGGTCAGTACATCAATATCCAATTCGGTCGGTGTCCTGGTTGGCTGTTGGGCTGCTGGTAGCTCTAGTTCAGGGGCGTGTCCGGATCGGCTGCAAACAGCATACCGATATCCCGAAAGGCCTTGAATTCCAGGTGGTTTCCCGAGGGGTCGGCAATGAACATGGTGGCCTGCTCTCCCTTTTTCCCTTCAAAGCGGATGCCCGGGGCGATGACAAACTCGACTCCGGCATCGCGCAGACCTTCGGCCAGCCGGTGGAACTCGTCCCATCCCAGAATCGGGCCGAAATGACCGGCGGGCACGGCCTGGCCATCAACCGGGTTGGTCGCACTTGCCGGATGGTCCTCCGGGGCAACAAGGTGGGTAACCAGTTGATGGCCGTAGAAGTCAAAATCAATCCACCGGTCCGATTCCCGGCCCCGGCGGCAACCGAGCAGATCTTCGTAGAATTCCCGGGCCTTTTCCAGGTCGATGACCGGGATAGCCAGGTGAAAGGGTGGGCGTTGATTGCTGGTCATGGATTTTTCAGGCGAGATTTGTCAGCCAAGCATGCGCAAAAGGCGCATCTTGATACGATTATATGGTGGAAACCGGATGCTTACTTCCGGCCAGCGCCCCCTTTTCATGACCGCCTTCAAATGACTGAGCCGGTCAAACCCTGCCCGCCCCTTGTATTGGCCCATGCCGCTGGGGCCAATGCCCCCGAATGGCAGGTCGGGCACCGTCATGAACATCAGCGTGTCATTGATGCAAATGCTCCCGGCACTGATCCGCTCCACGAACCGATTGTGTGAGCCGGTGTTGCGACTGAACAGGTAGGCGGCCAGGGGCTTGTCCCGCCGGGCAACGAAATCCAGGGACTCACCCAGGCTTTCGGTAGTGATGACCGGAAGGATTGGGCCGAAGATTTCTTCGGTCATGACCGGTGAATCCGGTGCCACATCCACCAGCACAGTGGGTTCAATGAACCGCCGGCCGGCATCGACACCGCCCCCGATGGCAACCCTGCCCTCGGAGAGGTGGCTGACAAGCCGTTCATAGTGGCGATCATTGATGATCCGTGCATAATCACCGACCTTGTCCGGATCGTCTCCGTACCATTGTCCCAGCACCTTGCCGATTTCATCGACCAGCGCATCACGATGGGCGGTATCGACCAGCACATAATCCGGCGCGATGCAGGTCTGTCCGGCGTTGAGGCACTTGCCCCATACGATTCGCCGGGCCGCCGATACCAGATCGGCGCCCGCATCAACCACAGCCGGACTCTTCCCGCCCAGTTCCAGGGTAACCGGCGTGAGGTGCTCGGCTGCCGCGCGCATCACGATCCGGCCTACGTGGCTGCTGCCGGTAAAAACAATATGATCGAACCGCTCACGCAGCAGGCCAGTGGTCTCTTCAACCCCCCCCTGAACAACAGCAACCGCCTCGACGTCCAGGTAACCGGGGACGAGCTCGGCGATCAGTGCCGCGGTGGCCGGGGCCAGCTCCGAAGGCTTCAGCAGGGCACAGTTGCCGGCGGACAGGGCAGTGACCAGTGGGGCCATAAGAAGCTGAAAGGGAAAGTTCCAGGCGCCAATGATCAATACCGTCCCGACCGGCTCAGGCTGTATCCAGCTCCGCCCGGGTTGCCCGACCATCGGGGTGCGTACCCGGCGGGGCTTCATCCTGGAGCGCAGGTGCTTGAGCGAATGGGCCACCTCACCGCCAACGATGGCCAGTTCGGCAAACCCCTCCTGGGCCGGCTTGCCCAGGTCTTCGGCCAGGGCCTTGAGAATGGATTCTTCCTGTTCGGCGACCATGGACTGGAGTCCACGCAACTGCGCCCGGCGCCATTCGATGGGCCGGGTTCTGCCGGTTTCAAAGGTCCGGTTGAGTCCCCCCAGGGGGCTGGCTTCGTTCACCCCCCGGTTACTCGGCCGGTCACATCAAGGACCGTTCGCCGGTTTCGGCCGGCTCCTGGCGACGCTCGGGGGGGCAGTGCCGGACACGCCCGTCAGTCACTCCATGGTAGTGGTAATCCTCATCATCGACGGTCAGTCGAATGTAGACCCCTTCAACCAGTGCCTGGGTGTAGGAGGTATCCGGCAGGGGACAGCCCCGCGATCCATCGCGCCAGACAACCGGGCGGGCCTCGGCCACCTGAATCCGGTCGTCGTCGAGCGCTTCGCGCTTGGCCAGATCTTCACGGGCAAACTGCACCGCATCCTCAAGAATCTGGTCATCGACCACCGAGGCCTCGACCTCCGGCTCGGCTTCCATGGGGGCTTCGGTCTCCTCTTCCACCGCGGCCTCATCGGGCTCGTCGACCTGGCAGGCTACGAGAATTGCAGACAGACAAATACCGGCAGGAACAAGGTAGGCTTTCCGTGTCATCATCTTTGGCTTCCTCATGATCTCGGCGTTCAGCTTGCGAAGTCGACATCCATTTGTCAATTGCCACGATTGCCCATGACCCGATTGTCCGAATCCCTTCTGGAAGCATTCGACAAAGAGAAACTGGCCCGGGCCAGAACCTTTCTGAAGGACGGCCGTGTCGGGGGCCTGGAGCAACTCACCGATGGCTCCGAGCAAGTCATCACGGCGACGGTTCGCGACGATGCCGCGGGCCCGAGTCGGGTCTACCTGAGAATCAGCGACCAATCCGTGGACGGAGACTGCTCCTGCTCACCGGAAATCAACTGCCGGCATGCAGCGGCCACCCTGCTCCAGGCCCTGGCCGACCAGACCAACCAGCCCGATGCCGGAAACCGGGGCTCCCGGGACGGGGAAAAAGGCGCGGCACGCCACCGGCTCCTCTACCTCCTGCAGCTCGACAGCACCGGCCAGGAGTTGGCCGTATGTGCCCTTCGGGTCCCGGTCGGCCAGGACTCCGGCACCAGGCCATTCAATGACCTGACCCGGGCCACCCCCTTCGCCCCGGGGCGGGTACGCCAGGTCAACCGACCCGACTACCTGCTCGCCGAGGACGAAGAAATCCTTCTGGTCATGGATGAGGCCTGCCCTTCCCGGGACGGGGTCTGGCACGGGATTCCGGTAGAAGGCGGAAGCCTGCTCCAGCGGATTGTCCAGACCGGGCGGGCCTGCTGGGAATCCATCACGTCCCCCGCCCTGAAACCGGGACCGGCCCGCAGGGTGCGGCTCCAGTGGCAAATGGGGAAAACGGGCACCCAGGAACTGGCCTTCGAGAGCAGACAGGGCCTGGACCAGCTGCCCGTCATGCCGCCTTTGTACCTGGACCGTCCGGAAGGCACCATTGGCCCGCTGGATTCCGGGGTGACGCGGGACACCCTGGTCCGTGTGCGGGCGCTTGCGCCGGTGGAACCGGACCAGGTGGACTCCGTCCGGGACGAAATCCACCGCCTGGCTGCCAGTTCCGGGGAACCGGTGCCCCGGCCCCGGGCGATCGAACTGATCGCCCTGCCCGAATCCGCCCCCGGGATATGCCTGGAGCTTTTCAGCCTGCCGGGCCCGGATGCGGCTGCCGGTAATGACGGAACTGGCCGGCCCGGATCCGGAATCCTCTCGGCGGCACGACTGGAGTTTGCCTACGGTGATTCGGAGGGTCAGGCCCGGATCGACTGGGATCACCCGGGAGACTGGGTTCGCGATTCAATCGAACGGACGCCGCCGCGGGTCTACCAGGTCAGGCGAAACGAAACCGCCGAGCGCAGTGCAGTTGAACGGCTGCGCCACCTGGGCCTGGCCCCGACCGAACAGCGGCCGGATGCCGGCGAGCTGCCCGATTTCACGGGACTCTGGATGGTCCCGGAACCGGACATGGAAGAACGGGCCTGGCCGGAACTCATCGCCGGGCTGGATGAGCTGGAATCGGCCGGCTGGACCGTGGTCCAGGCCCCGTCGTTCAGGTATCGAAAAACCCGCCCGGACAACTGGCAGATCGAGGCCCGGGCAACGGAGGACCCGAACTGGTTCGAGCTGGACTTTTCTGTCGAAGTCGAGGGCAAATCCATTGCGCTGCTGCCCCTGATCACCGACTGGATCGGTCAGTACGCCCACCCGGAAAGGCTGGACCTGCTTTCAGACTTTCCGGAAGACCGGCAGATCACGGTACGAATCGATGAACAGCGTGTGCTGCTCATGCCCGTTGCCCGACTTCGACGGATTGCGGGCCTGCTGGTGGATCTTTTCGATGCCCCGCCGGACCTGCGCAAGCCCTTGCGTGTGGCCGGGACCCGGGCCGGAATTGCGGGAATTGGCGAGGACCGGCACTGGCAGCTTTCGGCCCCCGACCGGCTCGACCGGCTGACGGCGCGCCTGGCCGACTTCACCGGGGTCGACCCGGTGGCTGTTCCCGACGGCCTCAAGACCCGGCTGCGGGACTATCAGCGGGCCGGGCTGGACTGGCTCCAGTTCCTGCGGGATTTCGAACTCGGCGGCATCCTGGCCGATGACATGGGCCTGGGCAAGACGGTCCAGACGCTTGCCCACCTGCTGGTCGAGAAGGAAAGCGGTCGCATGGACCGACCCAGCCTGGTGGTTGCCCCCACCAGCCTGATGTTCAACTGGCGCGCCGAGGCCCGGCGTTTCACGCCCGAT
>SLIZ01000151.1 GCA_007135395.1 Wenzhouxiangellaceae bacterium | reverse complement strand
GCCATCGTGCTGGTGATCCTTCAGTCCGGGCCGGGTTCCCCCGGCGAGGCTCGAACCCAATTGGCGAGCCAGACCAAAGCGGAGGTGATCGCCTCAAGCGGCCAGCTTCTCGTTGGTCTGGACAGCCCGGACTTTTCCCGGATTTCCCCGGTACTGGAAACCGGCAAGACCCCGGACTTCAGTAACGAATGGGCAACCCACCGGGATGCCGTGGAAGAACTGGAAAACGCCCTGGAGCAGCACCCGGACAATGGTCTTTTGCTCGACCTGATGACCCGGGCCCGCCTTCGTGAACTGGCAATTGCCGATCAACTCTGGAGAATCTGAACATGAAGATATTGACCACCACCCTTTTTGTCCTGGCCACCATGGCGCTGGCCTGCCTGCCCCAGGAACTTGCTGCCCGTGCCGTTGACGAGCATGTGGAAATCACCCCGGATGCCCGGATTGAATTCAAGGCGGTCTCCGGCGAGTTCAGGTTCATTACCGGGTCGGAGGAAGGGCTTCGCATACGGGGCAGTCTTGGTGACCATGTGGAGGATCTTCTCATCGAAGGGGATGAAACCCAGCGGGTCATCGAAGTCAGGGAGGACAGGAGTTACCGCGGTCGTTCGGGGACTACGCAGCTTGAGATCGAGGTGCCTGCCGGGGTCAATCTACGTGCATCCACCGTCAGTGGCGACCTGGAGATCGACGGCCTGGAAGGCGAAGTTCTTCAGGTCAATTCGGTCAGTGGCCGGATCCGGGCCACAGCCGTTCCCCGGCAGCTGGAGCTGGGAACCGTCAGCGGAAATATCCGGCTCAAGGGGCAGGGCAGGGAGAGTTCCCGGCTGAAAACGGTCAGCGGCAACCTGGAACTGGGGGATATTGGCGGGGATGTGGAGGTTCGAAGCGTATCCGGGGGCATCGAGTTGTCCGCAACCGATCTCCGCCTGCTCCGGGTCGAATCGGTTTCCGGCCAGGTCAATCTGGACGTGGTTCCGGAATCACGCAGCCGGATCGAGATCCAGAATCATAGCGGTCGCACCCGCCTGGCCTTGCCCGAAGGGCTGCCCCTGGACATCGAGGCGCGCACGTTCAGCGGCCGGATCCGATCGGACCTTGGCGGCCAGGTCGAGTCCGGACGGGGTCCGGGCCAGCGGCTTGATCACCGCCACGAAGACGGGACCGTGCGGATTCGACTGCAAAGCTTCAGCGGCGATCTGGAGATTGCCCGGCTCGACTGATTTTCCCTGCCGTCCCCCGTCGCCGGCTTATCGGTGACGGGGGCATCGGTGACAGGAGAATCCTGGATCCTGCAGGGCGCTTTCTGAAACAAACCCGGGAGCCGGTAGCCTCCGACTGGCACGATGAGGTCTTCGGGCACGAGTCGACGGTCACCGAGTTGCGCGCCGAGACGGCCCGGAGCGTGATCGCCACCAATCGGTCCCCGGACGTGCCCTTCGACCGTTCCATCAATCCCTACCGGGGTTGCGAACACGGATGCATTTACTGCTTTGCCCGCCCCAGCCACAGCTATCTGGATCTTTCCCCCGGTCTGGAATTCGAGACGCGTCTCTTTTACAAGGAAAATGCCCCGGAGCTTCTTCGCCGGGAGCTTTCCCGCCCCGGATACCGGCCCCGGCCCGTTTGCCGATCTGATTTCCCGGCGAAGTATGGGTCTGCGCACCGACCGGTTCCGTGTCCCCGGCAGACCCGGCGGGCAGATGAAGCTCGACCTGTGAAGGGTCGGGGGGCGGGGTATCGAGAAACAGCTCATCCCGGCGTTGCCGGAAATCCTCCAGCACCCGGCGGAGGGCCACCACAACCGCCTGGGAGGTCAGGGTAGCCGACGTGATGGTGTCGAATTCTCCCCCCCGCCGGCTGGCGGCCCAGCCGCCGGGTTCCGGGTCTTCCAGACTTCTGTCGTCGAACTGGAAGATCCAGTCCGAGCGTTCGGCCTCAATGGGATCGCCCAGGCCCGGGGTTTCCCGGTGGCCGGTGACCCGAACGGCGATGACGGTTCCATCCGGTCGGACGCCGGCCAGCAGATCGATGGGTCCCGAGTAACCATCCGGGGCGGTGATCTCGTAGATGGCGGCAACCGGCTCACCGTCCAGCCGTGCCCGGTAGATCCGGCTGGTTCCGGCAAGCCCGTAAATTTCCGCCTCGATGAAGTCACTGGCCAGTTCGTTGTCGTAGGCATCTTCGGGCAGAACCTGGTGCAGTACGGCGGCTGCCTGGCGTGCCTGCTGGAGTTCGATCCGGTCCCGGGTCAGGTAGAACACCGCTACCAGCATGACCGCTGCTCCCAGGCCCACCGCACCCAGCACCCAGCCCGAGGCAAGGGGAGATTCAGGCTTTTCGCTTTCGGTCATGGCCGTAGGTCCTCGGTCGGGTGTAGCGGTCGATCAGCGGGGCGCACATGTTCATCAAAAGTACCGCAAAGGCCACCCCGTCCGGGTAGCCACCGAAGCGGCGAATGGCCAGGGTCAGGATCGCCACGCCGACCCCGAACACCAGCCGGCCGCGCATGGTCGAACAGCCGGAAACCGGGTCGGTGGCAATGAAAAACGCCCCCAGGATCAACGCCCCGGAAAAAAGGTGCTGGAAAGGAGACGGGTTGGTATCCGGGGCAAAAAGCCAGACCGGAAAGGTGATGGCCACCACGGTGCCCAGGGTGGCTGCCGGGACATGCCAGGAAATGACCCGGCGGTTGATCAGGTACAGCCCGCCGGCCAGGTACAGCCCGGCAATCCATTCCCAGCCCGTACCGCCGAAGGTTCCGAAGACCTCCATCTGGCGGACTTCGTCCACCGAACGATTTTCCGCCACCCCGGTGCGAAGTTCATCCAGCGGGGTGGCCTGGGTGATGGCATCCAGGCCCTGGGAAGTCGGCAAAGCCCCGGTCAGTATGGCCCGGGCACTTTCGGCAAGCCCGGGCATGGTCTCGGCCAGGGGGCGGGGGCTGAGCCAGGCGGTCATCTCCTGGGGAAATGCGATCAGTACCGCTGCATAACCGACCATGGCCGGGTTGAACAGGTTGAATCCCAGCCCCCCGTACAAATGCTTGGCCACGACGATGGCCATTCCCATGCCGGTCAGGGTGACCCACCAGGGCGCCAGGGGGGGCAGGCAAAGGGCGAACAGTACGGCGGTAACCACCGCGCTGTAGTCGGAAAGAAACGGTTTCAGGGGGCGGCGGCGCAGGGCCAGCATGGCCGCCTCGAACCCCAGGGCAAAGAACAGGGCCAGGCCGATCTGGAAGAAAATTCCGGTGCCGGAAAAACCACACTGATGAACTG
>SLIZ01000256.1 GCA_007135395.1 Wenzhouxiangellaceae bacterium | reverse complement strand
TTCAAGAACGTAGACAACGGCCCCCACGGCATTCAAGAAGTACTCCACCATGTCGGTGCCTCCTTGCCCCGGAATGCCGGAGCGACATCTTCTCCGGAAGCATTCCGGAGGTTATTGATCCAAATCACTTTGTCCCAGTCAGACACAGTACAGTATTTACTCGGACATCAGCCCCGGAGTTACGCACCATGCCAGGATTCCTTTCAGCCTTCGACGGCTCCAGGCAGTCGATCCATGCCTTCGAGCAGGCCATCGAGCTTGCCGAACTCAAAGGCGCGAAATTGCGTGTACTGGCAGTGATCGAAACGCCGGAACTCCATGAGCCCGAGGAACGAAAGGCCATCATCGAAGCCTTCCGCGGAACCCTTGAGGAGGCCATGGACAAGCTCAAGCCCAGAGCCGCCGACTCTTCGGTCCCGGTAACCTGGGAGATCCGGGAGGGGCACCCGGTCGATCTGATCCTGGAGGAAATCCGGGACCAGGATATCGAACATGTATTCATCGGTCACCGGGGACAAAAGGGCCTGATCCGGGAATTGCTCATGGGCTCGGTTTCCCGGCGAATCGCAGACTACGCCCCGTGCACGGTCACCATCGCCCGCCAGTCCGGCCCGAAACGATGATTTGACGTATCCTCCGGGCTGGACCAACGGATTCAGCGCCGAATGAGCATGCCGGAAAATCCCGACCAGAATCTGAGAATCTGGATCAATGGAAGCCTTCAACCTCCTGAAAATGCGCTGATTTCAGTATTCGATTCCGGCTTTGTCCTGGGCGACGGCGTCTGGGAAGGTCTGCGGGTCGTCAAGGGGCAGCCAGTCTTTCTCGAGGCCCACCTGGACCGGCTTTTCGAAGGGGCTGCGGCCCTGGCCCTGGCGATCGGGGCAAGCCGGGAAGAACTGGCCCGGGCGGTTTACGAAACCATCGAGGAAAACGATCTGGTCGATGATGCCCATCTGCGGGTCATGGTCACCCGGGGCATTCGCACCCAGCCCTACCAGGACCCCCGGCTGATCGAGGGCGGGAGCACCATCGTCATCATCCCGGGCCACCATCCGGTCACCGACGAAATGCGGACCCATCCCCTGACACTATTTACGGTTCATGTGCGCCGAGGCTACCCGGATGTACAGGATCCGGGCATCAACAGCCACAGCAAACTCAACTGCATCACTGCCTGCATCCAGGCCGCAGAGGCGGGTGCCGACGAGGCCCTGATGCTCGACCCCCACGGCTTCGTGGCCACCTGCAACTCCACCCACTTTTTCATCGTTCGCCAGGGCCAGGTCTGGACATCCACCGGCAACTACTGCCTCAAGGGCATTACCCGGGGCCACGTGCTGGATCTTTGCCGGGAAAACGATATCGCCTGCCAGGAAAGGACTTTCAGCCTGACCGAAGTCTATGGCGCCGAGGAAGCGTTCATCACCGGCACCCTGACCGGACTCAAGCCGGTCGGAAAGATCGATGGCAGGACCATCGGCACAGGCCAGCGCGGTCGCGTCACCCATCGCCTCCAGGAGTTGTACGACCAGCGCATTCGGGATGACGCTGTTGCAAGACGGTCCCGGTCATGACCGGGCCGCTGCGTATCGGCATGTGGTCCGGCCCGCGGAATATTTCCACGGCCATGATGCGGGCCTGGGAGAACCGCCCGGACTGCTGTGTAAGTGACGAACCCCTGTATGGTGCCTACCTGAAGGATACCGGCGCCGATCACCCGGCACACGACGAGGTCATCGCCAGCATGGAAACCGACTGGCAAACGGTTGCCGATGCCATGCTCGGTCCACCGCCGGAAGACCGGCCGATCTGGTACCAGAAGCACATGTGCCACCATCTCCTGCCGACCATGGACATCGAGTGGACCGCTCAGCTTCACAATATTTTCCTGATTCGCAAGCCCGAAGCCGTGATCGCCTCCTACCTGAAAGCCCGGGGCACCGTATCGGCCGAGGAAATCGCCTTTCCGCGCCAGTTCGAACTGTTTCAATTCCTGAGCGACCGCGCCGGCCAACCACCCCCGGTGATCGAAACCGATGCCTTCCTGGCCGATCCGGAAGGCCACCTCCGGGCGCTATGTGCCCATCTTGAGATCCCGTTCGAACCGGCCATGCTTTCCTGGCCCCCCGGGCCGAGGGAAACCGACGGTGTCTGGGCACCCTGGTGGTACGAATCGGTCCATCGGTCCACCGGCTTCAGGCCCCCTGCCCCCTCGGACTCGCCAGAGCTGGACCGTCCCGCCCGCCGGGTTGCCGACCAGTGCCGGCCCATGTACGAGGCAATGGACGAACACCGGATCCGGTACTGAGCAGAAACTGACAACAAGGAGACTTCCATGAGCTGGACAAAGGCAACCGACCCCCGGGAAGCCCCCTCGACCTGCCAGCCGGTGGAAATCCGGATCGTTCCGCGAGCCCGGGATATCGGCGGTTTCGAAGTTCGCCGGGCACTGCCCTCGGGCAAGCGCCAGATGGTCGGGCCCTTCATCTTCTTCGATCAGATGGGGCCGGCGGACCTGGAGCCGGGCAACGGGATCGATGTTCGCCCCCATCCGCATATCGGGCTGGCCACGGTCACCTACCTCTTCCAGGGGGAAATGGTCCACCGGGACAGCCTGGGCAACGCTCTGCCCATCCGCCCGGGGGCGGTCAACTGGATGAACGCGGGCAAAGGTATCACCCACTCGGAAAGAACCGGCCAGGAGGCTCGTGCTGCCGGGGGGCCGCTGTGGGGGATCCAGTCCTGGGTCGCCCTGCCGGAATCCGAAGAAGAAGGCGAGCCGGCTTTTTCCCACCATGCAGCCGGGGATCTTCCCCTCATCGAAGACGACGGTCGCCGGATCCGGTTGATTGCCGGGACCTTTGACGGTATCCGGTCCCCGGTGGACCCGGGCTGGGAAACCCTTTATGCCGATGTCGGCCTGCAGCACGGTGCCCGGCTTCCCATCCCCGCCGACACCGAGGAACGGGCCATTTATACCGTCAACGGCGCCATTCAAATCGCCGGAGAGTCCTTCCAGGCCGGTCAGTTGCTCATACTGCGCCCCGGCGATCGAGTGGAGGTCCAGGCCGAAACTGCCGCCCGCTTCATGGTCTTCGGTGGAGCCACCATGGACAGCCCCCGGCACATCTGGTGGAATTTCGTGTCCAGTTCGCCCGACCGCATTCGCCAGGCCGCCGAAGACTGGCGCGCCGGCCGCTTTCCCGGCGTACCCGGCGACAAAGAGTTCATTCCCCTGCCGGAGGGGTAGAAACCATGGCACTGCTTATTGCCGCCCCGACCCGGGATACCGACGAGCTGGCCGAAACCCTG
>SLIZ01000221.1 GCA_007135395.1 Wenzhouxiangellaceae bacterium | reverse complement strand
TCAACGTCAACGACTCGGTCACCAAGTCCAAGTTCGACAACCTCTATGGCTGTCGCGAGTCCCTGGTCGATTCCATCAAGCGGGCGACCGACACCATGATCGCCGGCAAGACCGCCATCGTCTGCGGCTACGGTGACGTGGGCAAGGGTTCCGCCCAGTCCCTGCGTGGTCTCGGTGCCAAGGTATGGGTCACGGAAATCGACCCGATCTGCGCCCTGCAGGCTGCCATGGAAGGTTACCGGGTTGTTGATCTGGACGATGACGGCGTTCTCGAGGAAGCCGATATTGTCGTGACCGCCACCGGTAACTTCCACGTGGTCACCCATGATCACATGCGGCGCCTGAAGAACGAGGCCATCGTGTGCAACATCGGCCATTTCGATAACGAAATCGATGTCGCTTCGCTGGAACAGTACGAGTGGGAAGAGATCAAGCCCCAGGTCGATCACGTGATCTTCCCTGACGGCAACCGCATCACCCTGCTCGCCCAGGGCCGCCTGGTGAATCTGGGTTGCGGGACAGGTCATCCGAGCTTCGTGATGTCCAACTCGTTTACCAACCAGACCCTGGCCCAGATCGAGCTGTGGAAGCACGGCGAACGCTATGAAAACAAGGTCTACGTCCTGCCCAAGCATCTGGACGAAAAGGTGGCCAAGCTCCACCTGGCACGGGTTGGTGCGAAGTTGACCAGGATGCGTGACGACCAGGCCAAGTACCTGGGTCTCGACATCGAGGGTCCGTTCAAGCCGGAACACTACCGGTACTGATCGCGACCCCGGCAGGCAGCGAGGCTGCCTGCCCCGCGAAACACAAGAGCCGGCCCCCGGGGCCGGCTTTTTCACCATAGAAAATACCGGGAGTACACCATGACTCAGGACCGGAGCCAACTTCAGCTCAGCTTCGAATTCTTTCCCCCGAAAAACGACGAGCAGGTCAAGATTTTTCGCAAGACCCGCGACAAGCTCGCCCGGCTGAACCCGGAATACATGTCGGTCACCTTCGGTGCCGGGGGCTCGACGCGCAGCCGCACTCTGGAAACCGTGCTCAACATCCAGAAGGAAACGCCCATTCCGGCAGCGCCCCACCTTTCGTGCATGTCCGAATCCACCGACAGCATCCGGGATCTGCTGGATCGCTACCGGGAAGGTGGCGTGGACCGGCTGGTGGTCCTGCGCGGTGACCGTCCGTCGGGTGGCGGCAGCGGAATATTCGATTACGCGGTGGATCTGGTGCGCTTCGTGCGCGAGCACTACGGCGATGCCTTCACCATCGAGGTGGGCTGCTATCCCGAGTACCATCCGGAAGCCCGAACGCCCGAGGCCGATCTGAAGCATTTCAGGGAAAAGGTCGAGGCCGGTGCCGACAGCGCGATTACCCAGTACTTTTTCAATGCGGAGTCCTATCACCGGTTTGTTGAAGACGTGCGTGGCATGGGCCTGGATATTCCCATCGTGCCGGGCATCATGCCGATTACCAATCACAGCCGGCTGGCGCGGTTTTCCAGCATGTGCGGGGCCGATATCCCCATGTGGATCGAAAAGCGGATCAAGGCCTATGAAGCGGCCGAGGACACCGATTCCCTCAAGGCCTTCGGTGAAGAAGTGGTCACCCGCCTGTGTGACGACCTGCTCGATGCTGGCGCCCCGGGGATTCACTTCTACACGCTCAACCGCTCGGGACCGACGATCAATCTCTGCCGGAATCTCGGGCTGGGCGACCTTTCCAGGCTCGATCAATTGAAGGAAACGGCCTGATCAGCCGCTACTGATTACTCTGCCGAGACCTTCACCACCTGGATGGTGTCGTCACCTCCGACGGCATAGACAATCACGATCGGACGGCAGCACACGCTGCAGTCCTGGACAAGCTCCTGGCCCGCATCGCCGGGCTCGAGCTCTACTTCGTTGGGCTCGCCGCACCAGGGGCAGTCGATGCCGGCGGATTCGAGCATCAGGGCCGGAAGGCCCCGAAAGCCCCCGGAACCGGGGGTTTGGTCGGGTAGCGACTGGCGGGCCTAGTCGCTGTTTTCATCCTCGTCGCTCTCATCCCTGTAAATTTCCACAGTCAGTTTGCCATCGGCCCCCATGGCCGCCCGGTACATTCCGGCGGTGTTGAACGGCTGGGCGATGTTGCCCTGGCCGTCCACGGCGATCACCCCGCCGGTGCCGCCGGCCTCGACGAGCACCTGGTTGATCAGTTCATCGCTGGCCTCGTCCAGGGACTGGCCGGCATGGCGCATGCGGGCGCAAATGTCATAGGCGACCACATGGCGGATGAAAAACTCCCCGTGACCGGTGGCGCTGACTGCACAGGAGCGATTGTCGGCATAGGTTCCGGCCCCCACGATGGGAGAGTCTCCGACCCGGCCCCAGCGCTTGTTGCTCATGCCGCCGGTTGACGTGGCAGCAGCCAGATTGCCATCGGCATCCAGTGCCACCGCGCCGACCGTGGAAAACCAGTTTTCGGACAATTGCGTGGCCGCCTGGTCTTCGGCCTGGATGGATTCGAGCTGTTGCCGGCGAAAATCGGTGATGAACCATTCCTCGTCCATGAATTCCAGGTCGTGATCCCGGGAAAAGGTCCCCGCGCCCTCGCCGACCAGCATCACATGGGGGGACTCTTCAAGGACAAGGCGGGCGGCCTTGACGGGATTGCGAACGCCCTTGATGGCCGCCACGGCTCCGGCCTGGAGGTTCGAGCCGTCCATGATGGAGGCATCCATCTCCACTGTGCCCTCGTTGGTCAGCACCGATCCCCGCCCGGCATTGAATTCCGGTGCCTCCTCGAGTCGGATCACCGCCCGGGTGACGGCATCCATGCTGCTGCCACCGGCCTCCAGGACCTTGCGACCCTGGCGCACTGCATCGGCCAGCGCCTCGCGAATGGCCGCTTCCCGTTCCTCGGTCATTTGCCCTCGTTCGATGGTCCCGGCCCCGCCGTGGACAGCGATGGCCAGCGTTTCGGCGTTGCTTTGGTTCATGAAAAATCCCGTGCTGAGGATGATCAGGGCAGCCCCGGTCATGGCTGATACAGGAAAAAGCTTGGCAAATCGTGTCATGGCGTTCGAATGGGTGGGGTAGGGCGGAAAGTGTACCAGCCTCGGCCAGCCGGTTTGCAGTACACTTTGGCTCAAGCGGATCGAGAGGGAGCCAACAGGAAAATGCCGATGCAGGTAACCGCACTGTTTGCCGCAGTGCTCACGCTGATCTATCTGGGGTTGGCCCTGCGGGTGGTCTACCTTCGCCGGACCCGCAGGGTGGGTATCGGTGACGGGGGCGACCCGGACCTGGCCCTGGCGGTACGGGCCCATGGAAATTTTGCCGAGTAC
>SLIZ01000262.1 GCA_007135395.1 Wenzhouxiangellaceae bacterium | reverse complement strand
CCCCGGCCACCCCCGGCCTCTGGTGTTGACTCGGACTACGGATTGCCCGAGGCCTGGCGCGATGAACTGATCGAGCTCGGGCGGCGCCAGGACAAGCAGATTTCAATCGGCGAGTAGACTTTACTGGATGCGTGAATTCCCGGCAGGTTTCCCCCGGGTTGACGTTGCGTCCTGCATAATGAGCGTTGATTAGTCGGAGGCAGCAATGAAAAAGCTGAAATCCGTTCCAGGACCCGCCCCTTCCCGGGTCCGCCTGGGGCTGGCCGTACTGGTGCTTTGCACCGGACTGGCCATGCTGTTTCTTGGCCAGACCCAGGCCCAGGACAACAGCCGCACGGCAGTCGTCCTGACCATCGACGGCCCAATCGGTCCGGCCACGAGGGACTACCTGGTCCGCGGCATCGAGCAGGCCGAGACCGACGGGGCCGAACTGGTGGTCCTGCGCATGGATACTCCTGGCGGTCTGGATGCCTCCATGCGCGATATCATCAGGAAGATTCTCAATGCCGATGTGCCCGTGGCAAGCTGGGTGGCCCCGGTGGGTGCCCGGGCGGCCAGCGCAGGCACCTATATCCTCTACGCCAGTCATATCGCGGCCATGGCACCTTCGACCAACCTGGGTGCGGCGACTCCGGTCCAGGTCGGTGGCGGCGGTGGCGGTGGCAATGGTGAGGAAGAGCGTCCGGCCAGCCCGGCTGAAAGGATCCGTGATGCGGTTTCCGACGAGGAAAACGATGAAGACGAGGCGGCTGAAAACGGGGAGCCGGACAATGGGCAAGCTGCTGATGCTGACGACGATGAAGCTCCCGAGCCGGCTCGCTCCCGATCAGCCGAGGAAGCCAAGGTCGTTGAAGATGCGGTGGCCTACATCCGGGGCCTTGCCGAGCGCCACGGGCGCAACGCCGACTGGGCCGAGCGGGCCGTGCGGGAATCGGTCAGCCTGACCGCATCCCAGGCACTCGAGGAGAATGTGACCGACCTGATTGCCGAGACCATCGAGGAGCTGCTTGAGCAGTCTCATGGCCGGGAAATCCGGATTGCCTCCGGGCCGGTGGTACTCGACACCGAGGGGCTGGAAATCCAGGAAGTGGAGCCGGACTGGCGCAGTGAATTTCTCAGCATCATCACCAACCCGACCCTGGCCTATCTCCTGTTCATCATCGGGATCTACGGGTTGATCCTGGAAGGCTACAACCCCGGGGCCCTGGTGCCCGGCGTGGTCGGCGGCATCTGCCTGATCCTGGCGCTGTATGCATTCCAGGTCCTGCCGGTCAATTACGCCGGCCTGGCCCTGATAGTTCTCGGTTTTGCCCTGATCCTGGCCGAGTTGTTCATCCCAAGCTTTGGAATACTGGGTATTGGAGGAGTTGCCGCGGTGATATTCGGATCGATCATTCTCATGGATACCGGGGTCCCCGGGTTCGGGCTGTCGGTCGGGTTCGTGGCCGCCATGGGGGCCAGCGCTGCGTTGCTGTTTGCCGGCGTGATGTACCTTGTCATCAAGTCGGTCAAGAAACCCAGGGTGTCGGGTACGGAAACCCTGGTCGGGGAAACCGGCGAGGCCCTCAACGATTTTTCCGATGGCAAGGGTCGGGTTCACGTGGCCGGAGAGGACTGGAGTGCCCGTTCCGATCAGGCAATTGCCCGACAAGAACGGGTTCGGGTCACGGCCGTCGATGGCCTGTTCCTTGAAGTCAAACCCATTTCAAACACTGGAGGCTGACATGGCTGTTGAACAACTGTATTTCTGGGCGACGATATTTGTCGTCCTGTTCCTTCTGATTGCCAATACAATCAAGGTTTTGCGGGAATACGAGCGTGGCGTAATCTTCACCCTGGGCCGGTTCTACAAGGTCAAGGGGCCGGGCATCATCATCGTCATCCCGATGATCCAGCAAATGGTCCGGGTTGATCTGCGCACCATCGTCATGGATGTACCCACCCAGGACGTGATTTCCTTCGATAACGTCTCGGTCAAGGTCAACGCCGTGATCTACTACAAGGTGGTCGATCCACAACGGGCCATCATCAATGTGGAGCGTTTCATGGACGCCACCAGCCAGCTGGCCCAGACCACCCTGCGGTCAGTCCTGGGCAAGCACGAACTCGACGAGATGCTGGCCGAGCGAGACAAGCTCAACGAGGACATCCAGACCATCCTGGACCGGCAGACCGATGCCTGGGGGGTCAAGGTGGCCAACGTGGAAATCAAGCACGTGGACCTGGATGAGTCCATGATCCGGGCGATCGCCAAGCAGGCCGAGGCCGAGCGTCAGCGGCGGGCCAAGGTCATTCACGCCGAGGGTGAGCAGCAGGCGGCCCAGAAGCTTGTGGAAGCGGCCGAAAAGCTGGCCGAAAGCCCCAACGCCATCCAGCTTCGCTACCTGCAGACCCTTGGGGATATCGCCGGCGAACAGAACTCCACCATTGTCTTCCCGGTGCCCATCGATACCATCCGGCAGATGGTTATCGGCAAGTAACGGTATATCCCGGTAGCCGGGTGTCGGCACATGCCGACACCCGGCCCATCTAATCTATTTCAGTCATCCCACTGGGGTGACAGGCTGCCGGGTTTGCAGATCCGGCGGTTCTTTTCCAGCCCGGCAATCTGCTTGCGGTCGGCGTCGGTCAGTTCGAAATCGAATACGTCCAGGTTCGAGGCTGCATTTTCTTCCCTGGATGTGGCCGGTATGGCGCTGGTCCGATTCTGTTCCACCAGCCACCGAAGGGCCACCTGGGCGGCAGACTTGCCGTGGGCCTTGCCGATTTCCTTCAGTACCGGGTCGGAGGGTGCCTGGCCCTTGGCCAGGGGCATGTAGGCGGTGGTTACAAGGCCGAGTTCTTCCAGGGCGTCCCGGAGTTTTTCCTGGCCAAGGTAGACGTGGTATTCGACCTGGTTGGTGGCAATCTCGCCGGGCCCGCAGATCGAGACCGCCTCCCGGGTCTGGGCAATGTTGAAATTGGAGATACCGATGTGCCGGACCCGCCCGTCCGCCTTGACCTTCATCAGCGCCTCCAGGGTCGGGCCCATGCCGGCTTCGCCAAACAACGGCCAGTGGAGCAGCAACAGGTCCAGGTAATCGGTACGCAGACGCTCAAGGCTTTCGTCCACCGAGGCAGCCAGCCTGGCCGGTTCGAAGCGGTCGACCCAGACCTTGGTCGTCAGGAAAACCTCGCCCCGGTCGACACCTGATGATTCCAGCGCCTGGCCGACTTGAGACTCATTGCCATAGATCTGCGCGGTGTCGATGTGTCGATACCCGAGTTCGAGAACCTTCGGAACCATGTGCAGGACGACAGGCGCGTCCAGCTCGAAGGTGCCAAAACCCATTACGGGCATGTTCAATCCGTTTTGTTCGATGACCGGGGCAGGTTTCATGGGTCAGCAGACTCCTCTTTAATGCCGGTACAATCATGGTTTGTGGTTTGAATCGGGAAATCAAGATGGCCATGAGCAATAGTGAGCGGCAGGTCCGGGACCTGCTTGATGAATGGACCCGGTTGATCGGCGAGAAGGACGCCTCCGCTGTGGCGGCCCTGTACGATTCCTCCGCCCAGTTCTGGGGCACCCTGGCTTCCCACATCCGGGATGAACCGCCGGAGGTCCTCGACTATTTTCAGCATTTTCTCGATCGCCACCGGATTGAGGCCAATATCGGCAATCTCAGGCTGCGCGAGCATGGCGACCTGGTCCTTGCCGCGGGCCACTACATTTTCCATTGGCAGGACACCCCGGAATCCGATGAGATTCGGGCCCGAACCCGGTTTACCTTTGTTTTCGGCCCCGGCGAAAAGGGCTGGACGATACTCCAGCACCACTCCTCGGCATGGGTGCTCAACGGCTTTTGAGCCCAGGTATCGGGCCAGCCGCCACAGTTCAGCCGGACAGGTATTCGTCCTTGAGGCGAATGTAATGGTTGGCTGAATAGGCGAGCATTGCGATCTCCTCGTCGGTCAACGCCCGTGCCGGTCGGGCCGGACTGCCCCGGTACAGGGTCCCCGGCTCCAGTTCCTTGCCCGGCGAAACCAGCGCGCCGGCTGCGATCATGACTTCGTCGCCCACCACGGCCCCGTCCAGAATCACGGCATTCATGCCGACCAGGCAACGGTCGCCGATGGTGCAGGCGTGCAGCACAGCGCCGTGACCGACGGTCACATCACGGCCGACCCTGAGGGGAAAACCGCCGGGTGTGTAGGGCCCATCGTGGGTCACGTGGCAAATGGCCCCGTCCTGGATGTTTGTGCCGGATCCCACTTCGATGAAATTGACGTCACCACGAAGCACGGCCCCGGGCCAGACCGAAACGTCGTCGCCAAGGCGTACCCGCCCGATCACGGTGGCCGCCGGATCCACATAGACCCGGTCACCGCACTCCGGGTCATGATTTCTGAAGGGTCGAATTGCATTCATCCGTCGGAAGTCTACCCGATCTGTCGCAAATTTATACACAGCTTCACGAGGCTGTCATGAGCAAACAGACTCTTATCAAAAGTTGCACAAGTATTACTCACAAATACCCCGCAAGTCGCTGAATACACTCAATTCATCCGTGCATGACCAATGTTTGCCCAAGTCGCTGAAACCCCATTCGAGTAGGCATGGGCCGGCCCCCGGGAAAAAGTTTTCAACATATTTATCCACAGGCCCTGTGGATAAACGGATTTTATATGCCGTGCACCTGCGGTTGATCGAAAGTAACTTGCCGGAACCCGTCATTCCGGGTCGTGAACCGATACAATAGCGACTTTTGCCAACGAACCTGAAATCTCCCGAAAGATGATACGCGCCCACATCGAAGAATTGGTCGGACAGAGCCTGAACTACCTCAAGCGGGACGGGGAACTGGCCTCTGATCTGGAAGCTGAGGTCACGGTGGAGCGGACCCGGGATCCGAGCCATGGCGATTTCGCCTGCAACATTGCCATGACCCTGGCCCGTCCGGCCCGGCGCAATCCCCGGGAAATTGCCGAATTGATACGCAAGCGGCTACCGGCATCCAGGCGCCTTGAAAAGGTCGAGATCGCCGGGCCGGGTTTCCTGAACTTTTTTATGACCCGCAAGGCAAGGCTGGGGGTGGTGCGCGAGATTCTCGCCGAGGGCGAACAGTTTGGTCGCCAGCCTTCCGGGTCCGGGCCTTCGGTGACCGTGGAGTTTGTCAGCGCCAATCCCACGGGACCGCTGCATGTGGGCCACGGCCGGGGGGCCGCCTATGGCGCCAGCCTGGCGTCAATACTGGATGCCGCCGGCTACCAGGTTCAGCGCGAGTACTACGTCAATGACTGTGGCCGGCAGATGGATATCCTGGCGGTCTCGGTCTGGATGCGTTACCTGGAGTTGTGCGGGGAACCGGCCGGTTTTCCCGCCAACGGCTACCGGGGGGATTATGTCTACGAGATCGCCCGGCAACTGCGCAGTGACCAGGGTGATGATCTTCGGCACCCGGCGTTCGAAGTCTCCCGGGATCTGCCGCCCGACGGTGAGGAAGGGGATCCGGAGGCCCATGTGGATGCCCTGGTTGACCGGGCCCGGACGCTGCTCGGAGCCGAGCTCTACCAGGCCTGCTTCAAGGCCGCACTGGATGCGATGGTCGACGATATCCGGGAGGACCTGACTGCCTTTGGCGTGAACTTCGATACCTGGTTTTCCGAGCTCGGCCTGCAGCAATCCGGAGCGCTGCAGCGGGCCATTGATCGCCTTCAAGACCAGGGCTGGCTGTATGAAAAGGACGGCGCACGCTGGTTCAAGGCATCGGAGCTGGGCGACGACAAGGACCGGGTGGTGGTTCGGGAGAACGGGCGGACCACCTATTTCGCCTCGGACCTGGCCTACCTGCTCGACAAGCTCGACAGGGGCTACGACCGGGCCCTCTACATATTCGGTGCCGACCACCATGGCTATATTCCCCGCCTGAAGGCTGCCGCCCGGGGGCTGGGGGAATCCCCGGATCGTCTGGAATTCCAGCTGGTCCAGTTTGCCGTCCTGTATCGTGGCGGCAAGAAGCTGCAGATGTCGACCCGTTCAGGCGAGTTTGTCAAGCTGCGCGAGTTGCGCGAAGAAGTGGGCAACGATGCCGCCCGGTATTTTTACGTCATGCGATCCCATGAACAGCACCTGGATTTCGACCTGGACCTGGCACGGGCCGAGAGCAATGAAAATCCCGTTTACTACATCCAGTATGCCCATGCGCGGATACACAGCGTCTTTCGACAGCTGGAAAAAACGGATATGCGCCACAACGCGGCGATCGGCGAGGTGGCACTGGACCGGCTCGAGCAGGATCACGAGGAAGCGCTCATCCGATCGGTCAGCCGGTATCCGGAGATACTCGAACTGGCCGCCCGGCAGCGATCACCCCATGTGGTCGCCCATTACCTGTACGAACTGGCCGGGCAGTTTCATGCCTACTACAACGCCCACCAGTTCCTGGTCGACGACGAGCACCTGCGAAATGCCAGGCTTAATCTTGTCTGGGCGGTTCGCCAGGTTCTGGCCAACGCCTTGAGCCTGCTTGGGGTCAGCGCCCCGGAGGAAATGTAATGGCCCGGCGCAAGCAGGCCCGTCGCAGCGACTCGGGCACACCGGCCTGGCTGTGGTTTGTCGGGGGCATGGTGTTCGGCCTGGCCCTGGCCACGGTGGCCTGGATCGGTGGCTACCTGCCCGAGTCCGAACCCCTTCCCACCGCCGATATCAACGGCCGCGACGAGCCGCCGATTGCCGAAATGGACGAACCGGATGGTCGCAGGCAGTACGACTTCTTCCAGGTGCTGCCGGAAATCGAGGTGGTCGTGCCGCGCGAGGAGATCGAGGAGCGGGCCCGGGATCCTGAAACCGATGCCCCGGCAACTGCGTCAGGGCCCTACGTGCTGCAGGTGGGGTCGTTTCGCAGCCACGACGATGCCGACAGCCTGAAAGCCCAGCTTGCAATGCTGGGCATGGTCGCCGAGGTCCAGGAGGTTACAGTTAACGACACCACCTATCACCGGGTACGGGTCGGCCCGTTCGAGTCGGCCCGGGAGACCGATCAGGCGCGCAGCCAGCTGGAGGAAGCCGGCTACGAGGCCATGGTCTTGAGCGGCGGCTGACGATGGATCGGAGCTACCCGGTTGCCAATTGGTAGACCGGGGTGGCGAAGATGATCAGGATGGCCAGCGACAGGCCCAGGTAAAAAGCCACCTTGACCGGGTTTGACATTGCGTAGGCCAGGAATCCCTCGACTTCACCGGCGCGCTTTCGCTCTTCGTACTCGGCCCGCATTCGACTGTGTCGCTCGGCCTGGTAGGTTTTCAGCAGGTCCCGGGCCCGGCCGTACTGATCTGTGTCCCTCAGCCAGATGGCCGCAGCCGAGATGCCCCAGGCCCCCGGCGGTGTCTCGTAGTAGTCAATCCCGTGATCTTCGAGCAGTTCCCGGACTTCCGCCGCCTCGTCGTCGGGCACGTTTCTAAGGTTCATCAGACGCTTGGCCATGGGCCCATTCCTGTTCGAAACATCCGGGTATTGTACTGCGAGGACCGGTCACACCTGTCGGGTTACACTGAGGGCCATGTTACCCGCACGCATCGCACAACGGCTGCCGGCATTCATACCCTACTGGCTGGATATCCTGGCCGCTGCCGGGAAAAACTGGCTGAAGAGCCATTCGTTCATCTATGCCGGGGCGCTGGCCTTTTTCACCCTGTTTTCCATGGCGCCGGTGGTCATAATCGCCGTGACCATCGTCGGCTGGTTTCTGGGCGATGGGGTTGCCCGTGAGCGGATCGCCGCCCAGATCGAAGAGGCCATGGGGGCCGATGCCACCGAGGCGATCTTCAGCGCGGTGGAAAGGGCGGAACTGGACCAGACCGGCCTGCTTCCAACCCTGATCGGGATTTCGATCATGCTGGTCGGGGCCACCACCGTTTTTGCCCAGATGCAGGCAGCGCTGAACATGATCTGGGATGTGGCCCCGCGTCCGTCGAGAAGCAGCCTGTGGATTTTCATCAAGAGCCGGCTGCTGTCCCTGACCATCGTGCTGTCCATCGGTTTCGTTCTGCTCGTGTCCATGCTGCTCAGCGTGGCATTGCGAAGCATCATGAACTTTGCCGAACAATGGCTGCCGGTGCCCGGGTGGGCCATGATTGGCCTGGAACTGACAATTTCCATGGCCGTGATCACGGCCCTGTTTGCAGCCATGTTCCGGATACTTCCTGATGTGGTGCTTGGCTGGAAAGACGTGCTGGTCGGCGCCCTGGTCACTGCGGTTCTGTTCATCATCGGCCGCTCGCTGATTGCCATCTACCTGGCCTACACCGCCACCGCCTCGACCTACGGAGCGGCTGGCTCGCTGGTGCTCGTTCTGCTGTGGGTCAACTACTCTTCGCTGATCCTGCTCTACGGGGCTGCCGTCACTCGGGCCCACCTGGAAGCCCGCGGCTGTCCGCGCGTTCCGCGCAACTCGGCGGTGTGCGTACACACCGAACTGGTCGATGATCCGCCGGAATCGGGCAGGCTTCAGTAAAGAGGTGTGAGGCAGGAAATGAAACAGCCGGGCCATCCGGCCCGGCTGTCACTGTGGAACAAAGCCCAGGGGTTCAGCAGTCTCCGATCCGCCGGCCTTCCATGTCGATGCGCATCGCTACCGGCCCCATCGGAGTATCCATGTCGCCGGTTATTAAACCGGAAGAGCGGTCTCCCATGAACTCCATTTTTGCTTCCATGGTGATCTGGACGCCTTCATCAGTGCACTCCATGGTGTAATCCATCCCGTCACTGCGAACATCCGAGTGGGTCATCTCGCAGCCTTCCATGTCCTCATCATCGAAAAAGGCAGCACCGTCCTGAATGTCCTCCAGGGTCACGCACTCCTGGTTGGTCTCGGTTCGGTCAGGTATCGGCATGTCCCCCTCGTAGGTCATCTTGTTTTCATATTCCCAGAGGCCGGGTTCGATGTTCGGTTCCTCCGCGGCGGCCAGGGCCGGCAGGGCCAGGGCGGTCAACAGGATCAGCAAATGGTATTTCATGGGTCTCTCCTTGAAGCGTAAAACAAGCAACACTATTGTGGCATAGGCCGTGTTATCCACCTGCATACTACGGAAAAGCCCGGGAAATCGAGACGTCTCTCGCGTCCGGCTTGGTTTGAACCATCAATGTCTAATACACTAGCCAGTGACCGGTCCACCGGGCCCGGGCCCGAGGTTGAGCTTTGCCATGAAACTGACACTGACAGTAGAAAAGAGCGAGGATCCGAAACTCGAAGGCCTGAAATTCAGCTTTGATGAGCAAGGGGGCTCCCTGGGGCGCTCGGCGGACAATGACTGGGTCTTGCCGGATCCACAGTTCTACACCTCCGGCCGGCACGCACAAGTGTCCTTTGAAAACGGCGGTTTCGTTCTGACCGACACCAGCACAAACGGCACGTTTCACAACTCTCCCGAGCGGCTGATCGGCAAGAACCGTACCGCGAATCTGGCAGACGGTGACCAACTTTATGTGGGGGAATTCGTGCTTCGGGTTTCCCTGGACCAGGATCGGCCCGATGCCACCGACGGGGCATCCACCGCAACCCCGACTGCCGAAGCTACCGGGGGCTGGTCCGGCGAGCCCGTCGACGACGACTGGCCTGCCGAAAATCCGGACAGTGATTTCTGGCCGGAGGAAGACAAGGAAGGGGATGACTCGTCCAGGGGCGCAGTTTCGTCCCTGCCCTGGGAGCGGGAATCGTCGGCGGACAGCCTGCTGTCGGACACCGGTTTTCTCGATGATGACGAGGAGTCTGAGTCCTCGTTTTCCGGTTCCGACTTTCAGCAGTCGCCGGAAAAGGAGCACTTCTCCCCGCCCAGGGCATCCAGTGAGGCCAAGGAGGCCATCCCGGATGACTGGGATGATCTTCTGACCGGATTTTTCGAGCCACAGGCCCGAAGCGATGCGGAGTCGATTCCGGAAGAGCCCGAATCGCCACCGGAACCCGAACCGCCAGCGCAACCCGGGCCATCGGCCAATCCCCAATCACCTCCCGATCCCGAGCCAGCCCGGGACAGGCCCGCTACCCCTCCTCCGGCCAGGCAAGCTCCGCCGGCACCCAGAGCCGCATCCGGGGGGGATCCGATTTACCGGATCATGCAGGAACTTGGTATCGAGGCGTCAGCCGGTGAGGTGGACCCGGAGGAATTTGCCGCCGAGATCGGCAAGGTGGTACGTCTGCTTGGCGAGGGGCTGATGCAGCTTCTTGCCAGCCGGGCGGAGATCAAGAACGAGTTTCGCATTGACCAGACCCGAATGGCCCAGGTCGACAACAACCCCTTGAAATTCTCTCCGACGATCGAAGAAGCCATGCGGCGAATCTTCGTTCGACAAAAGTCCGACGGTTTCACCGGCGGGGTTGATTCCTTCGAACAGGCGCTCAACGACTTGCGTGCCCACCAGATCGCTATCCTGGCCGCCGTGCAGGGCTCCATAGAGTCGGCCATCCGGCAGTTCAACCCGGAACAGCTCGAACAAAAGCTCAAGAAGATCTCCCCGATTTCGGCCGCTGCCCCCTGGATTCGGGATGCCAAGTGCTGGAATTTGTTCACGGTACACTACGATGAAGTAGCCGGGCGGCTAAGAGATGACGCAAAACGCGTATTTATAAGAGAGTTCGCCGAAGCCTATGAACGGTCATCAAGCGAAATCGCCCGGCAGATACGGGAAGGAGAGCATGGAAAGAAGTGATAGAATCGTCGGCCCCGGGGCGGAATTGTGCATTCGGCCGGGCCCGGGCAGGGAGGGTCGGAGCATTCCGGCCAGTGAGCGGGAATTCTTTTGAGAGGGTGTTCAATGAACAGATCGGTCTGGAAAATGGCTCGGGTCGGGATTTCGGCCGGCCTGATACTTGTGCTTGCCGCCTGCGGCGGCGACCGTCAGCCGGATCCCACGGAAGTGATGGTGACCATGAGCGCCGCCAGTGATGTCAATCCGGACCGCAACGACCGGCCATCGCCCATCATGGTGCGGGTCTACGAACTGCGTTCGGCCGGGGTTTTCGAAAGCGCGGATTTCTTCGGGTTGTTCGAACAGGACCAGCAGGTGCTTGGCAGTGATCACGTCAACCGGTGGGAGTTCCAGCTCGAGCCCGGTGAACGGATCAATCTGGATGCAGAGTTTCGTTCGGATTCGGGATACCTGGGCGTCGTGGCGGCCTACCGGGATGTGGAGCATGCCCGTTGGCGAGCGTTTGCCCCGATCCGCGCCCACCAGGTCAATGATCTGGAAGTCGTGCTGGAGCGCCTGGAAGTGGTAGTTCGGGAAATCTAGGATCAGGGATTCGGCGGCGCAGTTTGGTGCGCCGCCGGCATATTTGGAAGGGGTCATTGCCGGTCGGATTAACCTCAAGGACCGGAAGCGAGAATTTTGGATGTCTTGGAAAAGCAGGGTTGTCTGGTCGGAAGGCATGTTTCTCCGGCCTCAGCACTTCCAGCAGTTCGACCGGTACGTGCAGTCCTATGTCGGCGCGCGGGATTCCCTGGCCCGGCCGGATGCCTGGGGTTTTGATGAACTCAAGCTCGACGAGGCGGCCCTGAAAATGGGCAAGGTGGCCCTGGAATCGGCCCGTGGCGTATTTCCTGATGGCACCCCGTTTTCCTTTCCGGCAGAGGATGAACCCCCGGAGCCCCTGGACGTGCCGGAAAACCTGCGCAATGCCACCGTGTACCTTGGATTGCCGGTGATGAAGGCCGGGCGGGTGGAAGTCGACCGGCCCGATGGTGACGAGTCCCTGGCCCGCTATGTTTCCGGTCTGACCGAGTTGCGGGATTCGGTGGCCGGTTCCAGTGTCAGTGCGGATATCGAAGTCGGGCGGGTCAATGCCCGATTTCTGGTCGAGGGGGATGATCGCAGCGAGTATGCGTGTATCCCCATGGCCCAGGTCGTCGAGCGCCGTTCTGATGCCTCGGTCGTCATCGACCCCAAGTTCGTTCCCACCATGGCCAATTGCCTGGCTCATCCCACCCTGAGCGGATTTGCCGAAGAGATCCTGGGCCTGCTCAAGCACCGGGCCGAGGCCCTGGCTGCCCGGGTCAGCCAGTCCGGCAAGGGCGGGGTGGCCGAGATTGCCGATTTCCTGCTGCTCATGCTGGTCAATCGGGCCATACCCCTGTTCCATCACCTGTCTCAGCGCAACCGGCTTCACCCGGAAAGGCTCTATGAAGCATTGCTGATGCTTACCGGCGAGCTGGCGACTTTTGCCAGCAATGACAAGATGGCCCGGGAGTATCCCCAGTATCGGCACAATGCTCTCCAGGAAACCTTTCAGCCGGTGATGGTGGACCTGCGCAATGCGCTGAGCATGGTCATTGAGGAAAGCGCGGTTTCCATACCCCTGGTGGAGAAGAAATACGGCGTCCGGGTGGGCAAGATTCCCGACCGTTCCCTGGTCGACGATGCCCTGTTCGTACTGGCTGCCAAGGCCTCGATTTCCGGCGAACAGCTTCGTTCCCAGTTGCCCAAGCAGATCAAGATCGGCTCGGTGGAAGTGATCCGCGACCTGGTCAACAAGCAGGTCCGCGGCATCGGCGCCTCGCCCCTGCCCGTGGCGCCCAGGCAGATTCCCTATCATGCCGGCTTCAACTATTTCGAGCTGGATCGTACCGGCCAGTACTGGAGCCAGCTGAAAAAGAGTGGCGGAATCGCGGTACACGTGTCCGGGGATTACCCGGACCTGGAGATGGAACTTTGGGCCATCCGTCAGTAATCTAATCAATCACTAAGGGATCGAGTCGAGCAGACGGTGAACAGTAACGATCCATTCTTCCCCTCCGGCGGAGATTCCGACCGGACCGTG
>SLIZ01000021.1 GCA_007135395.1 Wenzhouxiangellaceae bacterium | reverse complement strand
TGGTAGCACGGCATATTCTCGACAGCTTGACGCTGCTGCCTTACCTGGCCGGTCCCAGGGTGATGGATGCCGGTACCGGTGCCGGGCTGCCCGGCATCCCCCTGGCCATTGCCCGGCCGGACCTGGAGTTCGTGCTGGTCGATGCCAGTGGCAAGCGCATTCGGTTCATCCGTCATGCGGTGCGTACACTGGGCCTGGCCAACGTGGTGCCGGTCAAGTCCCGGCTGGAAAGCCCTCGGCTGGATCAGCCGCCGGATGATATTGTGGCCCGTGCCCTGGCTCCGCTGCCGCGCATGGTGGACTGGCTCGAGCCCTGGATTTCCGGGTCGGTACGACTGCTGGCCATGAAGGCCGAGCCGGACGAGGAGGAATTGTCCG
This sequence comes from Wenzhouxiangellaceae bacterium, assembly GCA_007135395.1. GTDB lineage: Bacteria > Pseudomonadota > Gammaproteobacteria > Xanthomonadales > Wenzhouxiangellaceae > SLIZ01. The sequence continues at coordinate 3,001 of SLIZ01000021.1, read as the reverse complement.
GGCTGGATGATGCTTTCCGGGCCGAGATCGTCCGGCTGGACCCGCCGGGTTCGACGGCCCGGCGCTCGGTTGTGATTGTTACGCGCGATAAATGAGAAACTGAATCAATGGCAGACAGAAAAGCACGCATCGTGGCCGTGGCCAACCAGAAGGGCGGGGTGGGCAAGACCACCACATCGGTCAACCTGGCCGCCGGCCTGGCCCAGATGAAGCGCAAGGTCCTGCTGATCGACATGGACCCCCAGGGCAATGCCACCACCGGGTCCGGGGTGGAGCTGGTGGACAACCAGCCAACCGTCTACGAAGTGCTTGCCGGCGAGCGTGATCTGGCCGATGTGATCGTCCATCGCCAGGAAGAGCACCTGGACGTGGCCCCGGCCAACGGCGACCTGACGGCCTCGGAAGTTTCCCTGATGGAGCGCATCGGCCGGGAACGGGTGTTGTCGAAGGCCATCGAGCCGATTGCCGGCCGGTATGATCACATCATCATTGACTGCCCGCCGGCACTCAATGTACTGACCCTCAATGCTCTGACGGCCGCCCACGGGGTCCTGATTCCCATGCAGTGCGAGTATTACGCCCTTGAGGGCTTGAGCGCCCTGATGGGCACCATCGAGGAAATCCGGGATTCGGTCAACGAGGGGCTGGAGATCGAGGGCCTGATTCGAACCATGTATGACGTTCGCAACAACCTGTCCGGGGAGGTTTCCCGGCAGCTCAATGAATATTTCGGCGACAAGGTGTTTCGCACCATCGTTCCCCGCAACGTGCGCGTGGCCGAGGCGCCGAGTTTCGGTCAGTCGGTGCTCATCTACGATCCCGAATCCCGCGGATCACTGGCCTACCAGGGGCTGTCCGGCGAGTATGTGCGCCGCTTGCAGGAGGTGTCGCCATCATGACGGCGAAAAAGAAAAAGGCGCTGGGCAAGGGGCTGAGTGCCATGCTGGGCAAGGCCCAGGGTCCATCCGGTGATGACCGGGCGAGCCTCCGGGACATGCCCCTGGACCAGATTCGCCCGGGTCGCTACCAGCCCCGGTCGGTCATGGATCCGGAAAAGCTCGATGAACTGGCCGAGTCGATCAAGACTCAAGGGGTCGTGCAGCCGGTCGTGATCCGCCCCCTGGATACGCCGGGGGAATACGAGCTGATCGCCGGCGAGCGCCGCTGGCGGGCGGCCCGCAAGGCCGGGCTGGAAACGATTCCGGCGGTCATCCGGAAGGTGCCAGACGAGGTTTCCCTGGCCCTGGCCCTGATCGAAAACATCCAGCGCGAGGACCTCAATCCGCTGGAGGAGGCAACCGCCCTCAAACGCCTGATCGAGGAATTCGGCCTGACCCACGAGCAGGCCGCCCAGAACGTGGGGCGTTCCCGGGCCGCGGTGACCAACCTGCTTCGCCTACTGGAGCTGGCCCCGGAAGTTCGCACCCTGGTCGATGAAAAGAAGCTGGACATGGGCCATGCCCGGGCCCTGCTTGGCCTGGACCGGGGCGAGCAGATCCGCATTGCCCGACAGGTGGTCAACCTGGACCTTTCGGTGCGCCAGACCGAAAAACTGGTACGCCGGGTCCGGGACGAAGCCGTGTCCCCGGGCAAGTCCGGTACGTCCCGGGAACGGAATCCGGATATCGTGCGCCTGGAGCAGGAGCTGACCGAGAGCCTGTGCGCCCCGGTCAGCCTCAAGCATGCCTCCAGCGGCAAGGGCACCCTGCAGATTCGCTATACCAGCCTGGAAGAACTCGACGGCATCCTGCAACGGATCCGGAAATAGTCGGCCGGGAGGCATTCAGGCTTGCGGCAGTAAAAATCGCCCTGTTATAATCTTTGGGCTTTGCCGGCCTGAATTCGGGCTGGCGAGAAATTACAGTGGACGCCAGCACCATGCAAACCGGGTGGCTGGCCATTTTTTTTGGAGCCGGGTTCCGGTTAGCTGGGGTCGGCCCGCTGGAAAATTCGTAACGATCCGAGGGTTCGTGGAAGAGACCCATTTTGCCAAGACAGTTGCCTGGCTGTTGCGCGCCCAGGCCCTGCTGGCCGGTCTCGGCGCCCTGATTTTTGGTCTGTTTTCGGGGACGACGGCAGCCATGGGTGTACTTGGTGGCGGCTTTCTGGGCATTGCCCTGACGGCTGTCGCGGCCCTTCGGATCGGCATGGCGGGCTCGAAAGAGCCCCAGTTGATGGTCGGTAATTTCTACCGGGCCATGGCGCTCAAGCTGATTCTGGCGGTGGTGTTGTTTGTCATCGTCGCGAAATGGTTCACCGGAATTTTCGTGCCGGTGGTAACAGGATACGCGGCCACGGTGGTAGCTTACTGGCTAGCCATGTGGCGACTGGCCCATTCCATCGGGCATCAATCAAGGGACTGATCGTTGATATACGCTGCTGACGGTTCATCGGCTTCCGAATACGTTCTGCATCACCTGACCCACTGGTCCGTGGGCGAGGGTTTCTGGACGTTGCATCTGGATACCCTGCTGTTTTCATGGATCTGCGGCGCATTCATGTTCGGCATTTTCTGGCTTGGCGCACGCCGGGTCACCGTTGGCGTGCCGGGCAAGTGGCAGAACTTCGTGGAGATGCTGGTCGATTTCGTGGACAACTCCGTCAAGGAGTCTTTCCACGGCCCCCGTGAATTCGTGGCTCCCCTTGCGCTGACCATTTTCGTCTGGGTGTTTTTCTGGAACCTCATGGACCTGGTTCCGGTGGATTATGTCCCGGAAGCCATGGCCGCCATATTCGGGCTGGAGTATTTCCGGATCGTGGCCTCGGCGGACATGAGCGCGACTTTCGGCCTGTCACTTACCGTGCTGGCACTAATTCTCATCTACAGCATCAAGGGCAAGGGCTGGGGCGGCTTCGGCAAGGAGCTTCTTTTCCATCCCTTCGGCAAGAACCCGCTGCTGTGGATTCCCAACCTCGTACTCAACCTGGTCGAACTCATCGCCAAGCCGGTATCCCTGGCATTGCGACTGTTCGGCAACCTGTACGCGGCAGAACTCATTTT
>SLIZ01000140.1 GCA_007135395.1 Wenzhouxiangellaceae bacterium | reverse complement strand
TGGCCGAGACCGATGGGGTGACCGATGGGGATGGGCAGTTCATGACCACCCTGACTTCGACTCTGGCCGGGACCGCAACCGTTACCGGCACCGCTGATGGAACGGATTTTGCCAACAGCGCCGAGGTAACTTTTACGGCCAGTGATTTCGATGCCAGCCAGACCACCATCAATGCTGACCCGGAGCAGCTTGCTGCCGGGCAGACATCAACCATCATTGTCCAGGTACGCGACGAGCACGGCAATGCGGTTGCCGAGCCGGATGTGGCCATCAGCCTGGAGACCGACCTGGGTGAGCTGGCCGAGACCGACGGGGTGACCGATGCCAGTGGGCAGTTCGAGACCGGGCTGACGTCGACTGCCACGGGAACAGCCACGGTTACCGGCAGCGCCAACGGGGAGAGTTTCGACGATACCGCCGAAGTGCAATTCGAGCTCGGAGAAGGCCTCAATGAGCTGGCCTTCGACCAGCAGCCGCCGGACAGCGCGGGGGGCGGGGAATTCAGCGTAACGGTGCAGATCGTGGACGAATTTGGCAATGTGGATACGGATGCCGATGATGAGGTTTCCATCGTCCTGACCGAGGCCGATGGTGCAACCCTGTCCGGTGACACAACGATTGAGGCTGTCGAGGGAGTGGCAGTCTTTGATGGCCTGAGCGTTGACCAGGCCGGCTTTTATACCCTCACGGCCAGTGCTGCCGGGTTGGGCGAGGCCGAGTCAGACTCCTTCGAGATTTTCGTCGGCGAGCCGGCGGCCCTTGAGTTCGACCGCCAACCCCGCGACGGAGTCATCGATGGCCCGCTCATGCGGCCGGTGACGGTTCACGTGGTCGACCAGGGCGGAAACCTGGTGACCTCGGCTTCCCATACGATTGAAATGGCGATCGAAACCGGTCCGGAAGATGCGGGAATTTCCGGTGATACCGAAATTGACGCGGTTGACGGGGTTGCCGAATTTACCAACCTGATCTTCGACACCCTTGGTCACTACACGATCACAGCCAGCAACGATGAACTGGATAATGCGATTTCCGATGTATTCGAGATCCGCGTAGACCAGGTATTTCGTGATCGCTTTGAAGTGACAGCCGAAACCGAATAAAGGAGCAAGGCAGGCAAAGGCGCTTCCGGGCCTACCCGGAAGCGCCGGCGCCAACACCGGGAATTCGGCTACCTTTCCTTTAGCGACAGAACGGCCATACCTGGTACCACCGCCAGCACCGGAATTCATCCCTGCAAGTCTGGTACTGCTGCTGATAGCGGGCAGCGCGCTGGTCGACCCGGGCGGCGATGGACTGAAGTTGTGAATTGCCCTGCCAGTTGCCCTGCTGATACCCAGTGTGCCCTTCGTGGTAGGCCAGGTAGAGGTTTCGTGCATCGTTTCTGGAAAGCCCCAGGCGACGATGACTGACATGGTTGTACCAGCCGATGAAGTCCAGTGCATCGCCCATGTTCGTCCTGCGTGCACCGCGGTTGCCGGTTGCCTGGACATAATCCTGCCAGGCCGGGTCCTGGGCCTGGGCATAGCCGAAGGCCGATGAGGGCCGGCGGCCGGGGATGAATCCGAGAATGCGCCTTCGGTCGGGCCGGGCCCGGCGCTGGAAGGCGGATTCCTGGTGCACGATGGCCATCTGGATGGGCACCGGCGTGCCCCAGCGTTCTGCGGAGGCCACGGCATGGTCATGCCAGCGGGGGTTTTCCCGGAAGATATTGCAGATATTGTCCACGTCCCGGGGCGGAGTGCCGGCACAGCCGGCCAGGACAACAATCAGGCAGGGAATCAGCAGGCGGATCGATGGCATGTCAGGCCGGTTTCACCCTTCTTGTTTTGCCAATCATACGGTTGTTGAATCTCTCGTGCATCCCCGTCCTTGTCAGCAAAAGTCCCGGGAGTCGGCAGACAGGCCGTTCAGGCGGGAGGTCTCGTCGTACAGCCGGTGGGCGATAAGGTGCTGGCTACCCTGGGCATTCTGGAGCTTGCCGGCAACCCGAAGGATGCGGCTTTGCAGCACTTCCCCGGGGTAACGCTGGACCAGTTTCGGCCAGACGATGACGTTGATGATGCCGGTCTCGTCTTCCAGGGACAGAAAAATCACCCCGGAGGCGGTGCCTGGCCGCTGGCGATGGGTCACGACCCCGGCGGCCTGGATCAGCCGGCCATCGTCAATGCCTTTCAGTTCTTCGGCTCTCCGGACCTGCCGGCCCAGCACCGGGCGCAGAAGCTTCAGGGGATGGGAGTCCAGGCTCAGGCCCAGGCTGGCATAGTCGTCGAGCAGGTCCTGATGCTTTTCCGGCAGGCCCAGGCGGGGGGATTCTTCCCGAATGACCGTCCCTTCCAGCAAATCCCCCTGCCGCCGGGTGGCCAGGGCCTGCCAGCGGGCCCGGCGGCGATGTCCGGCCAGCCCTTTAAGCGCCCCGGCCTCGGCCAGGGCCCGGACCTGACCCCGATCCAGTCCGGCCCGTTCGGCCAGGTCCTGGACATCCCGAAAGCCGGCCCCGGCCCGGGCGGTCTCGATCCCCCGTCCGGCTGACTCCTTCAAGCCCTTGACCATTCTCAGGCCGAGGCGGATGGGGGGGGATGTCGCTTCGTCGTTTGGTCGTTTCGTCGATTTGTCGCGTCGCTTTGTCTTTTCGAAACGACCAAATGACGAAGCGACAAAACGACAGCTTTCCAGAGTGCAGTCCCACTGGCTGAAGCGGACATCGACCGGCAGTACGCGCACGCGGTGGCGCTTGACGTCGTTGATGATCTGGGCCGGGGCGTAGAAGCCCATGGGCTGGCTGTTGAGCAGGCCGCAGGCAAAGGCGGCCGGGTGGTGGCATTTCATCCAGGCGGAGAAATAGGTCAGCAGGGCGAAACTGGCCGCGTGGGATTCGGGAAATCCGTAGTCGCCGAAGCCGCAGATCTGGCGGTAGATGCGCTCGGCGAATTCTCGAGCATACCCCCGTTCCCGCATGCCGGCCACCAGCTTGTCCCGGAAGGGCTCCAGCCCGCCCCGTCGCTTCCAGGCGGCCATGGCCCGGCGGAGCTGGTCGGCCTCCCCGGGGGTGAAGCCGGCGGCGACGATGGCGATCTGCATGACCTGTTCCTGGAAAATGGGCACCCCCAGGGTGCGCTTGAGCACCCGTTCCAGTTCAGGGCCGGGATAGGTGACCCTGTCCGGGTGCTGCCTGCGCTCCAGGTAGGGGTGGACCATGTCTCCCTGGATGGGCCCGGGCCGGACGATGGCCACCTCGATGACCAGGTCGTAAAAACACCGGGGCTTGAGCCTTGGCAGCATGGCCATCTGGGCCCGGGACTCGACCTGGAACACGCCCACCGCATCCCCGGCGCAGAGCATGTCATAGGTGGCCGGGTCTTCCCGGGGGATTGTTTCGAG
>SLIZ01000178.1 GCA_007135395.1 Wenzhouxiangellaceae bacterium | reverse complement strand
GGGAGATGTGGTCGGTGGTTACCGAGTCGCCCAGCTTGGCCAGGACCCGGGCACCCTTGATGTCCCGGATCTCCGGCAGCTCCATGTCCATGCCTTCGAAATAGGGGGGATTCTGCACGTAGGTGGAATCGTCCGACCAGTCGAACATTTCTCCCTTCGGGATATCGATACTGTTCCAGTGCTCGTCGCCTTCAAACACGCTCTTGTAATTCTTCCGGAACATGTCTGACGAGACATTCTTCTTGATGAACTCCTGGATTTCCGCTGCACTGGGCCAGATGTCTTTCAGGTAAACCGGCTTGCCATTGGGATCTTCGCCCAGGGGTTCGTTGACCAGGTCGGCATCCATGCGCCCGGCGATGGCGTAGGCCACGACCAGGGGCGGGGAGGCCAGGTAATTCATCTTGACTTCCGGATGAATGCGGCCCTCGAAGTTTCGATTGCCAGACAGCACCGAGCACACGACAAGTTCGTGGTGGCGGACCGCATCATCGATGGGTTCCGGCAGGGGGCCGGAATTGCCGATGCAGGTGGTGCACCCGTAGCCGACGGTGAAAAAGCCCAGGGCTTCCAGGTCGTCGCTCAGCCCGGCGGAATTGAGGTAGTCGGTGACCACCTTGGACCCCGGTGCCAGGGAGGTCTTGACCCAGGGCTTGACCGTGAGCCCCTTCTCCCGCGCGTTGCGGGCCAGCAGGCCGGCCCCTAGCATCACCGCCGGGTTGGAGGTGTTGGTGCACGAGGTGATCGCAGCGATGACCACGGCACCATCCTTGAGAATGAACTGCTGGTCCTTGTAGGTCACCTCGGCACAACCCGGGGCTTCCTGGGCACCCACGGCGGTCCCGCCGCCCTCGCCCTTGAAACGGGCCACTTCGCCGTTCTTGCCCTCATCCCGATCCCGGGTCATCTTGGTCGATTCAGCGAGGAAGGCGTTTTTTGCATTGGTCAGCAGGACCCGGTCCTGGGGGCGTTTCGGGCCGGCAAGGCTGGGGACCACATCACCCAGGTCCAGCGTCAAGGTGGACGTGTACACCGGGTCCGCATCCCCGTCCTCGCGCCACATGCCCTGGGCCCGGGCATATTTCTCGACCAGTTCCAGTCGCTCTTCGGTGCGTCCGGAAAGTTCGAGGTAGCGAATGGTTTCGGCATCCACCGGGAATATGGCGCAGGTGGAGCCGAACTCGGGAGACATGTTGCCGATGGTGGCCCGGTCGGCCAGCGGAAGATGGGTAAGTCCGTCGCCGAAAAACTCCACGAAACTGCCGACGACGCCCTTGTTTCTCAGCATCTCGGTAATTGTCAGAACCAGGTCGGTTGCAGTCGTCCCCTCGGGAAGCTTGCCGGTGAGCTTGAATCCGACAACCTGTGGAATGAGCATGGAGATGGGCTGGCCCAGCATCGCTGCCTCGGCCTCGATACCGCCCACGCCCCAGCCCAGAATGCCCAGGCCGTTGATCATGGTGGTATGGGAGTCCGTGCCCACCAGGGTATCCGGCCAGGCCAGGAGTTCACCGTCGATTTCCTCGCTGAATACAACCCGGGAGAGGTGTTCCAGGTTGACCTGGTGGACAATACCCGTGTTCGGCGGGACAACCTTGAAATTCTCGAATGCACTCTGGCCCCAGCGCAGGAAAGCATAGCGCTCCTGGTTGCGCTTGAATTCGATGCGGTTGTTCAGATCCAGCGAATCGGCCCGGCCATAGTTGTCGACCTGGACGGAATGGTCGATGACCAGCTCGGCCGGTGACAGGGGATTGATGCGGGAAGGCCGGCCGCCCAGGTTCTTCATGGCATCGCGCATGGCCGCCAGGTCGACGATGGCGGGGACGCCGGTAAAATCCTGGAGTACGACCCGGGCCGGGGTAAAGCTGATCTCCTGGTCCGGTTCCACCGATGAATCCCAGTTTGCCAGGAATTCAATGTCCTTTTCGGTAATGTTTTCCCCGTCCTCGAAACGCAGGAGGTTCTCCAGGAGGATTTTCAGGGAGAAGGGCAGGCGATTGACGTTCTGATGCCGTTCGGCAAGCTTTTTGAGGCTGAAAAAGTGATGAGTCTTGCCGTTGGCTTCAAAGGTATCTCGACAACCGAGCGCGTCTCGCATGGGGATCCTCCAGGTTGAATGGGCTTGCAGCAGGCACGATTTACCGGCCGCCGGGTTCAAACAACCATTTTAGCATGGGGCAGGGAATTTTGCGGCGCAAAAAGACGCTTGCTACGGCCCGTTCCGGCCGGGCGGGGTGCCCGGAGCCGGTCGGTGAGACCGGCTGTTTGCGGGTTACACTAAAGGGCAAACAGGACCTTGAGCAGTTCCTCCAGCCCCTCGTATTCGTCCGGATCGGCGGCTTCAAAGAATTCCACATCCATCTCGTTGAGTACGGTGTAGTGGTCCGGGTTGTCCTGCAGCACAAGCAGGGCCTCGGCAATGTTCCGGGCGATTCCGGAATCCACATCCTGTGAAACACTCAGGGTAAGGCCCGGAAATTCCTCGGATTCCTCCACCGGGTAGAGGTTGGGATAACGGGCTACCAGACTGTAGGGCACCATTGCCGCATCGGCTTCGAAGGCAAAGATGATCTCCACCGCATCCATCCAGGTCTGGGCGTTGGAAAGGGTCCGAGGCTGCTGCATTGGATTGGGGAACCAGTTGGCAAGGACCACGTAGCCCAGGCTCGGAGCCGGCAGGGTGGAGACCCGCCGGGCCACGAACTGATTCAGCTCATCGTCGGCAAATTCCGCCGAGGTCAGCAATGAAAACTGTTCCGGATCGGCGGCCCTGACGATGGGCAGGTAGTCATAGCGGTCCATCCGCCAGGCGGCCATGTGGGAATCTTCGAGTATCAGGTGGGGTTGCTCGCCCCGCCGGGCATCCAGCCAGTACTTGTGAAAATCCCGCGGTGTATTCAGTTCGATTTCGTAAGGGGTGACTTCTTCGAGGTAGTCGATCAGGGGCTGAAAAACCTGCTCGGCCTGAAACGGGGGAAAGACCGGGTGGACGAGCAATTGCAGGGTGCGTTCCGGACTTTCGATTTCCGGAGTTTCCGGGATGTCCTCGTCTTCGGGCTGGAAGTCCGGACCGGTTTCATCCTGTTCGAGTACATCGGCCGCTTCCCGGGCCTCTTCGACTTCCTCGGGGGTCGCCTCGGGAGCAGGCTCCTGGTCTTCTTCCGGCAGATCTTCCAGATCCTGAAGGGGTTCATCGTCGATCGGCAACTCGTCTTCGGGCAATTCTTCCTCGGACAACCCATCGTCTTCGCTTGCCTCGATCAGCTCCTCGGCAATTTCTTCCTCGTTGAATTCTTCCTCTTCTGCCCAGGCGGCCCCGGGGAATGCGAGAAAGCCGGCAAGGGCCAGCACGAAAAGGTAAAAGTGCAGGTGACGCTTCATATGATGAGT
>SLIZ01000135.1 GCA_007135395.1 Wenzhouxiangellaceae bacterium | reverse complement strand
GCTATCTGCCTTTGCCTCACCGGTCGGGGCTGCTGGTGCTGCAGGCGAAGCGGGAATTATGCTGCTCCTGCCGCCAGCTCCGGGCTGGCCTCCTTCACCAGGATTTTGTTGCGCGAGTTCCGTATCAGTTTTGTTTTGCATTCTTCGCCTCCCCAGGTGGTGGCTTGTAACAGACTGTGAGTATACCGATTTTTTTTCTTTGGCGCTGTATCAGCCTCTACGGCCTCTTTCATTCTGGATATGGTTAAGCCATTGGCTGGCTGTTTCCTGAACATTGGAGAAATTCCTGGCTGCATTGAACGCCCTTTCCGCCCGGTCAAGATTGTCCAGATTATATTCTGCCGTGCCGAGCAAAACGTTGGCATTTCCTTCCTGATTCTGGGTCAGGCCACCACGATCGATGGCATTGTTGACCGACTCGCTGACGCCTTCCCAGTCTTCCTGGTTGGCCAGGATATGGGCTCTCTGAAGGTACAACCTGCCATCATCGGAAAGTTCAGCTGCCTGACCGTAGGCACTCAGGGCGTTATCGAGCTCACGGGCCTCGTACCAGGCTCCGGCCACCTGCTCCCAGTGAGACTGGGTGCGCTCGACATACCCATCGTTGATGGCGTCGGACAGAACCTGGGCGGCCCGGTAAGGATTATTATGGGCCTGCAGCAGACTGGCGAGCTGGCGATACTCCGACTCCCGGTCCAGCAGTCCCTTGCGATAGGCCAGCTTCAGTACCACCATTCCCCTCTGATCCTCATCGAGTTCCAGATGAATGGCGCTGAGCTGCGTCCAGTACTGTTTGCTGTCCGGATTCATGCCAATCAGGATATGAAGGGTTTCGGTGGCGTCCCGGTACCGCTCCAGTTCGAATTCCAGGCCCAGCCGCAGGGCGTACCACTGCTCCCTGGGATCATCATCCAGGTCAATGGCCGTGTTGATGGCCACGATGGCATCGGCGAACTCGTCGAGCTCGGACAAGGCACCGGCCTTGAGCAGAAAGACATTCGAATTGAACTTGTCCTCCGGAGCCTGACAGAGAAAATCATCCAGGATGTCCAGCGCCTCCCGGTAGTTGCCTTCGGCGTAGTTGAGGTTGGACATCTGGAGAATCATTTCGAAATGCACGTTGTTGGGCATCCGATTGAGTTCGACAGAGCGCTCGAAATGCCGAATGGCCTCATCCATTCGATCCCGGGATGCGGCCACATGGCCAAGGGCCTGATAGACCGTCGCCCGTTCATAATCATCGAGACGCCGGTCCAGCAGGGCTCGAAGCCCCTCCTCGGCCTCGGCGTATTCCTCGTCGCCGATCTCCTCGTAGATCCTTTCCAGCCGACGGTAGGTCTGCTCGGTCAGCGCTCCGGCTGAGACTTCCCGCTCTTCATAGGCCGGGCAGTGATCCGGGCGCAGGGCCTGGGCGGATTCCGGCATGGCCAGCAACAGCCCGAGGGCCACTGCGGGGATTGATAACCACTTTGAATGACTCATGCCTGATCCAGATCAAAATCGATGGTAGTGGTGGCTTCCCGTTCAACAGCCACCCCGTCCACAACCCGTGGTTGAAAGCGCCAGCGGAGAATGGCCCGAATGGCTGCCCGGTCGAACACCCTCGCTGGGCGGGACTCGATGACCTGCGGGTTTCGCACTGAGCCGGTCTCGGTAATCGTGAACCGGATGGTGACATACCCTTCGATCTGGGCCACGGCCGCTTCGCGGGGGTACTGGGGCTGAATCCGGACCAGGGGAACCACGTCGCCGTCACCGGTTCGTTCCTGTTGACCATAGGAGCCCATGAACGGACCCGAACCGGCCATGGAAAGATCCAGATCGGGCATATCCAGCTGGGGCCTCTCCCGCGGGGTCTCCTCCATCTGTTCGATGTCCATATCGGGAGGTGGCGGCGGCTCGTCCGGCGGATCCGGCGGATCCGGCTGGCGCCGGTCGACACGCTCGACTTCATCGGTCAGATCAACTTCGCCGAATCGGATTCCCGGCGGTGGCTCGAGCTCTTCTCGCTCACCATCACCACCGGAGATCAGCCGGTGCATCAGATAAAATGCCGACAACGTGACAATCACGGCCAGCAGAACACATACGATATAGCGAACGGTTGCATTCATCGTTCTATCCTCCAGGCTCTTCGGCGGAAACCGCGATCCGGTTGACGCCGGCAAGCTGTACCTGATCCATCACTTCCGTCAGTGTTCCGGTGCGCGAGCCCCGGTCGGCAATCAGGATTACACTACCTTCCGGGTTTTCGGCCAGGGAGCGCTCCACCATGGTGCGAACCTCTCGGAGCTCAATCTGGCGGCCTTCCATCCATATATCATTGTTGGACCGTACTGCAATCAGGATGTTTCCTTCCGGTCTCAACTCCGCAGTCTGGGCGGTCGGCTTTTCAACCTCGGTTCCCGGTTCCCGGATGAATGTGGTAGTCACGATAAAAAAGATAAGCATGATGAAAACGATATCAAGCATCGGGGTGATGTTGATTTCGGTTTCATCCTTCTGGGCGTGTCTACGTGCCATTGATCAGTTCACCTGTCATTGCGGACGCATGAGGTCTTCAAGCTTTTCGACCTCAACATCCGCCTTGTGATCCAGATAGGTCCCGAAATAGACCCCCGAAAGGGCTGCCACCATGCCGGCCATCGTGGGGATGGTGGCCATGGAGACGCCGGAAGCCATGGCCCGGGCGTTTCCGGTCCCGAAGAAGGCCATCACGTCGAAGACCGCCACCATCCCGGTCACCGTACCGAGCAGCCCCAGCAGGGGACACACGGCAATCAACGTCTGGATGGTCAGTACGTTCTTCTTCAGATCCTGCTTGGCCCGGGAGACCATTTCGTCCTTGACCCGGCGCGCATACCAGGAGTGGGTATCCTCCCGTGCCTCCCATTCCGCCAGGATTTCCCGGCGCCGGGTGGGGTGGACCCAGAAAAAGAACCAGTACCTTTCCAGGATCAGCGTCCACATGCACAGCAACACGGCCATGATGGCCCAGAGGACATTGCCTCCGAGCTCGATGAACCCCTGAATGGATTCGAGAATGTTAAGAAGCGCTACCATGCCGCCGCTCTGCCACTCGGGCAATGATGCCGGCGGACTGCTCTTCCAGAATCTGGATCAGCGCCCGTGACCGGCTCTGCAGGAGACTGTGAATGATTGTCAGCGGAATCGCTACAACCAGACCCAGCACGGTAGTCATAAGGGCCATGGAAATACCACTGGCCATCATTCTCGGATCACCGGTTCCGAACAGGGTGATTTGCTGGAAGGTCACGATCATGCCGATGACCGTACCGAGCAGACCAATCAACGGCGCAACCACATAGAGCACCTTGATCAGGCTCAGCCCACCCTCCAGCGGGGCCGTTTCACGCAGGATGGCTTCATCGAGCTTCAACTCCAGCGTCTCGATATCCGCCTCCGGATTTTCGTGATAAACACTCATTACCCGTCCAAGTGCATTCTTTTCGTCCGGCTCCTCACGCTTGAGCTGGCGCTTGATGGCGTTGCCGCGCAGGAACAGGGTCAGGGCCTTCCACAGTGAGAACAGGAGGCCGAAGACACCCAGGACGATAATGACCATACCGACTTCCTGGGCTTCCCGGATGCGCTCGCGCAGTCCCGGCGACCGGACAACCTGGGCCAGGATCTGGCCACGGGTGAAGTCGATGGCCATGTCCTGCCGTTCACCTTCCGAGCTGTCCTGCAGGCGCTGGGCCAGGGTCTGATAGCGACCGGCGGGCTGACGCGGCAACTCGACCAGCGTCTGCTGGCCGGATTCCCAGTTCAGGAACTTGCCGTTGGAAATGGCATTGAAGACGCCGACACGGACCACGGTCCGATCAGCTTCCCGCTCACCGTCGGCATCGACAATGTCGGTCTGGAATTCAAGAATCTTGCCGCCTTCGGTGATCTCACGGACCATCTCGTACCACATCCGGCGCAACTCGCTGGTCCGGGGCAGTTCACTGCGCTCGGCCAGGTCGGCCAGAAATTCGGCGCGATTCTCGATGTGAGCACTGGTCATGGAGTCTTCGATGTTGGAGCGGAAGTCCCCGGCAACCTGGCGGACCACGCCAAACAACTCGCCCAGGTTCCCAAGGCGCTCGTCCAGCACGGTTTCCAGCTCTGCCAGTTCCCGCTCGTTGTCATCGTAGGAGTCACGGAGCTGGTCGCTCAGGCGTTCCTGGGCGGCTCGCTCGGTGCGGGCCTGCTCCAGCAATTGTTGCTGGTTGTCCCGGTCGTCGAGGAAACGCTGCAGGCGCTCTTCGTTGATCCGGGCCTCATCCTGGGCCGCTCGTTCAACTTCCTGCAAAAGCTCGTCCAGGGTCTGACCCGAAGCCATCACCGGTAGAGCCAACAGGGCTGCTATAAGAATGTAATTCAGCTTTTTCATTGGTCACTCTTCGGGGCAGGTACGGGAAGACGAACCAGATCCGGTGCGACCTGGTTCCGGGCGATGGCCAGACCATCGGAAATTGCGAGCCGGTGGCGGTCAGGCAAAGTCTCGAACTCCCGGGAATCCCGGTTGAACCATCCCACAGTGCGCCCGTCAAGGGACTGGTAATACAGCAGGGTTCTTCCTACACGGAGGAAGTCCACGGACTGACCATTGGGCAACTCGCCCCGATAGCCCTCAGTGGTCCGCCCCATTTCCAGCTCGTCGGAATAGGCATCCAGGATCCGGCGATACTTTTCCGATGCTGTCACATCCGATGCATCCAGCATGGTGGCCAGCCGGTCTGCCCGGGCCAGCCGCTCATCACGACGGAAGGGGATGTCGGCCTCGATCAACCGGCGCAGCATATCCACCATCTCGATCATCAGGGGCACCACATCACGGTTGGTGTCCTCCAGACGCTCGAGCTGTTCGTGGATAGACGCGATCTCGGATTCCTGCTCGTTAACGATGCGCTGCATCTGCTCGTTGTAAATCCGCAGGCTTTCGGTCTCGCTGACAACGCGCCGGTACTGGGTCACGATGTTCTCGGTCTCGTTAGCGACCTGATCGATCTGTTCCTGGGTTTGTGCGGCATCCCGGTGAATCCGGTTCTCCGTGTCGATTGTGCGATCCAGCACCTGAGCAGTCGCGGTAACAGCCGCCAGGCTGAACACGAATACCCCGATGCCAAGCATCCGCGGTTTGGGAAAATAAGTTCTCGCCATGATCTCTGATTTCCGGTTGCTTGGACTAAAATAACGGTTTCGGGTCAATGGCCATGACCCACGAATATTGTGCCGCATAAATGATGTATCCGGCCTGAAGGCCAAGAATAGCGCGCACCAGCCTAAAAGAAAAGCTCAGGGGTACGCACTCGGCAAAATGGGAAGCTAACCTTTTTGTTCCGTCACAGTCAACTTTTTAACCCGTATCAAGGAATTCGGCAATTGGATCACAACGAACCCCAAAACCTGCCGTGCAGCCTGGCAAGGCGTCTTGGAGCAATGACTTACGATGGTCTTATCATCCTTTCCCTGTGGCTTCTCGGGACCCTGATCCTGCTGCCATTCAATGCCGGACAAGCCATCGAGTCGGCCAATCCGCTCTACCAGGCCTGGCTATTGTTCCTCGGGTGGCTTTACCTGGGTTGGTCCTGGAAGGTGCCCGGCCAGACGCTGGGAATGCGGGCCTGGCGAGTCCACCTGGAAGCCGATAGCGGGCAGATTTCCTGGTTGGCAACCGGGATACGCTACTCGGTTGCCTGGGTCTCCCTGGTGGCAGCCGGTGCCGGATTCCTGTTCGCCGTATTTCATCCCCGCAACGCCGCCTGGCATGATCTTGCCAGCAGAACCCGGCTGGTCCATCGCCCGCCAGTCAGCAAATCCTGAAAGTCACTGTAGTTACTCCAGACGTGCGCCAGCCCGCCTTTTCGGGAAGCTACCTACCGCTCCCTGTCCCGTTGCCTGCTGCTTCTGCCGGAAGACCGGGGCTGGGGACGGGTTGACGGACTGCTTGAACTTCGGCTGCCCCGATTGCTGTCCGAGCCACCGGACCTGGAGCGCGACGGGGCAGAATCCCCGGAGCCCGACCGGGACGAAGAAGATTCCCTGGACGGCGGGGACGACTGGCGAGGCGGAGCCTGTCGCGTGGGCGCCGATGGCCGGGATGCCGGGCCGGACCGATCCTGTGTGGAACGATCCCGGGATTCGCTTCCCGAAACGGGGGGTCTCCGGATTCCTTCCGAACGCTGCTCACGAACCGGTGCCCGCTGGCGGGCCGGGGCGGACTGTTCGGAACCGGTTCCCTGTGGTGCCGAACGAATTGCCGGGCGCCGGTCACTGGTCCGTTGTACTGCGCGCTGGTCGGACGAACGCTGCTGCGGTGACATCCGGATGGCATCCCGGTCGGGCCGCTGACGCTGGGTGGCAACAAGCTCGCGCTCACCACCCCGGAAATCCTGCCGCGCTGCCAGGTCCTGGCGCTGCTGACGTTCGAGCTGGTTGCGATGAGACTCGCTCGCGCGAACCGGACGCTCCGGGCTTCGATAGGCCGTACGTCTCTCTACCTGGGGCCGGGCGTAGTGATGATAATGGTGATGGTAGTGGTGCGCCGGGTACCAGGGCCGGTAATGATGATAGTGGAATCCGTGGCCGTACCAGGGATACCAGCTCGAGTATCCGAATCCGACCCGGAACCGGGCCGGCGCTCTATAACCGTAATACCAGCCGGGATAGTAGTTGTAATAGGAAAAACCGATGCCCGTGGACGGGTAGTGATAGAACGAATAAGGCGCCCGGTAGCGGCTCATGTAGAAATAATCCACCGACCAGAAGGGATAATAGACCGGGTTGACCACATAGGTATCCACAACCCGGGTCTGGTAGGGATCGCTGTAGTAGACCCCGCGATCGGAATAACGCGGCTCGTAGTAGGTGGCACAACCAGCCACTACCAGGCAAATCCCGGCAATGGCGACACGTACAATTCCAGATGCGTGACTAGTCATAATTGATCAGTGTACCTGCCGGGCATAAACATTTCCTGAATGCCGGCGCCGGCATCAGGGATGGTACCCGGTCATTTCCAGGTAGCCACGAGCCTCGAACCGAAGCCCGTCCTGAATGCCCGAAGCCTCCACCGCTCCCTCCCAGTAGCGAAACGAGCCCCGCCAGAGCTGGTCGTCGAAAACCGCCCGGACATCCAGTTCCAGGTTTTCTTCCGGCACGACCAGGTGCCACTTCACCGGCCAGCGAACCCCCTGTTCATCGGTCCACCATTCAAGGGGGGTCAGGCGAACATCCCGAGCTCCGAGGACAGTGGCATTGCCGTGGAAATCCACCTTTACTCCGGCACTGTAGCGGTCTGGCCGGCCATCGTTATCGCGAAGCTGGAAAAACATCAGCTCCCGCTCATCGTCAAACTGCAGTGAAAACCAGTCCCAGCCGGCCAGGTCCGGCCCCAGGGCACTGGAGCCCCACTCCCGGTCCAGCCAGGCCATTCCCTGAACATCGAATTGCTCACCGTCCAGCGCGACCATCCCCCGGGCATCGAGCCGGGTAAACGACAGATAGCGTGAGGCGTTGCCCGGCTCGGGTCCCTTGCGGCTGTATCCCGCCTCCCCCTGGAGGACATGAGGCTTGAGTGGATTGATCTGCAAATCGAGCTCGAAATCTCCTGCATCGGCCACAAGATGCCAGCCCGTATCGGTGGCCTGAACGGCCCAGGGGCCGAGCCACCAGGTCTCTTCCGTGGCACCGGCCATGTCCAGGGCACCCCGGGCAAACCGCTCCCGGGTGTAAAAACGCTCATTCTCGATATCGCTGACGGCCAGGTGAGCCATCCAGACCTGGTCGCTTTCCCAGGCGGACTTGCCGGTCCCGGACTGTTCGGGCAGGGCAAAGCGAAACAGGGTGAACTGAAAGCCGAAGCGACGTCCTTCCCCGTCTTCCAGGTTGCCGGTGAAATACCACCACTCGTGCTGGTATTCCGGGTGGGCGGCTTGATCAGCGGGCAGGTTGACCGGTACGGGTCCGGTCACCCGTTCGAATTCCTCCGGGTCACCGGCGATCATCTCCACCGCATCCAGGCTTCCGGCGGGCTGCTGCGGCGGCAGCCGGTACTGCCATGCAAGCATGCCGGCAAGCACTGCAGTCAAAATTATTACAAGAGCGATTTCCCTCATTACAGCCGCTCCTTCAGCCACGGGGCGGGATCACGCCGGGCGATCTTCCAGGCCGGGTACAACCCGGCCAGAAAACCCGCAGCCAGCGCCCAGGGCACAACGACCATCAGGGAAGCCAGGGGCCAGCTCATTGGCAATGACCAGCCGAATGAGCGGGGCTGGATAACCCCGGTAAGCAGCCCGTGGAGGACAAGTGCGGCGGGGATGGCAAGGATGACCGACACCGCGGCCAGCCCCAGGGTCTGGCCGGTGACCAGTCCGGCCAGGCGCAGGCGGGTCAGACCAAGGGCGCGCAGCGTGGCGTAGTCCCGGGCCCGCTCCAGGGCAAGGGCCAGCAGCGAACTGACCAGCGCAACCAGCGCGATCAGGCCCAGCAGTATCTGAAGAGCCCGGGTGATGCGGAAGGTCTGGTCGAAAACCGCCAACGTCCGGGACCGGATATCGGCGGGTTTTGTCAGCCGGGCTGTTCCGGCACCGGGCACCGACTCGGCCAGGCGGCCGACAAAATTATCAGGAATTTCCCGCCCTTCGAAATAAAGCCCCAGGTTGTCGCGCACCGGATCGTCAAACGCCTCCCGGTAATCCGGGCCAGCCAGGGCTATGAAACCCTGATCGGTGGAATAGTCACGAAAGATCCCGACGATTTCCAGGCCGTCAGGATCCGGCAGCGCTTCAAGGTCCACCCGATCGCCAAGCGCCAGTCCGTACCGCCGGGCGAATGGTTCGGTCACCAGCACCGCCCGGCCCTCCTCGAACCGGGCCTGGACATCATCGGCAGCTTCCAGCCAGTCAAAACCGGCCCAGGCCCTGGTCGGCAGGTCATAGGCGACCAGTACCCTGCCGTCAGCCAGGGTGGTCCGGCGGGCCGATGATACCCCCTCGAGTTCCGGCAGCCCCGCCACGGCCCGGGCAAATTCTCCGTCGATCTGCCCCTCGTCAATGGTCAGGTAGGCATCGGCCTGAAGCAGCCGGGTCACCCAGTCGTCCACGGAGACCCGGAATGAGCTGATCATCATTCCGATTCCCGCAGTGACCGCCACCGCCAGGGTCAGGGCGGAAAGGGCCGGGCCGATCCGGGCCTGGCCGGACCGGAGCATGGCCACCCCCCGCATTCCCAGGCCGGCCCCGGAGGCGCGGGCTGCCAGCGCGAGAAGCCCGGAAGCCAGCCAGGGAACCAGCAAGGCGTAGCCGGCCATCAGCAGAAAAAGCCCGGCCAGCGCCAACCAAAGAGCGCCCGGATAGATGAGCAGCAACAGGGCTGCAAGAATCAGGATCGCTGCACCCATCAGCCGACGACCAACCGCCATGACTGGCGGGTTCGGGGCGAGCATCCGCCCGGCAGGTACCCGGGCGGCCTCCCGGGCCACGGGTGCCACGGCCAGCAGGCAGGCGACCAGGCCGAACAGTCCAATCACGGGAAATAGCCACAGGGCCGGAGTCAGGGTACGGGCCGGCAGGCTCTGGTAGAGATCACCTACGGGTTCACGCACCAGTTCCATCAGCCCCTGGGCAAGCCAGGAGCCCAGCCCCAGTCCAACAAGCGTTCCGATCGCCCCGAGGAAAAGGGCTTCGCGGACCATCAGCCAGGACAACTGCCCCGGCCGGACCCCGACCCCGCGCAACACAGCGAAGCTCCGGCGTCGCTGGACAAAAAGAAAGCTGAGCACGCTGAATACCACGAACATGCCCACCGCCAGGGCCAGCCCGGAAAGGGCCGCCAGATTGGCCCGCATCCCGCCGGTCAGGCGATCCGCATCGGCCCGGCGCTGATCGGCGGTAACCAGGGCCAGGCCATCGGGAAGGTGGTCGCCCAGCCAGGCTTCCGAGCCCGCCGGGGCCAGGATATGGGATAGTTCGCCGGGCCGGTCAAGCAACACCTGGGCCGTCGAGATATCCGCCACCAGCCGGTCTTCCATTCCCGCCGGCAACCCTTCAACACCGATCCAATCCAGTTCCCGATTGCGACCTCGAATACGGGCCTCGAGACGGGTGTCTTTCTCCAGGTTCAATCGATCCGCGGTAGCCACCGAAAGGGCTACGGTTTCCGGGCCGGCCGTCAACGTTGCAGGCAGGCCGGCGACACCTCCATCCCCGAACAGCTGCCGGGACAGAAACGGGTCGATCCCGGTCAATTCCAGAGCCTGCCCGGCCACACTTACCCGGCCAATCAGAACCGGCACCAATTCAGGCGCCCCGGGGGTTCGCTTCAACTCCACGAACCGGTCTTCGGGTACAGGGCCGGCAAGAGCGACTACCCGTACCCCCTCGCCGCCCACCAGGGCCGCGTCCACCCGCTCCAGGGATTCCAGGAGGGCACCACGAAGCAGGGCAACACCGGTCATGACCGCCACCCCGGCAGCAATACCGGCCAGGGCCAGTAACAACTGGGCAGGGTGACCGGTCAGAAACTGACGGGAGGAACGCCAGAGCAAGGTCGCCTCCTACTTGACCGCGACAGCCGGCGCTTCCTGCAACCTGCCGGTGGCAAGCAGCAGCCTCCGATTGCAGATTCCGGCAGCCTGTTCACTGTGCGTGACCACCAGCACCGCCACGCCGGCCTCATCGGTGGCCTGTGCCAGCAAGGCCAGCACATCGGCGGCGGTTTCCTCGTCCAGGGCACCGGTGGGCTCGTCGGCCAGCACCAGCCGGGGACGGTGGACCAGTGCCCGGGCGATGGCCACCCGCTGTTTTTCGCCGCCGGAAAGCTGCCAGGGATAGCGAGCCAGCAGATCGCCCACAGCCAGCTGCTCGGCCAGCCTTCCCACCCGGCCCGAATCCCGGATCCCGTTGAGCCACAGCGGCAAACCGATGTTGTCGGCTACGCTCAAGGAGTCCATCAGGTTGAAATCCTGGAAGACCAGGCCGATCTCCCGGGCCCTCAGCCGGGTTCGGAAGGGCTCCCCCAGGTCCTGAACTGCCCGCCCGGCAATCCGGATTTCACCGGAATCCGGAGTGTCCATGACCCCGGCAAGATGCAGCAGAGTGGTCTTGCCGCTGCCACTGCGTCCCATGATGGCCAGGCGTTGGCCGGCGGGCAGGTCCAGGTCCAGGTCCTCGAGTACCCGAACCCGTCGGTTCCCGGACAGGTAGCTGCGGGCAACCCGGCGCATCTGGAGAACCGGGGTTTCAGCCACGGGTGCCGAAATACGCCACCGCGGCGATGATCAGCAGCGCCATTACCGCACTCGACAGGAGAATGCGCAGGCGCCGGTACCAGGCCACATCCCACCTGGCTCCGTACTTCCACTCGGCAACGAACTGAACCGCAAAACCGATGACCAGCCAGATGGCGCCCCATCCAATGGGCATGACCACCGCCGGCCATCCGGCCAGGGGCAGGATGGCACTGATAATCAGGGGGACTGGCTGGGGATTGTCCCGACGCAGACTGCTCGCCCACAGGGTTCCGGCCATGAAAGCCAGAATGATGCAACCGTAGGTCACCAGCAATCGGTCGAGCCATTCCGGTGAAGGCCAGAATGCGACCCCCACCAGCACCACGAAGGGGATCAGGCCCAGGGCCGCCAGAATCTGGGCAATTCGTCGGGTCTCGTTGTACTCAACAGCCATGATGGACTCCTGATGGTCTACGCAGATGAATTCAGTTTACAGAAGTTGAAGACCGGACAAACGAAACCCCCGGTCGGGAGCCTTGACCGGGGGTCTCTAACGCTGAATCCGGGAGGGGGGAGTTGAGGGGCCTTGAGCGGGCATCCCGGTTACAACGCTGGTATGGATTATCCCGGCCACAAGTGAAACGAGAGTGAAAAATCTACCCGGTCATTGCATCGGGCTTGCCAGCGGCCCGGTGACGCTTGAGGTAGACCAGCAACTGGGACACCGCCGCCGGGGTCATGCCGGGAATCCGGCTGGCCTGGCCCACGGTTTCCGGGCAGTGGCGCTGAAGCTTCTCCAGCAACTCCGAGGAAAGCCCGCGTACCACGGTGAAATCGAAATCCGCCGGGATTGCCTGCCGTTCGGCCGAACGCTGGCGCCGAATTTCCATTTGCTGGCGATCCAGGTAACCGGCATAGCGAATCTGGATGGCCACCTGCTCGGCAACATCCTCCTGCTCGACACCCGGTCCGAATCCCTCGATGGCCATCAGCCCTTCGTAGGAGACCTCGGGCCGGCGAAGCAATTCCTCGGCGGTCGCGTCCTTGCCCAGCTTGATGTCCAGCCCCCGCTCCAGGGCGGTTGCCGGTCCGGTACCCGGGTGAATGCGCAACCCGGCCAGGCGCCCCCGTTCGGTCTCGATGGCCTCCTGGCGGCGGCAGAAAGCTTCCCAGCGGGTGTCATCGATCAGCCCCAGGGCCCGGCCGGATTCCGTCAGCCGCAGGTCCGCGTTGTCCTCCCGCAACTGGAGGCGGTACTCGGCCCGGCTGGTGAACATCCGGTAGGGCTCCTTCGTACCCTGGGTAATCAGGTCGTCGATGAGCACACCGATATAGGCCTGTTCCCGGCCCGGGCACCAGGGTTCGGCCTCCTGGACCTGGCGAGCGGCATTGAGACCGGCAATAAGTCCCTGGGCGGCGGCTTCCTCATACCCGGTGGTGCCATTGATCTGACCGGCCAGATAAAGACCGGGAACATGCCGGGTCTCCAGGCTGGACCTGAGGTCCCTGGGGTCGAAATAGTCATACTCGATGGCATATCCGGGACGTGTCATGTGGGCCTTCTCCAGCCCCGGGATGCTTTGCAGGAACGCCAGCTGGACATCCAGCGGCAGGCTGGTGGAAATCCCGTTGGGATACCACTCGCTGATTCCCAGGCCCTCCGGCTCGAGGAAGATCTGGTGGCTGTCCCGGTCGGCAAAGCGGCTGACCT
>SLIZ01000157.1 GCA_007135395.1 Wenzhouxiangellaceae bacterium | reverse complement strand
TGGCGGCGCGGGAACTGGATTTTCTCACCGTCCACGGCAACGACGGAATGCTGGCTGAAGCCGCCGAAAACAAGGGCGGGACCCGGGTGCTCGCTGTCACCGCCCTGACAAGCCTGGACGCCGGGGACCTGAAGGACCTGGGCTTTGAATGCGACGTGGAGTCCCTGGTCCTGTCCCGGGCCCGCCGGGCCCTTGCCCTGGGCTGCGATGGGGTCATTTCCTCCGGCCTGGAAGCCCCGGCCCTGCGCGCCGGAGCCGACCCGGCACTGGTCGTGGTTTGCCCGGGAATCCGGCCGGTGGCCAACACCGACGACCAGAAGCGAACCGTAGGCGTCGGCGATGCTTTCGCCAACGGGGCCGACTACATCGTGGTTGGCCGGCCCATCCGGGATGCCGCCGACCCGGCGGCTTCGGCCCGGGAGATTCAGAAACAGATTCAGGGTTTTTTCAGTAAAAACAGTGACTAATGCGGTGTAACTTAAAGTGTTGCATTCAAAGTCGGGCTTAACTTATAATCTACGCAGGCTGAAGCCTTCCCTCCAGGGCTTTGGCCGGAAGGAAAGCCCGGCGCACCAACAAGAGCAATAACCGCGCCCGGCCACGAACAACAAGAATCGCTCCCCGCCAGAAGGGGGCCAGCAGTCCTCTCCGGCTCGGCCGGTTATCCGGGCAGGTCCCAAGTGACCTGACCCGGATTTTTTATGTCCTCCCGGCTGGCCCGGCTCCCGGGAAATGGGGTAAGGGCATGGTCAATGGTAGAATTTCCGGCCCCGACACCGATTTCTTCCATGTCCTCATTTTTCCAAACCAACCGGATGGTCCAGGGCTTGATCCGATTCTGGCGCAGCCTCTTGCGCCGGATCCTGCACTGGTGGGTGCGGACAACGGAAGTACCCGATGATCCGAATGAGCTCAAACTGGACCCGGAAAAGCCGGTTTTCTATGTTCTGGAGTCCTATGCCCTGACCAATCTGCTTATCCTCGAGCAGCTGTGCAGAAAGAATGGCTGGCCCAGCCCCACCGAGTCCCTGGAAACCCCGGAGATCCGGCTGCACAGGAGCTACGGAGCCCTGAAACGCTTCCGGGGCCTGTTTTTCCGCCGCCTGACAAACCGGCGACATTCAGAAATGCTCAAGCAACTTGTGGGCGCGGCCCACGAGCAGGGCTTGAAGGACGTCCAGATCCTTCCGGTCAGTGTACTTATCGGCCGGGCACCGGATACCGAAGACAGCATTTTCAAGATTCTCTTTTCCGAGAACTGGGATGTGGGGGGACGTTTGAAGCGTTTCTTTTCGACAGTGATCAACGGCCGCGCCACGTTCGTCCACTTCGGCCAGCCCATCACCCTGGCCCGGCTGCTGGAAACCAGCCAGGACTCCTCCCGGGATCTGCGGCGGCTGTCCAGGGTTCTGCGAGTCCATTTCAAGCGGGTACGAACAGCTGCCATCGGACCCGACCGTTCCCACCGGCGTACCCTGGTCGAGCGGATTCTTCGTGCCGAGGGTGTCCAGCAGGCTATCGAGGCCAAGGCCAGACGCGACGACATTTCCCAGGACAAGGCCCGGGCGATTGCACGCAAGTACGCCTGGGAGATTTCCGCGCATTATTCCTATTCCTTCGTGCGCATTGCCGAAATCCTGCTGACCTGGTTCTGGAACCGGATCTATCGCGGCATCAAGGTCTATCACTTTTCCGGCTTCCGGGAAATGGCCCCGGATCACGAGGTGATCTACGTGCCCTGTCACCGCAGCCATATCGACTACATGCTGCTGTCCTACATTCTTTATCACCGGGGCTTTGTGCCGCCGCATATCGCCGCCGGGGTCAATCTGAACATGCCGGTACTCGGCTCCCTGCTGCGTCGGGGCGGGGCTTTTTTCCTGCGCCGGTCGTTCCGCTCCCAACCCCTTTATGCGGCAGTCTTCAGCGAGTATGTAAGCCAGAACATCACCCGCGGTATCGCGCTGGAATACTTCATCGAGGGCACCCGTTCCCGAACCGGCCGGCTGCTGCCGCCAAAGGGCGGCATGCTGACCATGACCATTCGCTCGTTTCTGAAAAACCCGCGACGACCGATCATGTTCCAGCCGGTCTACATCGGATACGAGCGCCTGGCCGAGGGCAATGCCTATATTTCCGAGCTCTCCGGCCATGCCAAGAAGCCCGAGTCCCTGTCGGACCTTCGCAACGTGATCAATATCCTGCGCAAGAACTACGGCGAGGTCCATGTGAGCTTCGGTGAGCCGGTCATGCTCAACCACCTGCTCGGCGAGCATCATCCAGACTGGATGGAAAACGGGAATTCCGGTCAGGAAAAACCGTCCTGGCTGCCTCCAATGGTGGACGAACTGGCTCAGCGCCTGATGGTCAATATCAATTCCGCCGCCCACGTCAACCCGATCAACCTGCTTGCCTGCGCCCTGCTGGCAACTCGCAAGCAGGCCATGGACGAACGGGATCTGATTGTCCTGCTCGGGCTGTACAAGGATCTGTTGTCGGACAACTACTCGGCGCGCATCACGGTCACCGATCGCACCCCCCGCCAGATCATCGACTACGGCCTGGAAATCGGGGTCATCCAGCGTCGCCATCACCGGTTGGGTGACATCATCCAGACCGACCAGAACAACGCGGTACTTCTGACCTATTTCCGCAACAATGTCTCCCACCTCCTGGCCCTGCCGTCCTGGATCGCCTGCTGTTTCATCAACAACCAGCGGGTTCGCAAGGTCCGGATCCGGCGCCTGAGTGAAGCCATCTATCCCTTTATCCGCAAGGAGCTTTTCCTGCCCTGGAGCGAGGACGAACTGGCCGATGTGCTGCAGCACTACACCCGGGTCCTGATCCGCACCGGCATGCTCAGAAGCGCCGGTGACAGCCTCCAGCGTGCACCCGGTGGCAGCAACGAGGCCTGGTACCTGCGCCTGCTGGGCAACGCCCTGCTCCAGACCTTCGAGCGCTACTACATCACCATCGCCGTGCTGGCCAAGAACGGCTCGGGCAAGCTCAGCCGCAACCAGCTCGAGCAGCTCTGCATGCTCACCGCCCAGCGCATCTCCATCCTGCACGAGTTCGACGCCCCGGAGTTTTCCGACAAGACCCTGTTCCGGCAATTCATCGACTCCCTCCAGGCGCTCGACGTACTCGGCCGCAGCGAGGAAGGCAACCTCACCTTCGACCAGCGCCTGGAGCGCTTTGCCACCGATGCCAAGCTCATCCTGGGCAAGGAACTGCGCCACGGCATCATCCAGGTCACACCCAAGTTGCTGGGCAATACCGATGAGGATGAAGGCCAGGCTGCCTGATTACCCTGAGTGGCCATTACGGGTAATTGGCAGTAGGATGGCTGATCATCGATCATTCAGTGACCATCCCAAGGTAATGAAACAGGAAGAAATCCGGGCCACCCTGACCGAACTGCAGACCGAGCACAAGGATCTGGACCGGGCCATTTCCCACCTGGCAGAAAGCATTGCCATCGACCAGATGCAGGTAAGTCGACTGAAGAAGCGCAAACTTCGACTCAAGGACCAGATCGCCTACTGGGAATCGAAACTGATTCCGGACCTGGATGCATGAATATGTCAAACCCCGAACGCAAGCAACAGTACTCCCTCAACAAGGTCACCAAGCGCATCCGACGTCAGGTCGGCCAGGCGATTGTCGATTACGGCATGATCGCCGATGGCGACCGGGTGATGGTATGCGTGTCCGGCGGCAAGGACTCCTACGTCATGCTGGACATGCTCATCTCGCTTCAGAAAAAGGCGCCGATAAACTTCGATCTGATGGCCGTAAACCTGGACCAGAAGCAGCCCGGCTTTCCCGAACACGTCCTGCCGCAATACCTGGAATCCCTCGGTGTGGACTACCATGTCATCGAGCGAGATACGTTCAGCGTGGTCCGCCGGGTGATCCCCGAAGGCAAGACTACCTGCGGGCTGTGCTCCCGGCTCAGGCGGGGCAACCTTTACCGGTTTGCAGAGGAAAACGGTTTCAACCGGATCGCCCTTGGCCACCACCGCGACGATATCGTGGAAACGTTTTTCCTCAACCTGTTTCACGGCGGCAGGCTGAAGGCCATGCCACCGAAGCTGCTCAGCGATGACGGGAAGAACATGGTCATCCGGCCCCTTGCCTACTGTGCCGAGTCCGACCTGGCCCGGCTGGCCGCCGACCGGGATTACCCGATCATTCCCTGCAACCTGTGCGGCAGTCAGCCGAATCTTCAGCGACAGGCAATCAAGGCCATGCTGGCAGAATGGGAACGGACCAACCCGGGACGCACCCGGAACATCTTCCGTTCCCTCATGCACGTCTCCCCGAGTCAACTGTGCGATACGGGGCTGTTCGATTTTGCCGGACTCGACGAACGCATGAACCGGCCGGATATCCCGACCATGACTTCAGACCCTGTTGCCGCGACCGAAAACAGGTAATACTAAGCGCCACACTGCTTTTTCAGGGTCCCTTTGGGCCGGAGTCAATGTCATGAAAATCATCCGATTCACCATCCCGTTGCTGCTGCTGGCCCTCGCCGCCTGTGGCAACGTGAACCAGAACATCATCATTGCCGACGGGGAAACCCTGGATGGCAACCAGTCCACGGTCAACGGCCGCATCGCGGTCGGCGAGGATGCCCGGGTCAACGGGAAACTGTCCACCGTCAATGGAGCTATAGAAATCGGGGCATCCAGCCAGGTTGGCCCGGTGGAAACGGTCAACGGCTCCATTTCCCTGGCAACTGGCGTGACAGCCGGTAGCCTGCGCACGACCAATGGCCAGGTGGCCATCGGCCAGGACGGGAGCATCGACGGGGATGTCCGCAGTACCAACGGCGCCATCCGGATCGAGCCGGGCACCAACGTCAACGGGGCCGTTCGGACTTCAAACGGACTGATCACCCTGGACGGGGCCACGGCCGACAGTCTGGCCAACACCAACGGCGGAATGTTCCTGAACAATGGCTGCCAGGTCCGGGGGGAATTGCGGGTCGGTTCGGTGGACCGGGAACGGGATCGGATCCCGGAAATCGTCATCGGCGAGGGCTGCGAGGTAGCCGGGCCGCTGGTGTTCGAACGGGATGTGAAGCTTCGTGTACATGAAAGCGCGCAGATCGGCGAGGTTCAGGGTGCGGAAGTGGAAATCTTCGAGGGCGACCCGGACGACTGAGTCACGGACTTCCCGGGCAACCCGGTGGACGGGTCAGTCGTACCGGGTCCCTTCATGCTCGATCCAGCCACCGCCACCTGCACGGGAGGCATCGGCAAAGGTTCTGGAGATCGTTCCCCCCGAGCCATCCCACTCGTAATAGCCCTGAAAAGCCAGCGTATCCCCCCGTTGGGCGGGTACGCGCAAGGACTCATCCAGTTCATGGCGCACAAGAACCGTCAGATTCGGGGAAATTCGGACCGCGAAACGCTGCCTGGGCGTATTACCCAGTTCGTCGGCGGGCATCTGGGCGACCGTTCCGTGACCGCTGACCCAGATTCCGGTCCGGCCTTCCTGGAAGGCATCGATCAGGCGGTCGTTCGACGGAAGACTGCTCCCGCCGCAAGATGCCAGCAGAAAACTCAGGGTCAGTACGAACGCAACGCGTAGTGCGAAATCGGTCACAAATTGATCCCCTTTGTTGGCGCTAGTCTATCAGACAGCGCCCGCGGCCCGAAAGTTGCCTGTCCCTTCAGTCCGGCGGGTCGGGCCGGCGGCGGCTCGCCTGGCTACCCCACCAGAGGATCAGTATCAGCCCGAACAGCATCCCGCCCAGGTGGGCGAAATGGGCGATTCCGGGGGCCATGGCAGTCATTCCGAAAAACAGGGTCAGTGCCCCGTAGCCGATGACAAAGTACTTGGCCTTCATCGGAACAGGCGGAATCAACAGCATTATGGTGGCATTGGGGTACATCATCCCGTAGGCCAGAAGCAGCCCGAACACGGCCCCCGATGCTCCGATAGTGGGATATTCGCCCCCGGTAATCCCGGCCACGACGAGCTGGACCACCGCCGCACCGGCCATGCAGAAAAAGTAGAAGATCAGGAACCGGCGGGTCCCCCACAGCCGCTCGATGGGCAGGCCGAACATGTACAGGGCAAACATGTTGAAAAACAGGTGGGCCAGGCCGCCGTGCAGGAAACCATAGGTGATGAGCTGCCAGGGTGCAAACCCGGTAGCCACCATGCGGCCCTCGTATTGCATCTGGTCCGGGGTACCCAGCGGCCACAGGGCGAACAGGCGCATGATGTCGACCCACATGCCTCCCTGGAACAGGTAGATGACAACCGTTACGGCCAGGATGATCAGAGAGGCCGGCGGCCCTCCACCTTTTCCGACATTGATGTTTCTCACGGTCTGTTTGTCTCCGGTCCCTGGTTTTCCAGCTGCTCAAGCGCCGAGGTTACGCCATCGAGCCCTTCCATTGGTTGCCGGTCGCCCATGACCCGATCCCTCAGCTCGGCAATGTCCCGGGCCTGAAGTGTGGCTTCCCGGTCACCCCAGGTCTCTTCCATCCATGCGACCGACAAGGCAATATCCTCGTCGGACATATGGCGCATGGGCGGCATGAATCCGCGATATTTTTCCCCCTTGACCTCGATTTCTCCGCGCAGCCCGCGAAGCACGATCAGCGCCAGGGCTTCAGACGGAAGCTCAAGCCACTCCGAGCCGGCAACCGGCGGGAATGAGGGTGGACGCCCTTCACCCTCGGCGCCATGGCAGGAAGCACAGTAGCGAAGCCAGCGTTCCTGGCCGGCCTCCATCGGGTCACCGGCAGGCTCCTCGACGCCACAGGCGGCCAGAAGGGCAACCAGGCAGAAAACGGCCAGCTTCACAGGGGTACAATATTCGGGTTTCATTCCAGACACACTTTACTCATGAGCAATTCCAGGCATCGACCGGCCCGGCGGGTGACCGTGTACGCTGCATCCAGCCGGGCACTTGCCGCCGACTATTTTTCCGCCGCATCCGAGCTTGGCCGAAGGCTCGCCGAACAGGGCATGCCCATCTGCTATGGCGGCGGCGGTGCGGGCCTCATGGGAGCCCTGGCCAATGCCGCACTCGAGGCCGGGGGCCAGGTCCATGGTGTCATCCCGGATTTCCTGCAGGAAATCGAGGCCGGTCACGACCGGCTGACTTCACTGGAGGTGGTGTCGGACATGCGAGTTCGCAAGGCCCGGATGCTGGAAGACTCCCGGGGGGTCATTGCCCTTCCCGGTGGCTGCGGCACCTTCGAGGAATTGTTCGAGGCCATCACGCTCAAGCGTCTTGGCTTTTTCTTCGGACCGATCATCCTGATCAATACCCGGGGCTATTACAGCCGCCTGATGGATTTTCTCGACCACAGTGTGGCCGAACATTTCATGAGCAAGGGCCACGCGCAGATGTGGCAGTGCGTGGCCACCCCGGACAAGGCCGTAGCGCTGCTCGACTCATCCTGAAAAACCGGTTTCTTGCAACCCCGGTCGATTGGTGAATTATTCGCAGGGACTTGTTTGCTGGACCAGGTGATACCCGCAGGGTTCACGGTTCAGGCCACCAGGTGGCCGGTATCGGCTGAATCCGGGCCCGGGGCCTGCAGGCCGAAGATGTCGCAAAAGGCCGAGTACTGAGCCCCGGCAAGGATGAGCTGGACCAGCAAGGCAACGATCAGAAACAGGATCTGGGCGATGATTCCACCTACCTGGTCGCCCAGGGCCAGGCCGATCAGGCCGGAGACGAGCAACAGGATAAAGCCCACGGCAATGCCCAGGATGATGATGGCCAGGACCAGGCCGATCATGGCCGGCAGATTGTTCAGGCAGGCTTTCAGGCTAAGGCCGAGCCCGCGAAGCGCCGACAGGCGGCGAAAAAGGACCAGCGGGATGGCAAAGTACAGTGCCGCCATGACGATGACGGCCACCCCCATGCCCATCAGGAGGCCCGGCATGATGGACGCCCCCTCAAGCAGGCCGGGCAGTAATTCGGGATTTTCCATTGCCCGTTCGAGATTTTCCGCGCCGATCTGCGACGAGATCCAGCCCAGCGCCAGGGTGGCTGCCAGGAACATGCCAACCAGCACCCACAACCCGAGTGCCAGCAATCCGAACCGGATCGCCGGCTGACGCCAGCCGATGAACAATGCCGTCGGAGTCGGTGACTGACCGTTGGCCACCAGGTGAAAGGAAAACAGGAGTCCGGCGGTAAGCAGGGGCATGAACAGGCTCAACACCAGGGGCCCGATTACAGGCACGACCTGAATAAGCGAGACCAGCAACCAGAC
This sequence comes from Wenzhouxiangellaceae bacterium, assembly GCA_007135395.1. Classification (GTDB taxonomy): domain Bacteria; phylum Pseudomonadota; class Gammaproteobacteria; order Xanthomonadales; family Wenzhouxiangellaceae; genus SLIZ01. Next base: position 4,719 of record SLIZ01000157.1, on the reverse strand, counting down.
CATGGCCACCCCTGCCAGGGGTCCCAGCCCACGCCCCAGCATATCGCCGGAGGCCAGGATCCATCCAAACCCACGGAAAAAGGAAACCTTGCGATATTCGGTCCGGTTGTCGTTCCGATTGTCGTTCATGCAATGGCCGGGTCAGAAAAATCCAGGGGCGATGGTAACCGGAAACCGCTTGCGGGTTTTCCGTTCACGCCTGGGGGTCCGTGTCATTTCCCTCCCGGTCCCGGGGCACCACCCAGCGCGACAGGAATATTCCCAGTTCGTACAAGCCCCAGACCGGCAGGGCCAGAAGGGTCTGGGAAATGATGTCCGGGGGCGTGATCATCATGGCGACGGCAAAGGCACCGATCAGCACGTACCCGCGTTTGGCGGCCAGGCCGGCGGGTGTGACCAGGCCCAGGGCGACCAGCACGATGGTGACAATCGGGACCTGGAAGGCCAGGCCGAATGCCAGGAAGATCATCAAGACAAAATCCAGGTACCGGTTGATGTCGGTCATTACGGCCACCCCTTCCGGGGCCATGGCCGTGAAAAAGCCGAATATCACCGGGAAGACCACGAAGTAGGCAAACAGGCAACCTGCATAAAACAGGCCGGTGGCTGCGGCCAGCATGGGCCGGGCCAGGCGTTGCTCGTGGCGATACAGGCCCGGGGCAACAAAAGCCCAGAGCTGATAGATGACCGCCGGCATGCCCAACAGAAAGGCCAGTATGAGGGCGAGCTTGAACGGGGCAAGAAACGGCGAGGCCACATCGATGGCCACCATGGAGGCCCCTTCGGGCAGTTGCCGGATCAGAGGCTCTGCAAGCCAGCCGTAAAGGGTGCGGGCAAATGGCACCAGGATGAGCAGGATGGCCAGGACCGAGACCGCTGCCTTGATCAGCCGGGACCGCAGTTCGACCAGGTGGTCGATCAGGGTCAGTTCGGTGCCGGAGTCAGTCTCCCTGGTTTCGGCCATCACCGGCCTCCTTGCCGTCATCCAGGGGGCCTTCCAGGTCTTTCCTGAACTTTTCGGCTTCCTCCATGATCCGCCGATTGTGTTCGGAATCCATTTCCTGCTGCAGTTCCCGGCGCAGATCCTGCCAGGCGCTGCGGGCACGACCGATCAGCGCCCCGGCGGTACGAGCCACCTCGGGCAGACGACGGGGACCGAGCACCAGCAGACCCAGCAGGGCCAGCAATAGAATTTCGGTGAAGCCGATGCCCGACATGTCAGGGGCGAATCAGGTCGATTCCGGGCGCTTCAGGAGGAGTCCGAACTGCGCGATTTCGGTTCGGGATTCGGCTCGTCGGCATCCATGGCTGCCCCGGACCCGGTTTCATCGGCAGCATCTTCCTGCTCCTGTTCCTGTTCATCGGACTCGCGAATGCCCTTGCGAAAATCGCGTACGGCGCCGCCCAGGTCGCTACCCAGGTTGCGGATCTTCTTTGTGCCAAAGACCAGCAGGACGACGAGCAACAGGATCAGGACCTGCCATATGCTGGGATACATGGAGTGACTCCGTTTGAACCGTCAGTTCAATAGTGTAGCGCGGTCGGACAGACCGGGCCATGATGAAGGAATCAGGCCGAGCGCAACCGGACCAGGGCAACCGAGAGCAGCAGCACCAACAGCACAAGCAATCCGCCAGGACCGAAAACCGGCACCACGTGCGGTGCCCCTTCCACCGGTTCGCCGTTCCCTCCCGGATCTCCATCGCATCCACCGGGCGGCGTGATGGCCAGGCTTTCGATCCCCACGATGGTCTCGGCGACCACCTGGGCCGAACCGGTGTCCGGATCGATTCTGAGAATTCTCGAGCTCAGATCCTGGCCGTTGATATCGCGACGGTCGACGATGGCCCAGAGCTTGCCATCCCCGTCAAAGGCCAGGCCGGCGTTGTGGTAAAGACCCACCGAGTCACCCAGGTAGCCGATGGTTTCGGCGGTGCCTGAGTCTGTGTCTATGCGGTACAGATAGGGTGAATCGACCAGGTCCGGACCATTGGAGTCCGGCCGATGGCTGCCCTGACCGATCCCGTAGACCTCATCACCCCAGGCGGCCAGGCCCGTAATCGGCGCGCCCAGGCTGCCTGCCGAGCCCACCAGGGTCAGTTGTCCGGTGTCCGGGTCGGCCTGGTAGAACTCCTTGCGAACATCCGAGGAAAGCCAGAGGCTTCCTTCACAATCAAATGTCATGCCAAAGTCCATGATTTGCGACCCTGGAAGGCCCATGTTGCCGTTGGAACCCCCGATCGGGGTGGCGCTGCCGGTTTGCGTGGAAATCCGGAGCAGGGTGTTGGTATCGTCGTCGGCACCAAACAGGACGCCCTGGCTGTCGAAGGCCAGCCCCTCCACATCGGTGTAGATGATTCCCGCCCCGGTCCAGCCAACGTAGGTTTCCTGGCCGGTGGCAAGATTGATCTGCCACAGGGCGAATACCTGGGAATCATCCTGGAAATTGCCCCGCGAATTGATGGCATAGCCCATCGGATCGGCAAGCGCCGCCGTCGAGGCCAATAACATCAGCCCCGGGAGAATCCACCGGATGAATCGTGGCACAATCGTGTACAAGAATTAGGCTTCAATAATCAATCGGATATCGGATATTAGCAGAACAACTGCGGTGAAAACACAAATATGACAACCATAAAGACCGTACATGAGGCAAGGGAAGTCACCGGACACAGGGAGGCGGGCCGGGCCGGGGTATTGCTGGTCAACCTGGGTACGCCGAAATCCACGGAGACCGGCGATGTGCGCCGCTACCTGAAGGAGTTCCTGTCCGACCCCCGGGTCATCGAGGTCCCGCGGCCGATCTGGTGGCTGATTCTCAACGGCATCATCCTGCCATTTCGTTCGTCGCGTTCTGCCGCGGCCTACCGCAAGATCTGGACCGAACAGGGCTCACCCCTGCTGGTCAACAGCCGTCAACTGGCCGGTCGCCTGCAGGCCGAGCTTTCCCGCAAGACCCCGAGGGTACGGGTGATGATCGCCATGCGTTACGGCGAACCTTCCCTGAAAAAGGCCCTGGCCCGGCTGGCCGACGACAACATCCAGCGACTGCTGGTCCTGCCCATGTACCCACAGTATTCGGCGACGACCACGGCGACCATTTTCGACCGGATCGCCACGCTGATGAGGGATATGCGCTGGCTTCCCGAATACCGGTTCATCGCCCAGTATCACCGGGAAGATGGCTGGGTTGAAGCCATCGCCCGTTCCATCCGGGATCACCAGTCCGCCCACGGCAGGCCGGACAAGCTGGTGTTTTCCTTCCATGGCATTCCGAAAAAATACCTTCTGGCCGGCGATCCGTACCACTGCCAGTGCCTGGTCAGCGCCCGCCTGATTGCCGATCGGCTGGGGCTGGAGCAGCGCGACTGGGAAGTGTCCTTCCAGTCCCGGCTCGGCCGGGCCGAATGGCTCAAGCCCTACACCGACGAGCGGCTGGAACAACTGGCCAAAAGCGGCGTGAAAAAGGTCCAGGTAGTCTGCCCGGGCTTTTCCGTGGATTGCCTGGAAACGCTCGAGGAAATAGCCATGGAAGGGAAAGAGGAATTCCTGGAAGCCGGCGGTGAATCCCTCCAGTACATTCCCGCGCTCAACGCCGAGCCCGGTCATGTCGAGGCCATGGCCGAACTGATCCACCGCCACGGCCAGGGCTGGCCGGAATTTTCCGGCGCCGTGGCCGATGGAACGACGGAAATCGAGCAGCGCCTGGAGCGGGTGGCCGATCGCGCCCGGGAGTTGAAGCTGGAAGAGTGAGGCCTTGCAGCCTCATCCCGGGTTCGCAATTCCGGTCACCAGCCGAGCCCTGGCCGGCTCATTCCTCATCGGTTCTGCCGCAGTCAACGCGGAAACTGTAAAGCAGCCGGCCACCCTGATAGAAATCCACGTAGCACATTGGCCCGGGAGGCCGTTCGGGACCGCGCAACTGGCTCTGGTCGATTGTGTGACCTCCCGTTCTGCTGCGCCACTCGCCGTCGCCTTCCTGGTCCGCCCGGTTGGCTAGCTTGTCTCGCACACAGGGGTTGTCCTCGACGTTCACATTCCCGGAAAGCAAGTCATCCGGAGGGACGCCCAATACGATGGATTTGTGATCATTCCGCTCGAAAGACACGATCGCCTCTCCAGCATGGGAAACGCCCGAAAGGTTCACATGGTAGAAAAGGAAATCACCGCTAACCCCGTATTCGTTCTCCGGCCCAATCAGTTCGATTGCTGATTTCGGATCATTTGACGGCGCCGCCCAATTGAAACTGAAGGGAATTCGCCTCAAGACCACGCCGATGGTGCCACCTGCAACCCATGGCTCGCTTTCCTGGAAGTCCTCCAGGTTCTGGGTAACATGGTCTCGCATGTAGACTTTTAGCAGCGTTTCAAGGCTCGGATCCAGTGCATAATCCAGGGCCGTCTCGGGCTCGGCAGTTCCAGGGCAGTCTGAGTCTCTCCATGCCCCCAATTGGTAGTGTGCAGGCACATCCATGTCCAGATCGGCAATCGAAATCGGCTGGCTGAGAAAATCTTCCCAATGGAGCCGGAAGTCGATCAACAACTCGTAGCCCTCGATCTGGTCGGAGTCCAGGTTGACGTTCTGCAAAATCGCATACTCCCAGGCGTCCTGGTCCCAGCCGACCAGGTAGGCAAACAGCTGGTAGGTGTCGTGATTGCCGATGACCACCTGGCGAAGCGGTGCGCCACATTCGGGCATGTCCCACGGGTCCAGGGCCA
>SLIZ01000252.1 GCA_007135395.1 Wenzhouxiangellaceae bacterium | reverse complement strand
TCGCCGGAACGGGCGGGCTTGTAAAGGATTCCGGCGGAAAGCCGGTCGAAGGGTTCGAGCTGCGGGGTTTCGCAGCGCTCGCCGGCTGCACCGAGCTGTAGCCCGTCGACGAACTGCCCCACTCCGCCCCCGGGGATTTCAAGCGGGTTGAAGCAAAGATCCAGACCGCCGGATTCGATGGTGTCGAGTGCCAGGATGGATTCGGGCACGGTGCCGGCCAGGTTGTTGCCGGCCAGGTCCAGGCGCAGGATCTCGTCGCCTTCCGGAGTGCAGGTGATTCCGTACCACTGGCACTCGGTGCCCTCGGCGGCCATCCAGCCATCGTTGCGGTACCAGCCATCCCCTTCGGTTGCCTGGTAGAAGTCCCTGAGTGCCTGGCGGGTGGGGGTCGGCAGCAGGCCGACGGGGCTTCGCAGCATCACGTTGTCGAAATACACCCGCCGGGGCGGGTCCACCGGCTGGCCGTCGGCGCTTCGGTCGCGAAGGCGGAAGCTGACCCGAACCGAGCCCACATCCGTGCCGAGCTCGCTGTCCAGGCGGGTCTGGCTGAGAAGCTCGACCCAGGTGTCAGGTGGCGTGCGTTGCGGGTCGAGGGGAATATCGGTTTCGACCTGCTCGGCATCGGCATTGGCCGAGTCCTCGTCGCAGATTCCGTCGGCATAAAAGTCCAGCCGCAGGCGGACCCGCATGTCCGGATGAGGGTCAACGGGCCGGACCATGAGCGCAAGCTCCAGATCCCGGGGGCCATCAAGCTCAACGCACTGGTCAACCCTTGAGCCCCCGTAGCCTGTCTGCAAATGATTGAAATAAAAGATATTTTCACCGGTATGAGCGAAGGCGGCCGGTTCGACGATCCCGCGCTGATCGGCATCGTCCAGCGACAGCTCCCAGCCGGGTGGTCCGTCACCATCTGGCCATTCACCCACGGCCTGGTTGAAATCCCCATTGCTCAAGGTCCCGGCCAACGCCATCGGCGGCCCCAGGACCAGAAGGCTCCCTGCCAGAATTCGCTTCACTTTGAACTGTTCCTTGGTACTTGTTGGTTTGCCCCTGAATCGACGTGGTAAGCACCGGTTCCTGCCATACTCCGACGAGGCTCGTACTACGCGTTCACAAGTATCAAGCCTGAAGGCGGCAAATTCAATCCCGAACCAGCCCGGACCCGCTTATCCTCACCAGAATGCACCGACAATTCGCCCCTCGGGTGCTAATGTAGACCCATGAGCAAGCAAGCTGCAGAACTGTTCGTTGAGTGCCTGGAAGCCGAGGGCGTGGAATACGTCTTTGCCGTGCCCGGGGAGGAAAACCTGGACCTGGTTGAAGCCCTGCGGGTCTCGAACATCGAGATGGTGGTCAACCGCCACGAGCAGGGTGCCGGCTTCATGGCTGCCTGTTACGGCCGGCTGACGGGTAAACCGGGGGTTTGCCTTTCCACCCTGGGCCCGGGCGCGACCAACCTGGTCACGCCGGCGGCCTACGCCCAGCTCGGGGCCATGCCGCTGGTAATGATAACCGGCCAGAAGCCGATCAAGACCTCCAAGCAGGGCCACTTCCAGATTGTCAACGTGGTGCGCCTGATGGAGCCGGTCACCCACTACACGCGGCAGGTGGTCAGCGCGGCAACGATTCCCGCCCGGGTCCGGGAGGCTTTCCGCCAGGCCGCCGAGGAACGCCCCGGTGCCTGCCACCTGGAACTGCCTGAAGACATCCTGCGGGAAGACACGGATGAAAAGCCGCTTTCGGCAAGCCGGGTTCGACGACCGGTGGCCGAGAACAAGGCGGTGGATACGGCGGTCGATGCGATCACCCGGGCCCGCCGCCCCCTGCTGATGATCGGCGCCGGTGCCAACCGGAAACTGACCAGCCGCATGCTCAACCGGTTCGTCAAAAAGACCGGCATGCCGTTTTTCAGCACCCAGATGGGCAAGGGTGTTGTCGACGAAACCGGCCCGCTGTTTCTAGGCAACGCGGCCATGTCCGAGGGTGACTACGTGCACCGGGCCATCGAGGCGGCCGACTGCATCATCAATGTTGGTCACGATGTGGTCGAAAAGCCGCCGTTTTTCATGGACCAGGGCAAGCGAACGGTCATCCATGTGAATTTCTTTTCCGCCGAGGTCGACCCGGTCTACTTTCCCCAGATCGAACTGACCGGCGACATTGCCAACTCCATCTGGCAATTGCTGGAGCGCATCAAGGCCTGCGATCACTGGGATTTCGAGTTTTTTACCCGGGTACGCCAGGCCCTGGCGGCCGACCTGGACGGCGACAAGGATTATGGCGGGTTCCCGCTTCATCCCCGCCGGGTGGTACACGAAGTGCGCCAGGTCATGCCCGACGACGGAATCGTGGCCCTGGACAACGGCCTGTACAAGGTCTGGTTTGCCCGTCACTACCGGGCCACCCGGCCCAACACGGTATTGCTGGACAACGCGCTTGCCACCATGGGAGCCGGGCTGCCGGTGGCCATGGGCGCCCGGATGGTTCATAAGAAACGCAGGGTTCTGGCCGTATGCGGCGACGGCGGGTTCATGATGAATTCCCAGGAGCTGGAAACGGCCGTGCGCATGAAAATGGACCTGGTCGTGCTTGTCCTGCGCGACGATGCCTACGGCATGATCGGGTGGAAACAGAAGGACATGGACCTTCCCCGATTCGGCATGGATTTTTCCAACCCGGACCTGGTCGCCTACACGGAAAGCTACGGGGCCACCGGCCACCGGATCACCACCGCCGACGAACTCGGCCCCACCCTGGAGCGGGCCCTGGCCAGCCCCGGGGTTCACCTGCTGGACTGCCCCCTGGATTACTCCGACAGCCAGGAACTCCTGTTTGAAACCATTCCCGAAAAAGCCCGACGCCTGGAGCCAGAACAATGAACGAGACCGACTCCATTTACGACGACTGCGCCGACCAGACCGTGGATCTTGGCAACCACCTGGCCAACGAGTTTCCCGACGATGACATTCGCGATATCGCCGACGGGTTGCTGTCGGGGGCTGTTCATTTCTGGCTGTATGCCTATCAGCCACCGGAGCAGGCCGACCGGGACGAGGACTGGAAGCAACTGGATACGGCGGAAAAGCGCATGCGCCTGATGATCGACCAGATCCGCCAGGCCGCCGAATCCAGCGAGTACTTTCATAGCCCGAATGACCGGGACGTGGGGCGGGCCTAGTGTACCCCGCCACTCATTCTGTAACTTTCAGAGCGTGACTGAGTCGACAGTGCAAGGCGCAATCCGCAGTGAATGGCGCGCCCTTTACAAGGATTAAAACGCAGCAATGTCGGCTCAGACGCGCTCCCGAAGGGCGAGCCGGAAAGCGCTCATCCGCGGCGTTAGGCCTCTTGGCAAGGACGCTGCCATTCCCGGCGAGGCCTGCCTTCCGGCTAAGCGCTTTCCGACTCGCTGAATGTTAC
>SLIZ01000016.1 GCA_007135395.1 Wenzhouxiangellaceae bacterium | reverse complement strand
CCGACATCTCCCTGTGGACCGGTTGGCCCAGCCGCGCCGGTGTCACCGGCAGGGCCGGTTGGACCCATTGGACCGGTGGACCCCACAGGTCCGGTCGGGCCCATTGGTCCTGCATCGCCGATTGGCCCGGTCGGACCGATCGGGCCTGTCTCACCCATCGGGCCGACATCTCCCTGTGGACCGGTTGGCCCAGCCGCGCCGGTATCACCGGCAGGGCCGGTTGGACCCATTGGACCGGTGGACCCCACAGGCCCCGTCGGGCCCATTGGTCCTGTATCTCCGATTGGCCCGGTCGGACCGATCGGGCCCGTCTCACCCATCGGGCCGTCATCTCCCTGCGGACCGGTGGGTCCGGCCGGGCCGGTATCGCCGGCCGAGCCAGTTTCTCCGATTGGTCCTTCGGGTCCAACATCACCCGTCGGACCCGCTGGCCCGGCCGGGCCGGTCTCTCCGGCCTCACCCATCGGGCCTTCGGGGCCCGTGGGACCGGCAGGTCCGGTCGGCCCCGTTGCGGCATCCGCCGTACAGGGGCCAAGCACGCCGGAGCCGGCCTCGAAGCACAGCACGGTTTCCTGCTCGAGTTCGCTGCCCACCCCGGGCAGGATCAACTGACCGTTGTCGTCGACCTGCAGGTGAATGACATTGCCGGCGGCATCGCGAACCTGGACTGAACCCCCCGGTGGTGCCTGGATAACTACATTGTCCTGGGCTTCGGCCTGGGTGGTGCCCAGCGCCATGGCAACCGCTGCTGCAAGCGAACTGTAGCGAAGAATATTGTTCATATGGGTAAAGCCTTTTTATCTGTTGTTTGCTTCAGACTTGCCGACGGAATTGCCGTGCATTGCCGAGTGTGAGCATTGCGAGCGCCAGCAACAACATGCCGAGAATCGACAGGGTGGGTACGGGAATGGCGTCGAATACCTGTGCGAACCAGCCCAGGTCGTTGCCGGTACCACCCTGGTTGGTCTGATCGGGGGCCAGGTGCTGGCCGGTTGCATGGACGTTGGAAACGCCAACATTGTCGATGACCTGGATGCCGGCCGGATCCAGCCACAGAAACGCCGGCTGCGGCGGCGAATCACTTTCCACCTGAACTGGGGTGCCATCCAGCCCGAGGATGGTGAGCGTGCCGAGTACTCGCTGTTCCAGCCCGGATTCGAACACGAAGCGGCCGCCGGCCGTGGAAGTCAGCGAGAGACTGGAGAACGTGCTCTCCCCACGAATCCCGGATGCCTGGCCACTGGAGTCGAGCAGGTTGACAGTCCCGCTACCCGCCGAGAAGCTCCCAGCATTGATCCAGTCACCCCAGGCCTCGATCAGGCCCGAGCCGCCGCCAAGGTTGCCATTGATCAGTACGGAGCTGACGTTCCGGACGATCCCGCTGCCGACATCGAATTGACCGTCGATACGCAGGTCGCCGCCGGCAAGATCGATCTGCCCGTCTCCCAGCGAAAATGCTCCGCCGCTGCCGATTTCAACAGTTGTCCAGCCTGTGGTGCTTGCAAGCACGAGGGATGCAAACAGCAGGCTGCGTAGCTTGAACATTTCCTGTCCCCTTCAGTGTAGCGGCCCTTTTGCCTGTTGGTAACAGTGCAAGCCGTCTGATTCCACCATGACCATCAACGAGGTCGTTTTTCCGCCTTTGGCCTTTCCCGAAAATAGTACGATATTCGAAAGGAAACCGAAAGCAAAAAATATTGGAATCGACAACAAGCGATAACGACACACAACGGGTCTGCCTGGTCATGATCGTGCGTGATGAGGCCCATGTCATTGAGCGTTGCTTGAAGTCCGTCACCCCTCTGGTGACTGACTGGGTGATCGTCGATACCGGGTCACGCGACGAAACTCCGGATCGCATCGGGCATTTCCTCAGACACCTGCCGGGCCGGCTGCACCACCGCCCATGGGTCGATTTCGGTCACAACCGCAGCGAGGCGATGGCACTCGCTGCAGGTCGAGGTGATTTCCTGCTTCTGATCGACGCCGACGAGGAATTGATCGTAAGCCCGGATTTCAGGCTCCCCGTGGACGATTCCGTCCAGGCCTGGCAGATTCTTCAGCAGCCTGCGGGCAGCGGCAACGAGTTCTACCTTCCACGTTTGTTGCGTTCGGAACACCCCTGGCATTTTGAAGGTGTATTGCACGAGTACCTGTGGAGCTCGCGCCCATTCCGGCAGGCCCCGCTGCCGGGCTTGCGTCAGGTCGGACACTTTGACAGCGCGCGCAATCGCTGCCCTGCAAAAGAGAAGTATCTGCGCGATGCCGAAGTACTGAAATCAGCCCTTGTCCGGGAACCGGACAATGCGCGCTACTGCTTCTACCTGGCCCAGAGCCTGCGCGATGCCGGTGAAACAAAACGCGCCCTGCAGGCATACCGGCGCCGGGCCAAAATGGGTGGCTGGGCGGAAGAGGTCTACTGTGCCATGTTCGAGGTTGCGCGCTTGAGCGAGCGCACCGGTGCCGCCGTTCCCGAAATCGTCGAAGCCTATCTGCAGGCCTGGAACTATCGGCCGCGGCGGGCCGAACCATTATGCGAGCTGGCAAGACTGTTTCGTCAGGCCGGCAAGCACGCCGTGGCCCACTTGTTTGCCCAACGCGCAGCCAGCATGCCGCGACCCGACGATCGCCTGTTTGTCGATTCCGGTGTCTATCGCTGGCGTGCCCTTGACGAGCTTTCCGTGGCCAGCTACTGGATCGGGGACCCGGATACGGCCACCCGGTTGACCAACCGGCTGTTGGATGGCGAGCTCCCGGCCCATGAACGTCCCCGGATCGAGCGCAACGCCGAATTGTTCAGAGAACAATCATTCCAGGACAGGCATTAATAGGGCATTCCAGGACACCCACCGAATGGCAATTGTCCTACAAGGTCCCGGGCAAATTTCCTGCAACTGCCAAAGCTCCAGACGCCGCCGGGAACCTGGCTGCGCCATGTCCAGGGTGTTGAGTCCCGTTACTACCGGGCCCTTGGCAGCGCCGAGCGGCTGATTCAAAAGGCCAGGGAGATCGAGCAATCCTGGCTGAAAGGCATCGGCGTTGCCCGGGTGCTACAAAGCGCCAACCCCACCATCTGATCCACACACCTTTCCCGGACTCCCCCATGGGCAAGGTTTGCCTGATTTCCAGCAACTGACCCCAATCCCATCTATCGTACCCATTTCCACCGCCATCGAAGCCTCCTGAGATCCAACAGACCTTCAACGTCGCCGGAATTCGGGCTGGTTCATGCCGACAAAACCTGGGTGTCCTCGAAATCTTGCTCAAGGTCGCCGTCGACTGGGTGGAGGGACGCTAGCAGGTGACCCGTTCGAGGTCGCCATTGATATGCGGCAGGGCCATGAGGCGGCTGGATTCAGATCGCGCTTGAGCCGAGCGCGGTCCAGCGGCGCTCGTGCCGGAATAGGCCAAGGAGGCGCGGG
>SLIZ01000133.1 GCA_007135395.1 Wenzhouxiangellaceae bacterium | reverse complement strand
GGATCGTGTGCGCAAGATCCCCGACGACGAAAAGGCCCGCATCCGGTTCTGGCACGAAGGCGAGGAACAGGAAGCCGAGATTTCCACCGACGTACCCATCCCCGAGCGAAGGCGAGAGCAGGAACGGGAACCGGGGATCGAAGTGTGAGCAGCCCCGTTCAGTCTCCCCGGACTTTGGCCATGATCGCTGTGGCCGCCCTGATCCACAGCCGGCAGCCATGACCGGCATCGGAACCCCGTATTCGAACACGGCCACGCGCGTGCTCTTGCTCGGCGCCGGGGAACTGGGTAAAGAAGTGGTCATCGAGCTCCAGCGGCTGGGCTGTGAAACCTTTGCCGTGGACCGATACTCCCATGCACCGGCCATGCAGGTCGCCGATCATGCCCATGTAATCAATATGCTCGACGGCCAGGCTCTTAGGGGCATCATCGAGCTGATCCGGCCCCACCTGATCGTTCCGGAAATCGAGGCCATTCACACCGATACCCTGCTCGCCCTGGAGCGGGAAGGACTCACGGTCATTCCCACCGCCCGGGCCACGGCCCTGACCATGAACCGGGAGGGCATCCGTCGCCTTGCTGCCGAGGAGCTGGAGCTGCCGACCTCGCCCTTCCAGTTTGCCGAAACCGCCGAGGCGTATCGCCAGGCCGTCAAGACCATCGGCCTGCCCTGCGTGGTCAAACCGATCATGTCTTCATCCGGCAAGGGACAAAGCCTCGTTCGAACAAGTGAGGACGTGGAAACGGCCTGGGAGTATGCCCGGTCCGGCGGGCGGGCCGGGCAAGGCAAAGTGATTGTCGAAGGCTTCGTGGATTTCGACTACGAGATTACCCTGCTCACCGTCCGGCACCGGGACGGGACCCATTTCTGCGAACCGATCGGCCATCGCCAGGAGGACGGGGACTACCGGGAATCCTGGCAACCCCAGCCCATGAGCGAGAGGGCACGGCTGGAAGCCGAACGCATTGCCGGGGCCGTCACCGGAGCCCTGGGCGGGCGCGGGGTATTCGGGGTGGAATTTTTCGTCAAGGGCGACCAGGTCTGGTTCAGCGAGGTTTCACCCCGCCCCCACGATACCGGCCTGGTTACCCTGGCCTCCCAGGACCTGTCCGAGTTTGCCCTGCATGCCCGTGCGATCCTGGACCTGCCCATCCCCCACATTGTCCAGCGCGGACCCACCGCATCGGCGGTGATACTGGTGGATGGGGAATCGGACCGGGTCCGGTTTTCCGGCCTCGACAAGGCTCTGGCCGAACCGGACACCGACCTGCGGCTGTTCGGCAAGCCAACCGTGTCCGGGCGCCGGCGCATGGGTGTTGCCCTGGCCAGCGCAGATTCCATCGAAGCGGCAGTGGAAAAGGCCAGGCGGGTTGCTCAGGCCATCGTTATTGAGCTGTAGGGATTACCAGGCCAGATCGTCGGGCACCGGCGGATAATCGCCACCGTCGTCACCTTCCGGTTCCTTGCCGGACAAATCCGGCACCAGATCCCCGGCCTTTTCCTTGTAGGCGGCGTAGGTTTCCGGGTCGACCACCAGGTAGCGACCCCGCAGGCCGACCACACCAAGCTGCCCCTCGTTGATCGCCTGGCGCTGTTGGGGGGTAACCATTACCCGGCGGATCTTGCCCAGGTGCTCGAAATAGCGCGGAATCTCGGCCTGTTCGTCGTTGAGAATCCTGCCCTCGACCAGCTTGTCCAGCTCCAGGTTTCGCTTCCTGCGCTTTTCCTGGTCAGCCACCCGGGCCTGCTTTTTCCGTTCCTTTTCAGCCTCTTCGGCCCGCTTGCGGGCTGCATAGGCCGAAGCCAGGTCACCGGAGCCTTTCCGGCCGGTCTTCTTCTTCCTGGCCATTCGGGGCTTTTCGCCCCCGGCGCCCTTGCCTGCCGATGAGCCCTTTCCGGACCCGGCCTTTTTCTTTCCCGGCTTGCCGGGGGAGCGACGGGCCTGGCGGGATTTCTCCTCGTCAACCAGGCCCGACTTGAACAGCGCTTCCTGCAGGGATCCCATGGCTGCCAGCCGTTCCGTCGTTCAGTCCTGAACGCTGATCAGTTCCACCTCGAAAATGAGAGTGGAGTTGGGCCCGATGGGGCCGGGACGGCCCTGGTCCCCGTAAGCCAGATCACCGGGGATAAAGAATTCGTAGGTGCTGCCCTCGCGCATGAGCTGAAGCCCCTCGGTCCAGCCCGGAATGACCTGGTTGAGTGCGAAACTGGTGGGCTCACCCCGGTCGTGGGAGCTGTCGAAGGTCTCGCCGTCAATCAGCGTGCCCGTATAGTGCACGGTCACCTGGGATTCCGGCCCGGCCGGCCGCGGACCATCGCCTTCCTCGATAACCCGGTACTGGAGGCCGGATTCGGTTTCGGTCACATCATCGCGCTCCCGGTTTTCGGCCAGGAACTGCCGACCTTCCTCCAGGTTGCGCTCGGCCTCACCCTCCCGCTCGGTTTCCATGGCCTGCTGACGTTCGCGGATGAAGTCATCGCGCACCGCGCGGGCCTCATCCAGTGTCATCCTGGTTTCCTCACCCATGAATACCGCTCGCAATCCCTCGATCAGGATGTCGATGTCCAGGTCGGCTTCCTGGTCAGCCAGGGACTGGCCGATATCCATACCAATGGTGTAACTGAGTCGGTCTTCGGGTGTTTCAAGGTCCGTAGCCTGAACGCCGGTAACGGCGAAGGCGAAAGCCATGGATACAGTCAGTGCAAGAATCTTCATGAATAAGCTCCGGGTGATTTCGTTGATGCCCCAATCTGACCCGCACAGGGCCGGAGGGTTCGGTTTCACGCCGACATGATAACAAAGGCGCCTGCCTGCTCGAAGCAAAAATTCTTGACACTGGGCTGGTGTTCTACTAGAGTAGTACACCAAGACGTTAGAACACTTAGTCGAAAGCACCAAAATCTCAGGAGTCGCAAGATCATGTTGCCTGTTACCGAAAAAAGAGTGGTTGTTATCCCCCATAGCCTGGCAGCCATTGCTGCACTGACCTGCCTGGCCATGGTGTGGATGTCCGATCCGGAGACTGATCATGGTCAGGAAGTACCCGTGGCCTACCAGGAAGCCGTGGAAAGCCACTTCGAGCGTGGCAACGGGGAAGCGGCATCGAACGCTTCACACGAGACCCGGAATTCCGGGTCCTCCCGGGATGGCCGGGGGGAACGGGTGCGGTTGCCGGAAATCAACGACTGGACTTCCATCCTGCTACCCGGCAGGCGCTCGGGAAATTGAAAGGATTTTTCCCCAAGCGCTCGCCAACGACCGAAGGATCGCGCCCGTGACAATCCGCTGGGATGATAATCAGCCCATCTACTGGCAGCTCAAGGAGCACACGGTGGCCGCCATCCTGGACGGAACCCTGGCCGAAGGCAAGGCTCTGCCCTCGGTTCGCCAGGTAGCCGTGGATTTTCAGGTCAATCCGTTGACTGTCAGCAAGG
>SLIZ01000186.1 GCA_007135395.1 Wenzhouxiangellaceae bacterium | reverse complement strand
TGTCCGTCCCGGCCCACCGTTCAAGGGCCCGTTGGCGCACCGGTTCCCGGTCGGGTTCATCGGCAATGAAATCGAAATCTTCCAGGGCATCCAGTACGGGCCGGACCTCCCGGATATCGGGCCAGTCTTCGAGAATCCGGACCAGGCTCTTGTGGGCGAATCGGCGGCTGGACGGGTAGATATCGGCCATGGCCTCAAGCAGATAGGGAACAAGCCAGGCCCGATCGCGCCCGCGCTGGTGGTTGTCCTCGCGCCCGGCCCGCCACGCCACAACCGCCTTCTGGACCGGATCCCCGGCCAGGACGGTGGCCCCTTCACTGGCCCCGGGATGGCCCCCGTCAAAACGGACGATCGGCTGCTCACTGCCGCCGGATGGCCAGTGTCCCAGGCTCTCGGCGGCCCACCGGGGGGATTTTTCCAGGTGGCAATTGAGGCAGGCATTGGGCCGGCCGGTGGCCGCGTCCCGCACCGCATCGGGGACCTCGATCCGGTGGCTGCGGTGGATATCCATGACTCCATAGGCCAGGTCCGGCATATGGCAGGAATAGCACACCGATGCCTCGCTGTCAGCCGGATGGCGGGTATGCTCGACCAGCCTGCGGTCCCCGCGAAAATCCTGGTGACATCGAAGACAGGGTGCATTGCCCCGATTCCGGTCGGTAATCTGACCGGCCGGATCACCCCCGTGCATCGTATGGCAGTCCATGCAGCTCAACTCGGCCTCCTGGTGGCAGGCCGACTGGGTCATGCCCTGGTATTCGTAAGCCGTCAGCCGGGGCGTGCCATCCCCCCAGAACCGCTCCCTGAACAGGTCTTCCTGGCCGGCCACCGGGGTCCGGGTGTCCCGGTGAACCGGGCTTACGTGTTCGCGCAAATCCATTCCGGCACGGAAGGTCGGGCCGGTATGGAACCAGTCCCGGATCCAGTCCGGATCCTTCGGTGTTCGCTGGGCATGGCACTGGCCACAGACCTGGCTGCCCCGCTCGTGATCCAGGCGGACCGGGTTGACGATACTGGTGTCCCGACCCCGGCTTGCGTGCATGGCCATCCGGCTCCAGAAATCTTCGGCACGGGCAACGTGAACGCTGCCTGGCCCGTGACAGGCCTCGCAGGAGATTCCCAGCTCGGCGACCTCCGAATCGAACCGGGCATCCCGGGTCACATCCACCGGCTGGCCGGCAGCCGCCCGGCTCTGGATCTCGGCGTAATTGGTCATGCCCGGTTGGGGGCCGGTGTTGTGGCAGAAAATGCAGTTCTGATTCCAGATCGTCACGTGCTCATCGAAGGGCTTGTCATCGGGTCCGAGAAATGCCGCATTCATGTGAACCCAACGTGCATCGGCGTTATGCCAAAGGTAGTGAAGGCGCACGTAGGTGCCTCCGTCGGGCAGCCGGGTCAGGTATTGCTGGTAACGATTGGAGCCCACGGTGCGATGAATCTCGTAACGGTCGAGGAGCTCGCCGGAGTCCGGGTCTGAATACTCGAAGTAGTAGCGCCCGTTTTCCTGCACCGGCCGCACCCTCAGTCCCCAGTAGTCCAGGGACTGGCCGTCGAACAGGCCCTGGACGCTTTCCGGGCCGGCTTCCTGGGTCATGGTGCGATGGTAGGTCTGGTACCAGGTTTCCTTGCGATCGGAATGGCAGTCGCTGCACACCGAGGAACCGGTAAAGTCTGCCTGGTGTGCATGGAAGGGTTCATCCAGTGCCCGATAGCCCTGATGGAAGGCATACCCGCCATAGACCAGGCCCGCCAGGACCACCAACCCGACGGCCACACCGAGGAGCCTTTGGATCGTCCAGGACATCAGGTCAGAATTCGGGCCGGATCATTGCGTATCATGAGCATCCGATTATAAGCCCCATGAAGCACGGCAAAAGACACGTGGCGAAAAAACGAAGAAGAAAACCGGCCCCGGAAGCCGGGAAAACAACCCCGGGCCGGTTCCCGGTCTGGGACGTGCCTACCCGGGCCAGCCACTGGGCGATCACGGTGCTTTTCACCTTTCAGTTCGTCACCGGCCATTTCGGCCTGGGGCCGGGATTCCTTCACATCTGGGCCGGATACGCGTTGCTGGTCACTGTCGTGTTCCGAATCCAGTGGGGCCTTGTGGGCAGTGAAAGTGCCCGATTTTCCCATTTCCTGGCCACTCCGGCAGCGATCCGGGCCTACCTGGCCCGCCTGCCGGGCCCTAACCCCACCCGGTGGCCGGGACACAACCCGCTGGGTGGACTGTCGGTGCTCATCATGCTTGCCCTGCTGCTGGCCCAGGGCGTGACCGGATTGTTCGTGGAGACCTGGAGCGAGTTACGCGGGCCTCTTGCCGAGCGCGTGGGACGGGACATGGTTATTTTCCTGACCGACCTGCACGGGCTGCTTCGATGGCCCCTGCTGGTCCTTGTAGGGATTCACCTGGCAGCCGCCTTGTTCTATCGCCTGCGCAAGGGAGAAGATCGCGTCGCCGCCATTTTCACCCATGGCCGCCTGGAACTCGACACCGATCCCGGACTGGCAAATGCCGGCGTTACCCGTGCCCTTGTGGTGCTGGCTCTCTCCCTGGGGATCGTGGGTGCGGTCATCGTTTTCGGCCCGGTAGATTAGGCTAATCGGATAGCACACTGCCGAAAAAGCGCCAGATCATGGCGCTTCGCGCCATGCCTGGCGCACCACAAAGAAAAGGGCCGGCAAATGCCGGCCCTTCAATTGCCCTGGCTGCCAGGGGCAGCCAGGCGACTTCTCATTTTTGTTTCAACTTATTCCGTGGCTTCAGCCTCGAACCGATCTTCGAAGATCACCGAGGACAGGACCTCCAGGGCCACTGCGACGGTGAAGCTGTCTGCTTCATCGTCATCGGTACCAATGCAAAGCTCGGTCTCGTAGATGCCCGGCTCCAGGTCCTCGGCGCTGGCGGTTGCCAGAACGCTCTGGGTGGAACCGGCGGCTACGAAGTTACCGCCGCCGTCGGGCAGTTCCAGTTCTCCGGCCAGCGTCAGCCAAGTGTCAACACCCGGGTCATAGCATGAACCACCGGTTTCCAGCCACCAGGTCAGGGTTGCCCCGCCATCGACATTGCCGATAACCACCGATTCGGTGGCCTCGCCACCGGCAGCCAGGGCAAAGTCGAGTTGATCCGGTGTGACGGTGGCACACGGTGCATCGAGAACCAGGTCCAGGTCGACCACCGAGGTCTGGCCGTCGATCAGATCAATATCGCTGGCAGTCAGGGTTAGGTGACCATCGGCAACGGCAGTCACGGACACCGGGCTTTCCTCTACCGGAACGGATACCTGGTAGAAACCCTGGGCATCGGTCATTGCCGTGTAGGTGCTCAACTGCCCCTCGATCACGATACCGGCACCGGCAGCCTCGGCGGGATTGTCACTGCAGTAACCCTGGCTCATGACCGTGCCCTCGACCAGGGCCGCTCCCGTGGCTTCTTCAACTTCCAGGCTGACCGGAATATCCCACAGGGGTGCATCCGGGTCATTGGTATACACGCACAGAACCGTCTCGTAGGTGCCTTCTGCCAGCCCGGCGCTGTCCACCGTGACCAGTGCACTCTGGGTATCTTCGGGTCCCACGGTGCCACTGGACGGATCCAGCTCCAGCCAGTCCACTTCGGCCGGGTCATAGCAACCCTCGCCGGCTGAACCACGGACCACGAAGGCTACGCCCTGGTTGGTCTCCGTTCCGCCGTCGACCCAGTCGCCCCAACCGTCGGCATTGCGGAAGAGCGCATTGCCGGTGGTGGTTTCTCCGGTGATCGTGATGGGCGGCATCCAGGGCCCGGATGCGACGGTGCCGTCAAACTGCACATCGACCCAGTAGGTGCCTGCGGGCAGGAACACGTCCAGGCCGGCAACGGCTTCCATGATCGGTCGGTTTTCGTCCACCGTGGTCTCGGAGACCCGGTAGCCCTCGATCCAGTCCGTATCCACCAGCCGGTTGGTATCGGTATCCCCGAATACTACCTGGCTGTCGGGATCATCCGGCGGGCCGTTCCAGATCCGGAGATTGACGTGGTCGATGGTGGACTCAGTCCCGGAACCGGTCTGGTAGACAAAGAACGACATGGTCTCGACAAGCCAGGAGTCTTCGACCTCGAACGAATCGGCCACCCTGAAGGTGGGCACGCTCACATTGGACCCCAGTGTCGTCATGCCCAGGCTGCTGTTCTGCAGGATGCTGTGATCGGTCCCGCCGGGACCGTCCCCGGGATGGGTGATGACCGGACCACTCTCGTAGAGCACGTTTCCGTTGCCCCGGGGGCTGACCGGTCCAAGAGCATCCCATTGCAGGTCAGCGCTGCCCAGGTTGGAAATTTCCATCGAATCGGTGGCCGATGCTCCGGTTGTGACCGTGAAGTCGAAGGATTCCGGAGAGATATCCGCTTCCGGTTGGTCGAGCACCGTCAGGTTCACCGGCACGATGGCAAACGGTGCGTTGTCGGCATTCGACTCCACGCAAACCTGGGCCTGGTAGTCCCCGCCTTCCAGGCCGGAGGTGTCGATGGACAGGATCACATCCTCGGAACTGCTACCACCCACGCTGCCGGAAGTCGGATCGATGGAAAGCCATCCGGGCAGATCCGGCTGACACTCGATGGTTCCGGTCAGTGTGAACGCCAGGCCGGTGAATACTTCATTGACCTCGGTAATATCCGTCCAGTCCGGATACGCACCATCAAAGGCAGACCCGGGTGTCACGAGCTTGGGCAGTTCCAGTTGCTCGGGTCCGCCGGCATACCAGTTCCAGCGATCCCCGCTGACCTCTCCGGGCTGGGAAAGGTAGACCACCAGCCAGTAGTGGCCGGCATCAAGATCCAGGGAAGACCCGGTGGCGGCATCGAGATCGAGCAGGATATTCTCACCACTCAGATCCACCCCGGTGCCGTCGGGCGTCGTGGAGAAGCTCCAGACTTCCGCCCCGGGGTCATCCTCCGGATTTCCGATCGGCTGGCCATCGTCATCGGCATACAGTTTCCAGTGAATGGAGGTTACATGGTCAAAGGAACTGGCGTCTCCACCGAGAAAGCCTTCGACCAGAATGGTGCTGAGGCTGGCATCGGCACTGAGCACGAAATCATCGGAGCTGTAAGCGCCCGTCCCGTCTCCTTCATCCTCGAAAAAGGTGGACACGATACCGTTGGATGCCGCTTGTTGCTGCTCCCAGAGCACCGCGCTTCGTCCAGCCTCGCCGACCACACCGGTGATTTCCCAGTCCAGGGTTTCCGAACCCGGATTTTCGATGGTCAGGGTCTCGTCGAAGGTTGTGTTGGGCAGGCTTTCTATGTTGAATACCGGCGGCGAGAAGGAAATCTGCGGTCCTTCGGTCGCTTCCTGAGCCTGGACGATAACCGGCATGACCGATTCCGGCACTGGCTGAACCACGCCCTCGGTGGCCGAGTTGGCGGGTTCGAATACCAGGCGACCGAAAGTCCACTCGGACAGGGGCAGGTCACTGACATCGGCATTGATCTGAAGCGTCTGGCTTTCGCCAGCTTCCAGGGTGAAGCTGTCCGGAACGATCTCCACATCCATCCCGCTGGGGCCTTCAAAAGAAACGGTCCACTCGACATCGACGGGCTGGACGCTGGTAATGGTCCGCTCCCAGCCACATTGCTGCATGCACTCCCGGTTCATCATGTAGGGCTGGTTCAGGGTTCGGGGATCGCCACCAATGGCCGGGTTGGCGGCCACGTAGTTCTCATGGGTTTCATCAAGGACGAACCCGACGGTTCCGGCAAGGGTCAGGTCGAGTCGGCCGGCCCCCATGTCGAAAAAGTCCGCCGGGGTGATGCCATCGGTATCAAGCACTTCCGGATCAGCAGTCAGAGCGATAGCCGACTTGATTTCCGCCGGGCTCCAGTCCGGCTGGATGCCCCGCATGATGGCCGCAGAACCCGCCGTATGGGGTGAGGACATGGACGTGCCACCCGTGACGCCGTAATTGAGCGGGTCGCCACCGGAATCCGGGCCGTAGGCGGCCAGGATATTGGACCCGGGTCCGGTGAAGTCCGGCTTGAGGATATCGAACTGACTGGGTCCCCGGGAACTGGTGTTGGACATGATGTCCTGCCATGCAGACTCGAAGAATGCATCCACTTCCGGATAGAAGGTTGCCTCGGGGTCCGTGGCAGCGGCAATGGCGTCCTGCAGGGCCTGGCCGGCAAGTATGTCCATCATGGCCGAGGAAATCTGGGTATCCTCGGCTCCGCCCATGACAATCGGCGGCCCGCCGGTGTTGTTGAACACCAGCACTGCCACTGCACCGGCATCATGGGCGTTATCGATCTTGTCGGCGAACGGGCAGTCTCCCCGTGCCATCAGGGGAATGGCGCCTTCCAGGCTGTCGGCGGCCGGATAGGCATCGCAACCGAGCGGGTTGTCCGGAAAGTCCTCGGCCACATCCACAACCGGTCCGCTGACTGTTTCTTCAAGAAGGGGGCCGGTGCCCTGCAGCACGGCGATATCCTCGATGCCGGCGGCGTCGACCCCGTTGGCAAAGATCCGGTCATGGGTCGAGTTGCCCACCGAGGCGTTCCACGGGCCGGTCTTGGCCACTGTCGAGGCGCCGGGGCCATCGTTGCCCGCCGATGCGGATACAAAGATGTTGGCATCAAAGGCATCCAGAAAGGCCTGGTCAATATCGTTGACCCACGGGTTGTCGGACCCGGAAATGGAATAGTTGAGCACGTCGACTCCGTGCTGAATCCCCAGATCCACGGCCTGGACGGAGGCGGAGGTGGGACAGGTGGGGAAGCAGACCTTGAACTGAATCACGTTGGCCCGGGGCGCAACGCCTGAAATATCCCGGGTTACGATATTGTCCTCTCCAAATTCCAGGTTGGCTTCAACCGGGTTTCCTGCCGCAATCGAGGCCACGTGGGAGCCGTGGTTATCACCCGGTTCGGCGCCCGGATCGTCGGTATTCGGGTGCAGCGCATAGGCACCAACAAGCTTGTCGTTGCAGAAACCGGGAATATGATCCGGGTGATCGGGATCGCACACACCGACAAAATTGCCCGTTCCAAAGGGATTCTCATGGACGTAGCCATCGTCAGCCTCTTCGGCAAAGGAAGGATGGGCGTGATTGATCCCGGAATCGATGATCCCGACCAGAACCCCTTCTCCCCTGGAGGATTCTCCGGAAGTCGTGGCCCCGTCCCAGATCGACGGTGCGCCGATAAGCGCCGGGCCCTGGTCGGTATCCAGCTCGTGCAATCGGTCGGCGTTGACCGAACGAACGAATTCCAGCGCCTCGACGGTCCGGGCTTCGGCCTCGGTCAGGCGCAGGGTAGCCGCATTGAGAACATTGAGAAACTGGTGTTCGGGGGTTACCGTCCGCCCGGCAGAATCGGAAATCTCGGCCAGGTAGCCGGCCTGCTGGTTTTCCAGATAACCCAGGTAGGCCTGGACTTCCGGGGCAGAAAAATCAATCCTGCGCTGGCCGGTAGCCCGCGGACTTGTCGCTGCGAAGCTCTCGATCCCGCCCCGGTAAGCGGCCAGGGCCGGTTCTGAAAAGCGAACGATATACAGGTAACGACCTGCATCGTCCGGGGGGGTAAGTTCGCCGGCAGCCTCGGCTGCGCCGGTCCTGTCAGTCGCCATCAGCCCCGCCGGTGCCTGGGCAGGAGCCCCCGTGGCAATATCCGACTCGGTTTCGGCTGGCTGGGCAAGCGCATGGCCGGCCAGTAGGAAGGCTAGTGTGAATCCAATACAAAATCCGGGAAATACTCGAGAACTCATTAAATTCTCCCTCTGTTCTCCACCAAGGAATCCGGAGCCTGATCGACAGGAAACCGGGTTTACGTCATTGAAAATCGGGACTTTTACCGCGACCACCCCCGTACATCACGCGATAGCCCCAAGTTAGGACGCCCCCGAAGTCTACTGACTTTTCACTTGTCTTTTCAAATATTTGATGTGAAACAAGAAAAAGGCCGGCGAAATCGCCGGCCTTTGAATTCGAGGCTGCCCGGGGGGCAGCCCGATATCTGTGATCTTCTCCGACCTATTCTTCGGATGCCTCGAACCGATCCCGGAAGATCCCGTCATCAACCACCATCAGGTTGAAGGGCACTGCAATCAGCGAACTTTCCGGATCGTTGGTTGAAATACACAGGGCGGCTTCGTATTCACCTTCAGCCAGACCGGTGGAATCGGCAACCACATCGACAGAGGTCGACTCGCCGGCGCCAGTCGTGCCGGAGGCCTCGCTCACATCGAGCCAGGAAACGCCCTGCGGATCATCACACAGCGGCAGGGGCTGCTTGTGCAGGGTGACGGTCACCTCGCTCCAGTCCATATCGGCAGCCGACTCGGAGTTCCAGTCATGGACAAATGTCAACGTCCAGTCACCACTGCCCCCGACGGCGGGGTCGAACACACCCAGGTGTTCACTTTCATAGGTACCGTCGTCAGTGGAACCACCACCCTGGAAGTCCCAGGGATTATCGTTGCCACATCCGGGGTGAGTGTCGCTGATTCCGCCGACACCATAGCTCGTCCCGTCAGGGGACTCGATGATCATGCACATATCCGAGGCCCAGGTTCCCGTACCGCCAGGCCCGGAAACCGTGCCGACGAAACTGAAGCCGACCACGTCACCACTGGAAGCCAGACCGCCCGGAATGGTGAACACTTCCGGTTCCCCGCCCAGTGCCGGGGTAACCACGGTGAAGTCCGGAACCTCCAGGGGCTCATCGAGATCAGGCTCGTGCAGGTCGAACACACCGAAGCCGGAACCATCGGCCGCTTCACCCAGCTCGATGGACCATTCCAGCGCCCCGCCACCGGACGTGTTGTCCAGGGTCAGGCTGTAGGTCTGGCTGGAATCGAAGTCCAGTATTTCACTGAAGGAACCCGGCGTCACATCGACGCACGGAGCGTCCAGGATCATGTCGAAGTGCACAGTGGTTGTCTCGTCGGCTACCAGTTCAACACCGGTTTCCACGGCATCGTGGTGGTCGGTATGGCTGACGGTAATGTCAACGGGACTTTCATCGGCATCCAGGAACAGGCTGTAGTTGCCATCACCGTCCACGGTTGCCGTGTAGGAACTCATGGATCCTTCCACGTGTACCTGGGCACCGGCTGCAGGTGCCGGATCGGCATTGCAGTGTCCCTGACTAATGACCTCACCTTCAATCATCGCAAAGCCTTCCGGTGTGCCAACACTCAGGCTGACCGGTACGGCAATGCTGCCGGACTGGGCGTCGTTGCTGAAGATACAGATGCTGGCCTCGTAATCTCCCGGTGATTGCCCGGAGCTGTCGATGGTTACATCGATCACACTGGAATCGTTCGGGTCGGTGGTTCCGGAGGCCGGATCCAGGCTCAACCAGCTCACGTCACCGGGTGCATCGCAGCCGGTGGGCGACTGGACCTGGGGCCGGATGAACATGGCCTTGTAATTCGGGAACCCGGCCGAAACCAGGTCATCCCAGGCGCCGCCATCGGTCTGGAAGTAGCCCACACCCGGGCCCGGGCCTTCCTCGTCGGAAGCCACGAAAACACCCGGATTCGGCGGAGCATACCGGGCACCGATGTAGATCGTGCCGGATTCGACCAGGATATTCTCACCACCCAGGTCAACGGTGTACCAGGCCGGCGTATCCGGAATACCTTCCGGAATATCCGTGGCCGTGGCGCTGATCGAAGCCAGCTCCGTACCCGGAACACCACCCGGGCCGTCGTCATCGAAGACGACCAGCTCGAAGTCCAGGGTGTCCGTACCCAGGCTCAGAAGCGAGATACAGACTGTTCCAATAACGCCCGGGCCTTCCGGCGTAAAGCCTTCCACGATGGCAACTTCACTGACCACATCCGGGTTGCCGGAGTAGCCGTTGTCGATCTCGCCGTCATCGTGGATGATCAGCCCCGGGGCATTGTCACAGTCGAAACCACCGGCCGGTGCCACTCGGGCAATCGAAGGCGGTTGACCACCGGCAGCCGTGAAGATATCCATGGATCCAGCAGCCGTAGCTCCGGAACCGGCTCCCGGCCCGGCATCACCCCGCCCATGACTGGCGGTGACGACCGTTGGCTGGGCGGTTTCAAGATCCCACTCGAGCACACCGGCGCCCAGGTTGTCGATGGTCAGTTGCTCGACCACCGATTCACCCGGATCCAGTTCAGCCATGAAGCTTTCCGGCGAGGTTTCGATGCACGGCTGATCGACAAGCAGGTCGAAATCAACCGTGGTCGTGTCCTGGGGAGTCAGCCCAACCCCGGTTTCAACACCGTCGATATGTCCACCCAGGCTGGCGGTGATATCCACCGGACTCTCGTCGGCCAGCAGAACGATCTCGTAGAACCCGTTCTCGTCTGCGGTGACATTGTAGGTGTTGTTGGCTCCAACGATCTCGATCTGGGCACCGGCACCGGCGGACGGGTCCTGGTTGCAGTAACCCTGGCTTTCCACCTGGCCGTTCAGGGTGGCGAAATCATCGGTGAGGCTGACTGTCAGGCTCACCGGGATTCCAAGCACCCCGTTTTCCGGATCATTGCTAAGGACACATACGCTGGCCTCGTAGTCACCCGGTTCCTGCCCGGTGCTGTCGATGGTCACATCAACCACGCTGGAATCACCCGGGCCGGTCGTGCCGGAAGTCGGATCCATGCTCAGCCAGCTTACGTCACTGGGTGCATCGCAACCGGTGGGCGACTGGATCTGGGGCCGGACAAACAGCGCCTTGTAATCCGGGAACACCGCTACACCGAGTTCGTCCCAGGCACCGCCATCGGTCTGGAAGTAGCCCACACCGGGTCCGGGTCCTTCCTCGTCGGAAGCCACAAACACGTTCGGACTCGGCGGTGCGTAGCGCGCCCCGATATAGATCGTGCCGGACTCGACCAGGATATTCTCCCCGCTCAGGTCAACGGTGTACCAGGCCGGCGTATCCGGAATACCTTCCGGAAGATCGGTGGCCGTGGCGCTGATCGCAGCCAGCTCCGTACCCGGAACCCCACCCGAGCCGTCGTCATCGAATACGACCAGCTCGAAGTCCAGGGTGTCCGTACCCAGGCTCAGCAGCGAGATGCAAACAGTGCCGATAACGCCCGGGCTTTCCGGCGTAAAGCCTTCCACAAGGGTGACTTCACTGACCACATCCGGGTTACCGGAGTAGCCGTTTTCGATCTCGCCATCATCGTGAATGATCAGCCCCGGGGCATTGTCACAGTCGAATCCACCGGCGGGCGCCACTCGAGCGATCGCAGGCGGTTGGCCACCGGCGGCGGCAAAGACATCCAGTGCACCTGCAGCCGTGGCGCCGGAACCGGCACCCGGGCCGGCATTGCCCTGACCCTGACTGGCGGTAACCACCGTCGGCTGGGCGGTTTCAAGCGTCCAGTCAAGCTCTCCGGCACCCAGGTTGTCGATGGTCAACTGCTCGGTCACCGACTCGCCCGGATCGAGTTCAGCCTGGAATGCGGCCGGGCTCGTGTCCACACAGGGCTCGTCGAGAAGCAGATCGAAGTCGACTGTAATGGTATCGGCCGGCTCCAGATCCACATCTTCGCTTGTCTCACTGATGTGATTGGGCGCGCTCGCGGTTATATCGACCGGGCTTTCACCTATGGGCAGGAAGATCTCATAGAACCCATTGTCGTCGGCAGTCACCGTGTAGGTCTCGTTCTGTCCAACGATCTCCACGGTTGCACCAGCAGCATCAAAGGGATTGCTGTCGCAGTAGCCCTGGCTCTGGACCGTACCTGAAACTCCACCAAGGTCCGGACCGGGAACCACATCGACGACCAGCAGGCCGGGCTCGATGGCAAACGGTGAATCCACACTGCCGATGATCTCGGCGCTGTAGGTGCCCGGCCCCGGCAGACCCGTGGTATCGACGGCAATGTCGGTTGTGGCCGAATCCATGGCCGGCACATTGAATGTTGACGGTACCGCCTCGACCCAGGTCACGCTGGCTTCGACAAGCACATCGTCTACAACCGCCCACCAGTCCCAACCGGAGGAATAGCGCATCCGGACGTGGACTTCACTGCTTCCCAGGTAGTCGGAAAGATCAATGTTGACCTCCGTACCCGGACCTTCCGGATCGGTATCGGTCGTCCACTGTTCCTCAACCGTCCAGCTGGCGCCGCCATCATCGGACACATCGAATGAAAGGAAGCTGTCTCCAAGATGGTTGTAGGCGCCGATCACGCTGAACGATGCACTTTCGGCACCGGCCAGATTCATCTGCGGAGAGATCAGCGATGAATCAACCGTTATACCAAGCCCGCAGATGTCGGAGTTGATGGCAGCACCTTCTCCGTCACCACCGGCGTAGTTATTCATGGGCCATTCGTCGGTGCGCATCCACACGCAACCGCCGCCATTATCGTCGGTGACTGTCCAGCCGTCGGGCGGGAAGCTTTCCTCGAACTGCTCGAAGATCAGTTGACCGCCAAAGTCAATGGAAACCTCGCCGTCGGCACCACCAAGGTTTTCAACCTCCATGGGCGCGGTACCGGTGGCTCCGAATTCAACTTCCATGTTGACGATCTCTGGAAGAACGATTTCGGGGACCGCCTCGACTTCGACGGTAAATTCGGTCGGGTCCACATCGTAGGCACTTCCGGAAATCACATGCAGTCCCAGCTCATAGGTCCCGGCCTCAAGCTCTGTGGCATCGACGACCAGGTCCACATTGGCACTGCCGCCCTCGGGGACGATGATCATGTCGGGGTCCACGAATGCCCAGGGGAACGAAACGGCATCGGCGGTCACGACCACATCGTCAACGACTGCGTGCCAGTCCCATCCGGATACATAGCGGAACCGGACGTGGACTTCGCTGGAGCCCACATAGGCATCCATATCGATTTCCACCGGGATTCCGGGTCCTTCCGGATTCATGTCCTCGGTCCACTCCAGCTCGGTGGTCCAGCTGCTCCCGCCATCGTCGGAAATGTCGACGGCAAAGAAACTGGCCGAGCCCAGGTGACGGTAGACACCCAGGAAATCCAGCTGGGCCGTGGATGCAGCAGACAGATCCATGGCCGGAGAGATCAGGCTGGTATCGACGCTGACACCAATTCCACAGGCATCGGAGTTGATGGCAGCGCCTTATC
>SLIZ01000065.1 GCA_007135395.1 Wenzhouxiangellaceae bacterium | reverse complement strand
TTTGCTGGTTTTCTGGTCCTTTGCCTCCAGCACCAGTCCCACTGGCTTGCCCGGCAGGCCCACGTCTTCGCGCAGTACCCGGTGGTCGGCGGGGTCGATTTCGTGGTAGTGGCGGGTCTTGAGCTTGTCGGGCAGAAATGCGGCGCCGAAGAATCACCTGGACACCCACCATTCCAGCCCCGCATTTCCGGGCTCCAGGGTACACAGGGGCCTCCGTCTGGAAGCTGTCACGTGGTTTCCACGGCGGCAAACCCGCACAGATTTCGTCGGGTTCGCAGGTTCGAGGTTCGGTGCCGGGCCTCGAAGGCCTTTTTTGTCCAAAGTCTCGGGGGGCTCTAATTCAGATTTTTCCGGGACTTGCGGGAAAATAGTGATGCGGGCCTCAATTTCCTGAACATTTTCATAACCTCACCGGGCTGGACAGGCCTTGAATCGGCTCGGTAGTATCGATCTTCCGCGCACGTCTCGCGGGGTGTTTCGGGTCCGGAAAGCAGGGGGTGGGGTTTCGGATGAAGGGAGTAGAAGTCCCGGAGGATCCTATGACAGAATTGCGCAGAACTGCCCGCCGATCGTCTTTCCCGAATCAATCCCTGGTGTCCGGATGCGTAACTGCCGGCCTTCTTTCCGGCGTGTGCTTTCTGGCGCTGTGCCTGTTGCTGTTGATTCCGGCCATGGCAGCCGGAGCTGCGAGTTTCGGTCCGGCCTCCCTGTCCGAGGAGGAGTCCAACGCCGTGTGGGCGGACCAGGAAGAAGCGGACCCCGGCCCCCAACTGGCCATGCTTTCCACCGATGAGAAGGGCCAAAAGACCCTTGCGCTGACCACCTCCAAGCGCCAGGCACCCAAGGAACCCGAAGTCCCGGCCCTCAACCGTGTCGGCTCGACCGTACTCATCCTGATGCTACTCGGCCTGGTATTCATGCGAGCGTTTCGCACCCGGCGAATCTGACCCGGTCAGGTCCGGATTTTCCGGTCTTGATAACAGGATCATTGAGAAACAGACATTGAGATTGTCTTTCAGCGTTCGTGGCAAGGCGGGGGCGCCGATTTTGCCAGACTGCATCAAGCGCCGGGAACGCCGGCCACGAGCGCTGAGAGGCAAACCATCAGGGAGTTTTGGAGGGAAACCGGTTTTCCCATTCCCCCGTTCACCCTCAGCGATTGACCGGCCCGGCTTGTTTGGCAGTTTCACCGTGCCTGGCTGACCGCCGTGCTCGCCAGTAGCAATTGAGTCCGGATGATTCTTTCGGGCTGCTGCAACATGGGGAGCGCCCCGTGGGTTTTCTCAAGTTCTTCGCAGGCTGTTGGCAGGGTTTCATTGATTGCCTCGACCATGCTTGCGATTTCCTTTTCCACGAATCGCGGGCGCATGCCAATTGCATCCGAAAGTGCATGCCAGTGCTCGGCGCGGATTCGGCCCGGATCTGCCTCGCCGCCGATGTTCATGGCCAGGCGCCGGTCCAGGTTGGGCCAGGCCCGGGTGCAGACCAGGTCGTAGAACGGCGCCAGGCGCCAGCGGTTGGTGTTGCGCTGTACCTGGACCAGGGCCAGGTTCTTGGCGTGGCCGTCGGAGTTTCCGGCGAGCCAGTTGAAGATCTGCCAGCGCAGCAGATTGAGTAGATCCCCGGCCGGCTTTTCGCTCAACGCGCGAATCCAGCCCGCGCAGTCGGCCAGACCGGGTCCGCCATCGGCCTGGTATTTGCGCGTGGCGCGTAGCCCGGCGATCTGGCAGAAATCTTCCTGATGCAGACGATGCCAGCTCCCTCCCTCGGCTTCACGATCGTAGCGGCTGATGACCAGATATCGATGCCCATGGCGTTGTTCAGTGCGGGTTTCCGGGACGGGCAGGCCGATGCCTTTGGCGATCCGGTTGAGATGGATCTCGTAGACCGGCACGTGACGCCATTCCGGCAACTCGAACTTGAGTATGTGTGAGGACGCGGTCACACCGTACGGCAGGAAATAGTCACCGTCGCGGATCAGCACCGGGCACTTGGCCTGGGCGCCGGCCAGGGACAGGCGTGGCGAGGTTCTGTTTCCGTCGACTGGCCGCGGCAGGATGCCCTGTCCGCGTTGCTGGAGCATGCGGTGAAACGTGCGATCGTCGAGTGCTTCGGTGCCGTCATGAGCGTTCGGAGCTTGGTCGACCGGCAGGATGTTGAGCGCGCCGGCGCAATCGCCACCGATTTCCCGAAGCAACACGAAGTCATCATCGGCGATGCCCAGGTTGCCCACGATGCGCTCGCGTGCCGCTCCTTCGGGCAGCAGGTTGGCGAACCAGGCGTGGGCCTTGCCGTCTTCGGGTGCGAAAGGCTCGGTTTTCAGCGGCAGGACACGCCCGATCCGGAAGCCGTGTTCGAGCCAATCAGCGTCGTAGCCGAACCCGATGCGGTCCTGCCCGTCGCGCCACAGCTCGCCCACAAGCTGCCCGTTATGCCAGACGTTGAGACGGTCCGAGTCAGCCCGCGTCGTCATCGGTAGACTGGTTTTCCATGATCGATGATTGCGAGCGCGGGACCAGGTAGCAGTCCAGACCCAGCAGCCGTGCGACTTCCAGTGTCTTGCCCAGTTCCGCGGTGGCCTTGCCGCGTTCCAGTTCAGAAAGGAAACGCATACCCAGCCCGCTCAAGCCCGACAGTTGTTCCAGCGTCAGCCCCTGCGCCTTGCGCTGGGCGCGCAGGGCCGCACCCAGTTCCGCGGGCCTGGCCAGGGCTGTGTTCCGGGTTGCAAAGGATTTCATGGCTTTCCCGTTCGGGACAATTCTGTGATCGTTGGCCGATGATACACTAAATTTTACCGAACGGTATAATCTCTGAGGGTCAATTCAAATATGAAATGCCATTATCCTGCTCGGGAAAAATGACGGCCAAAGCAACTGACTGCCTGCACATCGTGGTGGGTTGTGTGTGTTCGGAAGATCCGGAAAAGCGGTCAGGCTTTTTCGAGGACCAGGGCGGTGGCTTTGGCGGGCAGGCCCACGTCTTCGCGGAGGACTCTGTGGTCGGCCTGGTTGATTTCGTGGAAGTGGCGGGTCTTGAGTTTGTCGGGCAGGAAGGCGGCGCCGAAGCGGACTCGCTTGAGGCGGGCCACGGTGCAGCCGGCAGCTTCCCACAGGCGGCGGACTTCCCGGTTGCGGCCTTCGGCCAGTGCCACGGTGTACCAGGCGTGGCCGGCGGTGACTTCGCCGGGGACGATGTCGGTAAACCGGGCCGGGCCGTCGTCGAGTTCCACGCCATCGAGCAGTTGCCGGATCTGTTCTTCGCTGACCGCCCCGCGAATCCGGCACAGGTACTCCCGGTCCACGTTGCCGGCCGGGTGCATCATGCGGTGGGCCAGTTCCCCGTCGGTGGTCAGAAGCAGCAGTCCGGAGGTGTTGATGTCCAGCCGGCCCACGGCAATCCAGCGGGCGCCTTTCAGGCGGGGCAGGTTGTCGAATACGGTCTTGCGCCCTTCCGGGTCGGAGCGGGTGGTGACCTCG
>SLIZ01000081.1 GCA_007135395.1 Wenzhouxiangellaceae bacterium | reverse complement strand
GAAAGCCGGTCAGGACCATCTGGGTCATCTTGTACCAGGTCTCGTACATGCGCCGGCCGTAAATGCCGTGAACCTCCAGGCCCTTGAAGATAATCTGGTCCCAGTCGACCCCGGTGTCCTTCGGCAATATTCCCAGGAGGGCAACCTTGCCACCGTGATACATGTTGGCGAGCAGGTCATTGAACGCCTTCGGGTTTCCGGACATTTCCATGCCGATGTCGAAACCCTCGATATCCAGTTCACGAACGACATCATCGATGGATTGGCGGGTGACATTGACGATGTGGCTGGCCCCCATCTCCCGGGCCAGGTTGAGCCGGTAGTCGTTGATGTCGGTGACCACCACGTGCCGGGCGCCCACATGCCGGGCGATTCCGGCGGCCATGATGCCGATCGGGCCGGCCCCGGTTATGAGGATATCTTCTCCGACCAGGTCGAATTGCAGCGCACAGTGAGCAGCATTTCCGAACGGGTCGAAAAACGCGGCCAACTCCGGGGCCACGCCGTCGGGGATGGGCCACAGGTTGGTGGCCGGGACAATCACATACTCGGCAAACGCTCCGTCCCGGTTCACACCGATCCCTTCCGTGTAGGGACACAGGTGCTGCTTGCCGGCCCGGCAATTGCGACAGACTCCGCAAACCACGTGCCCTTCGGCGGACACCCGCTGGCCTTCCTCGTAGCCGCGTACACCCGGGCCGATGGCATCGACCAGGCCGACGAATTCATGACCGATGATCAGGGGCGGCCGGATGTTGCGCTGGGACCATTCATCCCACTTGTAGATGTGCAGGTCGGTCCCGCAAATGGCGGTTTTTTCCAGTCGGACACGGACATCGCCGGGACCGGGATCCGGGACGGGGACTTCGCGCATCTCAAGCCCGGGGGCTGCCGAGGGTTTGACCAGGGCTTGCATGGTCTGGGACATTTGGTTCGCCTCCTGTTGGCGTAGCGGACGATTATACCCGTCGAACCTGCCACGATTGGGGCGGCTGGCCCGGAGTTCAACCAGGACCGGGGGAGCCTGACAGGGCAGCGGCAATCCGGGGCAGCCAGGTTGCGCTGGTGCCCTCGAGGTGCCAGTCGGCGGCGCGCCCGATTTCCGTGACCTCCGGGTTGATGTCCACCACCCGTGCCCCGGCTCTTGCGGCTACCCGGGGAATGGATGCGGCAGGCTCGACCGTGCCAGCAGTCCCCGCCACTATGCAGAGCCGGCAACGGTCCGCGGCCTCCAGTGCGGCCTCCAGGACCTCCCGGTCCAGGGCCTCGCCGAACCAGACCACGTCCGGACGGGCCAGGCCTTCGGGGTCATGGGGCGACGGCGGGGGATGGTCCCGGCTGTGGGCTTCCAGCCACTCGGCAGGGATTTCCCTTCGCGTGCGGGAGCAGATGGTTCGCCGGATATTGCCGTGCAATTCCAGCACATCCCGGGCACCGGCGGCCTGGTGGAGCCCGTCCACGTTCTGGGTCACGAGGGTCAATCCGGGCAGGGCGTCCTGCATCCCGGCCAGCGCCCGGTGACCGTCGTTGGGCTCGACCCGGCTGATCAGTTCCCGGCGCCAGCTGTACCACTTCCAGACCGTGGCCGGGTCTTCGGCAAAACCCTCCGGGGACGCCAGGCTAAGGGGATCGAATTTTGCCCACAACCCGGTCTGGGCATCGCGAAAGGTGGGCACGCCGGATTCGGCGGACACGCCGGCACCGGTGAGAACGCAAATCTCCGGCCGGGTCTCGAGAAGTTCGACCAGGTCGTCTGGCAGATGCTGGTTGTCCGGCTTACCCGGAGCCATAACCTGCCAGTACCGCCACGACCAGCACCAGGGCGGCTGCAGCCATGAGCTTGACGAACAGGGGAAAGCAAAAGCGCAGCCAGCGATCATAGGGCACCCCGGCCATACCCAGAATGCCCATGAGAATGGCATTGGTGGGAATGATCATGTTGGCAAACCCGTCACCGAACTGGAAGGCCAGCACCGAGATGTCCCGGCTGACGCCGACCAGGTCGCCCAGCGGTGCCATCAGTGGCATGGTCACAAAGGCCTGGCCCGAGCCGGAGGGGATGAAAAGGTTGAGGATGGACTGGATGATCAGCATGCCAATGGCCGCCAGCTCCGGTCCGACCTGGGACAGGGGCAGGGAAAGGAAGTGGACGATGGTATGAAGAATCTGGCCGTCTTCCATGACCAGGGCAATGCCCCGGGCCACACCCACCAGCAATGCGGTTTCGGCCAGTTCCGTGGCCCCCCTGACAAACCGCTCGGCACTCACGCTGGGGCCGACCTTTCCTACCAGTGCGGTAAACAATGCCAGCACCAGGAAACAGGCACCCAGTTCGTTGAGATACCAGCCCCACTCGGAAATGCCCCAGATGGCAACGCCCAGCGCGGTGAGAAAACCGGCCAGGATGAGCACATGGTGGGATTTCAGTTCCGGAAACTCCGACGGCGGGTCGGCTTTTCCTGAAAAATCCACATCGGCCACCAGGCTGGCCTCCGGGTCGGCCTGGACTCTTCTGGAATAGCGCCATACGTGGTGGACGCCGATCAGCACGAACAAGGGCAGCAGCGCAAGTTTCAGGGCCCAGCCGGAATAGGTGTCGATTTCCGCAATGCCCTGGGCGACAACCACGGTATAGGGGTTGAACGAGGCAATGCCGTAACCGATGCCATAGCCGGCCACCACCATGCCCACGGCCACCATGGGATCCATTCGCATGGCCTTGCACAGGGCCACCAGTATCAGGACAAAGGGGATGTACTCCCCGGACGCCCCCATGGCCGAGGAAGTCATGGCGAACACGAATATGACTGCAAAGATCAGTACCGAAGGCCTGGAGCCGCAGTATTTGAGTAGCTGGCCCAGCAGGGCGTCGATTGTCCCGGTGGAGCGAATCAGCGACATGACCCCGCCGATGATCAGCAGGAAGAAAATGATGTCCCCTGCGGCGGCAAAG
Organism: Wenzhouxiangellaceae bacterium; assembly: GCA_007135395.1. Classification (GTDB taxonomy): domain Bacteria; phylum Pseudomonadota; class Gammaproteobacteria; order Xanthomonadales; family Wenzhouxiangellaceae; genus SLIZ01. The sequence goes on along the minus strand of SLIZ01000081.1, from coordinate 556 downwards.
GCCTGGGGCACGGCGGTAAAGAAATCCCAGGGGCTGAGATGGTCCGGCTCCTCGGCGATCTCGAAGGTGCCCGGGATCACCACGGTGGCCCCGGCCTCGGTGGTCTCGGTCTGGAAATGCCCCTGGGGCACGACCCAGGTCAGAAGGTAGGCCGCTGCCATCAGGGCGAACAGCAGGACCAGGGTGTGGGGCATCTTGAGCTTGAAGTTCATGATTATCGTTGTTGTCGGGCCAGGCGAACGGCAGATTCTACCCCAACGTTGCATAAACTTTTCGGAGTTGGAAGCCCGGAAAGTAGTAATTCCGGGGGCTTCACGGAGTGTTGGCAACCGGCCTGCGCGTCACTTTGTTTCCCGAAGTCGCCAGGTGGATGACCCGGCCGGCGCCCGACCCCCTTAAGGCCCCGGCATTCCCCAAGGGCTCGCAGCACGCCGTCTTACTAACGAGATCACTAATCAGCAGACATTCAGCTTGTCTCTCAGCGTTCGTGGCAAGGCGTCGGCGCGCCAGGTGTAGCATGGTCTACATCAAGCGCCGAGAACGCAGTCCACGGACG
>SLIZ01000239.1 GCA_007135395.1 Wenzhouxiangellaceae bacterium | reverse complement strand
GCTCGGTGGTATTGGCGTCGATGTTCGAGCGGAAGCGCCAGACGTTGCCGCCGTCCTGCGCGTTGGGATGGCTCACCTCGTCGCCGGTCTGGTAGGCGTCTTGCGCCCCCGTGGGCTGCCTCCACTCCGGCACCTCACCCTCCCCGAGCGGCGCACCAAGCACCGTCCAGATGGCGGGGACACTCAGCGGGTCGTCCTCGGCCCGGACCGTGTACTCCGGCTGCTCGGCCCGCAGGAGCTTTCCGGACGGCTCATGGTAGCGTAGGTCGCCCTGGCTGACGGTCTCGCCCACCTCCACCGGAGGCCAGATCGCGGCCACGGCATCCACGTCATCGGGGTCCACGTCTCCGGTGCTCATGCGTTCATGGAGCGCGATCCGGGCGGCGGCTTTGAGGGCGCGGGCCTCGGCCCCCCGAACGGCCTCCCGGTACTCCTCGGACAGCGTGAGTCGGTAGGTCCCGTCTGGAAGCCGGGAGTATCCCGTGACGTGCGGGGCTACGTCCTCGGGGGTGTCGGGGCCGATGCGGTTGTCGGTTTGCTCCGCGGGTACGATCATCATGCCCTCCCCTGGATTAGCTGGTATGATGCACACCTGAGCTGGGAGCGGTACGACACCAGCCCCTGATGGGTGCGGTTGGTGAATATGTTGAGCGCGTCGGAGTCGCTGCTCACGCTGAACCCGCCGATATAACCCCGCAGGGCAGAGCCGAGGTTGATTCGCTGGAATGACTCGCCCCGGCATGTCATAAACAGGTCAGCGATTTGCCCGACCTGGCTTGAGGTTGAGCCAGACGCGAGCGTTGTTACGACACCGTCGAGGGACATCTCGACCTCCCACTCGGTGAAGTCGCAATGCACAGACAGCCAGTTATTTGCGTCCACATATGCGGGACAGAAGCCTTTCAGAGTGCTAAGCTCTCTCCCGGTCCAAAACGCACGGGCCTGAAAGCCCCGATTCGTAGCGGAGGTGGGGTGCAGCAGGAAGCCGGGTTCGTTGGTGGTCGAGGATCGCTCCGCGAACCCGCCGCTGATCGACCATGATCCCTCGCCCGCCTCAGTCCATGTCTGGCCGCTCGGTGCTTCAGTGTTTGCGAGCGGACCGTCAGGGCGGTTGAAGTCGTCATAGACAAGGATCCCGGTGTCCCCTGTCACCGAGATAGACCGTGATCGCATGAGGGGCGTGGGCTCCGGTGGACCGTAGGACAGTTCGCCGCCATCTACGCGGAGCCCCCTCCCATCCGGCTCCCCACTCGGGTCGGGGACGCGGGCGTCCAGCCGCGCCGCCGCCTGCGCTCGTGTCTCCAGCGGGATCCTTGTCATGCCTCCACCTCCGTATAGACCTGTGACCCCCGAACGAAAACGGGCTCTCCGTCCAGCGCCTCGGTGTCAATCTCAACATCATCGCCCTCGACCACGATAAACCCGTCCGAGGTTTCCGCCTCCGGGTCAGCGGACCACTCGTCTACGTCCAGTGTGAGGAGGGCGGGGACTGCTACCCCCGCCCCCACCGCCGCAATGGTGGCGTAGTCCAAACTGACAGCGTTTGCAATGCTCGGCATGGGTCAGTAACTCCAGATTGCGCGGCGGTGTTCCACCGTGTCCAGGTGGACGAACCGCGGGCGGTTGATACGCTGGGAGATACCCACCCCCTGCGCCCCGTATGCAAGTGCGATCCGGACGAGGTCGTACACGTCCTCCCCGGGCCCTACGGCGATGTCCGCAGCCCGTCCGGACGCATGGGCGCCGGGACGGCTCTTCACCGCTTCTATGGGGTGCTCAGGGGCTCTGTACCCCGAAGTCACCCGCATGGGCTTCCCGTAGGCCGACCGGACCTTCTGCAAGAACCGGACGAACTCCGGGTCCATTTCGTTCCGGCCCGTATGCTTGCACCGGAACTCATGGGCGGAGAAATTGGGGTAGTCCGACCAGTCAATCCTCATGCCCGTCCTCCTCCTTCCTGTGCCGGATCTTGAACAGGCGCCTGCGCTCTGCCCGCGCCGCCTCTTCCTTGAGTTCCAGCCGCTGAATCCTCTCCCGATGCCCGGCCTGCTCGGCCAGCACGGCTTCCCTGTGCTGGCGGAGATCCCGGCCGATGGAGTCCACCGTATCCGCCATCCGTTCCAGGTCCCGCTTCGGCCCGTGCGTCCACATGAAGTAAAGGACGAATCCGACCATGGCCGGGGTGCCCCCGACCTGGAAGAGCAGTTGGACGATCTCAGTTTCCATGCTCAATTCACTCCACCCACGGGGGACTTACTTCGTTGGACGGATCCGAGTCCGGTAGGCTGAACGCGGTCGCCGTCACAGTGAACGTGGCGTCTGCATCATCATTCGGCACGTCGTACTGGTCTGAGGCGGCGTTCAGGGTCTGGTACACCACCCCGTTCCGCCGGATCACGTTGTCCGCGGCGTTCGTGGAGTTGTTGGTCCACGTCAGCCGCACAAAGCCAGTGGAGCCGGTCCCCCCGATCTGCTGCCCGACCAAGGTGGTCGGTGCAGCCAACTGCGTCGGGACGAACTCGGCGTTGCTGGCATCTGACTCGCCGTCCGCGTTGAACGCCACCACCCACCACTCCCACACGGACCCTTCCGGCAGGCCGGTAGCGGAATGGCTCGTCACGTTCCCGAGGGTGGCGTACACTGTGCCGTTCCGGTACAGGCGATACCCGGTCGGGGGATCCCCGCCCTCCTGCGCTTCCGCAGCGGTCCAAGTGAAGTCGATCTGGGAGGAACTGTCCGTCGTGCCCGCGAAGTTCGTGGGCGCCTCCGGAACCGGCTTCGGTGGGGGAGGTGGATCGCTCGACGGGGCGGTTGCATCCACTTCGTTGCTGATCCCAAGGATACTGCCCCCACTGTCCTTCGCCACGGCGGTAAAGGAGTAAGACTGATCCAGCACGGGAACCGTATTCGTATGGGGCATCGTGACGCCGCTGCCGAAGCTGCTCCCGCCGCCCACACCAGTTTCCCGGAAGAAGGTGTCGTACACAGAGGTCCCGGCGGGGGGAGAGGAGGCTGTGTCCAGCGTGATCTCCCCACTGTCCTCCGGCCCCGGGGTGGCGGAAATACTGAAGTTCTCCGCGATCTGCGCGACCGCGCTGGCAGTGTTGGAGGAAGCGAGCACAACGCTCGACTCGTCCAGTCCGTCCACGCGGTAGTGGTACGTGACTCCGTCGTCCAAGTCCCCGGTGTCGTCCACCCAAGACCCGATTCCCGCCCCCACAGTGGCGACGGGGGTGGTGGCGCTCGCCGCGCCTGATGCACTCAGGGCCCGGAATACCTGAACGGAATCCGTCCCGACCGGCTCGTCGGTCCACGACAAGTTAATCTGGAGGTTTACCGAAGAGGAACTTGCGGACAGGTTGATGTCCCCCGGCTCCGGATCCGGGTCCGGCGGGGGGCCGTCAGGCGCCCGGCTGAACAGGTACCAGAGAGCGGGCTCCACGTTACGGCCTCACCGCATGGACGCCCCGGCGGTTCGTGCCGCGGATCATAAGGACGACCACGTTGACCCCGTTCGACAGG
>SLIZ01000209.1 GCA_007135395.1 Wenzhouxiangellaceae bacterium | reverse complement strand
TGCCGCTCAAGGAAATTGCCCGGGAATACTTCTCCGAAGCCACGCGCAAGACCGAGGGGCGGGTAGACATCAAGGATGCCGTCCAGGGTGGCCAGGAAATCATCATCCAGGTGGACAAGGAAGAGCGTGGCACCAAGGGTGCAGCGCTGACCACCATGATCAGCCTGGCCGGGCGATACCTGGTACTCATGCCCAACAACCCGAGAGCCGGCGGTGTTTCCCGCCAGGTCTCCGGCGAGGATCGGCGCCAGATCAAGCAGGCCCTGTCCGAGCTCAAGATTCCCGACGAGATGGGCGTGATCGTCCGCACTGCGGGTGTCGGCCGGGAAACGGAAGAACTGCAGTGGGACCTGGATTACCTGCTCCAGTTATGGGCGGCAATCAAGGAAGCGGCCAGCAATCGCAAGGCACCGTTTCTGATCTACCAGGAGTCCAGCCTGATCATCCGGGCGCTGCGCGACTACCTGCGAAACGATATCGGTGAAGTGCTGGTTGACGATGCCAAGGTCTACCAGGATGCCCGGGAATTCATGCAGCAGGTCATGCCCCACAACCTGCGCAAGCTCAAGCATTACCAGGACGATACCCCGCTATTTTCACGCTACCAGATCGAAAGCCAGATTGAGATGGCCTTCGGGCGTAATGTGCGTCTTCCCTCCGGTGGTGCCGTGGTCATTGACCACACCGAGGCGCTGATCTCCATCGATATCAACTCCGCCAGGGCCACCAAGGGCGCCGATATCGAGGAAACTGCCCTGCAGACCAACCTTGAAGCGGCCGAGGAGATTGCCCGACAGTTGAAGATCCGCGACCTGGGCGGGCTGGTGGTCGTCGATTTCATCGATATGCTCAGCAAGGACAATCAGCGGGCGGTAGAGAACAAACTGCGCGAAGCAATGCGCCAGGACAAGGCACGGGTTCAGATCAGCCGGATCTCCCAGTTCGGACTGCTTGAAATGTCCCGACAGCGCTTGCGGCCGTCTTTGGGCGAGTCCAGCTACCTGCCCTGCCCCCGGTGTGATGGCCATGGCAGCATCCGCAGCATCGAATCCCTGGCCCTGTCGGTTCTTCGCCTGGCCGAAGAAGAAGTGATGAAGGAATTTACCGGAAGGGTGGTGGTGCAGGCCCCGATCAAGGTGGCCAACTTCCTGGTCAACGAAAAACGCCGTGCACTGGCCAATATCGAAGCCCGCCACAATGTTCCGGTAACCGTCGTGGCCAATTCAAACATGGACACCCCCCGTTTCGAAGTCCAGCGGCTGCGAAAGTCCGAAACCCTGGAGGATCCCAGCTACGCCCTGGCTACCCAGGAAGAACTGGAGACCGTTCAGGCGCCGGAAGAAAAGCGGCCTGCTCCTCCTGCTCGGGAGGACCAGGCAGCGGTCAGCGGTATCCGGCCGTCTACGCCGGCACCCCAGAGAAAAGAGCCGGAAAAGCCGTCTTTCTGGCAGACGCTCTGGCTGAAGATGCTGGCCCTTTTTCAGGGCGACGGAAAACCCTCGAGAAAGCCTCAAAAGCCATCCAGAGGAAGGGACGCTCAGAAGCAAAAGGGCTCCGACAGCTCTGGCAGCTCCGATGGAAGGGGTGGCCACCGGGGCCGCAAGTCCGGCAAGAAAAAGCAGGGCCGCAAACGTGGCGCCCAGAAAGGGGGTGATGGAAACAAGCCTCAGGGTGATGGCGATGGGGGCAGCAAGAAGAAACGGGGACGCCGGCGTTCCCGTTACGCAACCGGTGACAAGTCTGACGCAGACGACTCCGGTCAGGAAAACAAGGCCGGCGATCAAACCGGCAAGGGACCGGACGCTGGCGACGACGCCGGAAAGGGACCGAGCAAGAAGAAGCGCAAAAAGCGCCGTTCCCGTGGACGGGGCCGAAAGAGCCCGGACCAGGGCAATGCTCCTCAGGGCCAGAACAAGGGTCAGGATCAGGGCAAGAGTCAGGATCAGGGCAAGAGCCAGGATCAGGGCAAGAGTCAGGATCAGGGCAAGAGCCAGGATCAGGGCAAGAGCCAGGATCAGGGCAAGAGCCAGGACCAGGGCAGCGATTTCCAGGGGCTGCCCCACGGCAAGGCGGAAAGACTTCGGGAAAACCGGGAGTCCGGGCCCCAAACTGCCCCTGCCAAGCCGGAGAAAAAGCGGGACAGCTCGAACGAAAAATCCAGTCAAACAGACCAGTCCCGTTCCGAGACCAGGAAGCCGGAAAGCAAGCCGGCTGAAAAGTCCGAACAGGAAAAAGGCAAGCAGGGCAAGCCCCGGGAAGAGAAGTCCGGCAAGGACGATACCCCGGCGGGAGTTGTTCCCGAATCAGACGGAATCTATCGTCTGACCGACTCTGGCAAGAAGTAATCGTGCAGCATGGTTGATGAACGCCGGCCCGACCCCCGGGGGTCGGCGTTTATTCTTTCAGCCACCCGGAATGGTCGAAGAGCGGCTTTCCTCACATTCCCTTACAGGTCGTTTTCGATTAGGCCGTGCCGAATGGCCTCGCGCAATAATTCGACCTCGCTGTTGACCCCGACTTTCTCAAAGATCCGGTATTTGTAGGTAGAAACGGTTTTCGGGCTCAGGTTGAGTATCTCGGCCACCCCTCCCTTTTCGATCCCCTGGGTCATCATCAGGGCAATTTCCATCTCCCGGGCGGTCAAATCCTGAAACGGCGATTGCTGGGCCCCGGGAAGCAGGGAAATGGCCAACTGCTGGGCAATCTCCGGACCAATGTACCTTTCCCCACGGCTGACAGCGGCAATTGCCGCCTTGAGCTCCCGGGCCTTGGAAGCCTTGGTGAGATACCCCGAAGCACCCAGGTCAAGCAGGCGAGCGGGGAACGGGGGCTGGGAGTGAGCCGTCAGAACAATCACCTTGCTGTCCGGACAGGATTTCAGGATTCGCTCGGTCGTCTCGAAGCCGGACATTCCGGGTAACCCGATGTCCATCAGGATGACATCCGGCTTGAGTTCCTTGCACAGCTTGAGGGCCTCTTCACCGGTACTGGCCTCGCCAACCACTTCCAGGTCCTTGCTTTCGGACAGGATATTGGACAATCCGGTGCGCACCAGATCATGGTCATCAACAATCAGTATGCTGGTCATTGGCAGGTTGGTCTCCCCTTCCCGTTTCTTATGAAATCATTATCGAGCCTAGCCGAGTCCAACTCTAATGAATGGACCGGGGATTGGCAAGGAACCGGGCGAAATGGGCTGAATTGGAATTTCGCGATGTGCTGAGTCGATTGACTCGGGTTGAGGGGGCCTGGGGTAAGTGGGGTGTCGTTTGGTCGTTTGGTCGTTTTGAGCCTTGAGCCTTGTTCCTTGAGCCCGCCTCCCCCTAAGCCTTGCTTTCCTGAACCCTGAGACCTTTTTTCTGTAGCGGAGGGGTGGGATTGCTGCGCCCGCTAGCGCGGGCTTGTCCTTCGGACTGACGCTGACGCGTCAGCGAGCTCGCCTGTGGCTCGGTTCGAACCCGGAAATTCTCATCCGCAATCCCCCTCCGCCATACCCATAAAAAAAACCCCGCTTGGGCGGGGCTCTTTTATGGGTATG
>SLIZ01000115.1 GCA_007135395.1 Wenzhouxiangellaceae bacterium | reverse complement strand
TGGTGTTCGGCCAGATGAACGAGCCGCCGGGCAACCGTCTGCGAGTAGCCCTGTCGGGACTGACCATGGCCGAGTTTTTCCGGGATGAAGGCCGTGATGTCCTGATGTTCATCGACAACATCTACCGTTACACCCTGGCCGGGACCGAAGTGTCCGCCCTGCTGGGCCGCATGCCCTCGGCAGTGGGTTACCAGCCCACGCTGGCCGCCGAAATGGGCGCCCTCCAGGAGCGCATCACCTCGACCAAGACCGGTTCTATCACCTCCATCCAGGCGGTCTATGTTCCCGCCGATGACCTGACCGACCCGTCACCGGCGACCACCTTTGCCCACCTGGACGCCACCGTGGTTCTGTCCCGCCAGATTGCCGAGCTGGGCATTTACCCGGCCGTTGATCCGCTGGACTCCACTTCCCGCCAGCTCGACCCGCTGGTCGTCGGGCAGGAACACTACGAAGTGGCCCGGAAGGTCCAGGGAACCCTGCAGCGTTACAAGGAGCTCAAGGACATCATCGCCATTCTCGGAATGGACGAACTTTCCGAAGACGACAAGCGCACCGTGGCCCGGGCCCGGAAGGTGGAGCGTTTCTTCTCCCAGCCGTTCTTTGTCGCCGAGGTCTTCACCGGAACGCCGGGCAAGTATGTTTCTCTCAAGGAAACGATCCGTGGCTTCAAGGGAATCTGTGACGGCGATTACGATCACCTGCCCGAGCAGGCCTTCTACATGGTTGGCAGCATCGAAGAAGCGGTTGCCAAGGCCGAGGAAATCGCCAAGAAGGCGGCCTGAGCCCATACCTGATAACGGGAATCCAAAAGCATGGCTTCAACTATCCACTGCGATATCGTCTCTGCCGAGGGAGAAATCTTCTCCGGCGAGGCCACCATGGTCTTTGCCAAGGGTGAAGAGGGCGAACTGGGTATTGCACCCCGCCATGCGCCCCTGCTGACCCGCTTGGCACCGGGCCAGGTTCGGGTGGAGACCCCGGAAGGCGACGAGAAGTTCTTCTTCGTCTCCGGAGGAATGCTTGAGGTCCAGCCCCACATGGTTACCGTTCTGGCCGACACCGCAGTCCGTGCCCAGGACCTGGACGAGGCTGCAGCGGTCAAGGCCAAGGAAGAAGCCGAACGAGCCCTGGCCGACCGGGGTGCCGGCATGGATTTCGCCCAGGCCCAGGCCCAGCTCGCCGAGGCTGCCGCCCAGCTCGCCGCCCTCGAGCGGCTGCGAAAGCAGCTCAAGCACTAAAGACACAGCTCGTTTTCGCTCACCCCCCGACGACAGATCCAGCGACGGCGAATCTCGACCGGTTTCCATTCCCCGTCTGACTCCTCGAGTCGAACCTCGAACTCCTGGCCCTGGATCGAATCGTCCCGCAGTCCATCCATCAGGACCCGGGCGAGTTCCGGTGTATCCTGCTCGATTTCCAGCCGGTTGAATTCCATCCCGAGACCCTGGTGCAGGTCCTTTTCGCTCATCCAGGCCAGTACTGCTTCGCCAGCGGTCTCCCCAGCAACATCACTGACTGCAACCGCCTCCCAGACCGTGGGTTCCGGATCTCCCCATGGAGATTCCCCCCGGGTATCGTCACCCGCCGCGCCCCCGGCACAGGCCTGGCACAGCACAAGCGGAAGGGACAGCAGGAATCCTGTTCTGATCATGGGGTCTCCTTGGTTGCATTCTAGTGGGCCAGGCGTTCGGGCCATCCTACCACCCGGTGTCGGGATCCTCCGGGCCGGGGAAGGACACCGAACCTCATGGCTCTGACGGATGGCGTGGATGTGGCAGAATGGATGGATCGAAGTTCCAGGGAGTCAACATGGATACGCAAGCCATTGTCGAAGTACTCGAAGGCAATCCGTTTTTTTCCGGGCTGAATCGGGATATTCAACAGTTTCTGGCCGCTAATGCCACCGAGCGCAAATTCGAGACCGGTGATGTGGCTTTTGCTTTTGGCCAGTCTGCCGATACTTTCTATCTGGTTCTCGACGGAAAGATTGCCGTGCAGGTCGCCGCTCTTGAAGGCCCCCCGCTGGAACTTCAGAAACTCGGTCAGGGTGAAGTGCTGGGCTGGTCCTGGCTGATCAAGCCCTATCGCTGGAACTTCCAGGCCCGAGCCCAGCAACCCTCCCGGGTGCTGGAATTCGACGGCCTGGCGATTCGCAGCCAGTGTGACAAGGATCCGGCCTTTGGCTACGCAGTGCTCAGCCGGTTCTCTGCCCTGATGTCCGAGCGTCTCGACAGCGCCCGTCGCCGCATGATGGAAGCCTGGCGTCCGGCTGGGTTTGCATGACCCAGCCCGTCTGACCGCACGGGCCATGGTCCAGGCAGGAATTTCCGGGCAGAGATCTGCCGGCCGGGGGTCTCAGACCCACTCGGCCGGTTTCAGGTAGGCCGATAGTGCCGCCTCCGGCGTGTCCGGCTCGGGCTGGTAGTCATACCGCCAGCAGGCCACGGGGGGAAGGGACATGAGGATGGATTCGGTCCGGCCACCGGATTGCAGGCCGAACAGGGTCCCCCGGTCCCAGACCAGGTTGAACTCTGCATACCGGCCCCGCCGATAGGCCTGGAACGCCCGCTGCCGTTTCCCGTAAGGGGTTTCCAGCCGTCGTTCCACGATGGGCAGGTAGGCGGCCAGATAGCCATCGCCGACAGCCTTGATGAAGTCCAGGCAACGGCTGAAATCCCACTCGTTGAGGTCATCGAAAAACAGCCCGCCCACGCCCCGGGTCTCGTCGCGGTGCTTGAGGTAAAAGTACTCGTCGCACCAGCGCTTGAAGCGCGGGTAGACCGAATCACCAAACGGCTGACACAAGTCCCGGGCGGTCGTGTGCCAGTGCTGGATGTCCTTGTCGAAGGGATAGAAGGGGGTCAGATCAAAGCCCCCGCCGAACCACCATACCGGCGCTTCTCCATCCTTTTCGGCGCTGAAGAACCGGACGTTGGCGTGGCTGGTGGGTACATAGGGGTTTTGTGGATGCATGACCACGGAGACGCCCAGGGCCTGGAAGCTTCGACCGGCCAGTTCCGGGCGGCGGGCGCTTGCTGCTTCCGGCAGATTCCGGCCATGGACATGGGAGAAGTTGATGCCGCCCTTTTCAAACACCCGGCCATTCTCGATCACCCGGGTCCGCCCGCCGCCCCCTTCGTCGCGATTCCAGTCATCGGCCCGGCATTGCGCCCGGCCATCGAGGGCTTCGAAGGCTTCGATCAATCGACTTTGCAGGTCCAGCAGGTATTCCTTAACGTCCCCGATCATGACGCCTTCCTTTCGCTATCGGACTTTATTTCCGGTTAAAAGGTCTCGAATTTCGCTCGGCGTGTCCCGTCCGCCCAGGGGGGATTCGAAGATGAGTTCCGGGGGTGGCTCGGAGAAGTATTCCCGGATTTCCTCCGGCGACCGGGCACCCGGCTTGCCCGGCGGATTGGCGCTGGTGGAAACCAGGGGGTTACCCAGTTCCCGGCAAAGCTCCCGGCAGGTAGCATGTTCGGGCATGCGGACAGCCAGGCTGGGGCCGCCGCCATTGAGCCATTGCGGACATCGTGGGCTTGCCGGAACAAGCCAGGTGA
>SLIZ01000268.1 GCA_007135395.1 Wenzhouxiangellaceae bacterium | reverse complement strand
CATGGCCGAATTGCCACCGGACCAGCAGGCCGCCCTGGCACTGTTTTACCTGGAAGACATGCGAATAGCCGAAATCGCCGTGGCGCTCGATACCGCCCCCGGAACGATCAAGACACGACTGATGCACGCGCGTAACAAGCTGCGCGCCAGACTAGAAGGAGAAATGACATGAAGGAATCCAACATGAGCAAGATTGACGACCTGATCAACCAGACCCTGTCGGAAGAAGACGAACGGCTCCTGCAGGACTTCAATCACGAACCCGGCTACTTCAGCCAGGCCCTCGCCTTGTTTACCGGCAAGCTTGGCTGGGTCATGTGGCTGGTCGGTGTCATCGGGCTGGTCTTCTTTGCAGCCGCCGTATACGCCCTTGTCCAGCTTTTCGCCGCTGACTCGATGCTGCCGGCCCTTCGCTGGGGGGTTGTCGCCGTCATCCTGGTGCAGCTCTCGGTGTTCCTGCGCAGCTTCATGGGCATGCATTTCGAAGCCAACCGGGTGCTCCGGGAAGTCAAGCGGCTGGAGTTGAGGCTGATCAAGAATGAGTCCGCCGGGTCGTGAAAAACCCCAGGCTCACTCTGGAAAGCCCAGGATTTCATGACCTCGCTGGAAATTGCGACGTTGCCGTTTCTCGTGTTATGAGAATCATCCGTGAGATATTGACCTCGTCGGGCACGGCGGGATCCGGGAAACTCCCTATCGCCAATCCACCACGGCGAGGGGCTCAAGAAATAGGGGAAAGTGCTAAAAGACCAATCAGGGAGGGCAGCATTGATGGGTATTCTTGAACGATCGAAACAGCGGCAGAGCCAATTGAGCAGTAACCAGCAATCCGTGCGAGTGGACGCACCCGCGACCTTTCTGACTGGCACCGGCCGGGACTTGAACGAAATCGAGTCCAACGACCGGGCAGTCAAGTTCTGGGTGCCCGAGCCGGTCTGGACGGCCCTGCAGGAACTGGCTGCATACTACGATAGTGACTTGTCGACGGTCGTGCGCCACGTCTTGTTTGTCCATGTCTATGGCCAATACGACCTGCTGGCCCTTGCCGAGCGCGGCGACCAGCGCTTCATGCCCCAGGGAGACCGTGAGGCGTTGCTGGACGTACCCATGTATTCCCGCAGTGCCAGCGCCGAAAACCGCACGGCCGCGCTCGGCAAGAACGACCAGGACATGAAGGTGTGGGTGCCGGAGGCGCTGGCAGACGGGATCGACGGGCTTGCCGGGGCGGCTGGAATCAGCCGATCGGAGTACATCCGGGAAATGCTGGTCAGCCACCTTTTCGGGCGCAAACAACTGCCCGACAGGAGCTGACCGGCCCTCAAACCAGAACCGGGACACCCACATGAAAGGAGAGAAGGACGCCCAGGACAAGTGCGCGAGAATGGGACATCCACGGGAGAGAACGGGAGAGAGAACGGGACACCCAGGAAAAAGGAGTTCATGAACGTGATTCAAGCGAGGATGAAAGAATGATTCGGAGACCTTCAATGCCAAATGGAAAGCGAACCCACATCGGCGTGGCCGCCTGGCATGAAGCCGGACATGCCCTGGCCGCGATTCGGGAAGGCCGCTGGGTGGTTGTGGTCGAGGTTAGCGAATCCATACCCGGATCAGGAGTTACGCGGCAGTTGGTCCAAGCCCGGCGCGAACGATTCAAGCCTGCGGTCGGACCCGGCAACGCCCGGGCCGCGTGGGCCGACGGCCTGGCACGTTATCTGTCCGAACTGCGGGTGTCCCTGGCCGGCCCCCTGGCCGAAGCCAAAGCCAGCAATCGTCCCCTTCGGGCGCTCGGTGCCGACTTTGATCTGAAAAAGTGCCGGGACCTGGCCCGTCGGCTCCAGGTATTGCGCGATCGTGTCGAGGCCCGGGGTGTCGACTGCGGTCCACCGATTCCCGAGTGGTTCAACGAGGAGCGCAAGCGGGTCCGTCGCTGGCTGGCCCGGCCGGTGAACTGGTCTGCGATCGAAAAAATTGCCTGGCAACTTATTCGCAAACGCCGTATCACCGCACGTGAGGTGTTGGCCTGCTATCTCGAGGCCAGGGCGGCACACCAGCACAGCCTTCCCCTGTCGTGGGAAGAGCCTGATGTGTCTCAACCCACGACCAGTCGGAGGCAGGCGGCGTGAGCGGAGAGCCAGTCCGCTACATCGTACGGATCGGAAACGTCATCTACGGGCTGTTTCCGGGGTGGATTGAGCCCCCGGCGATGGTCAGGCCCGGCCCGGTCCCTGTTGGTGTGCCGTCCGAAGTCCCATCGGTCCAGCTCGAACTGGATCTGGGCCGGGACTGTTCGAGTCAACGACCGTCGCCGGCCACGCTATCAATCGGACTCAAGGAGATTCCATGGCAACAGTAGAAAGAGCAATTGTGATCGCGGTCGAGGCCCATGCCGGCCAGGTCGACAAGGCAGGGCAGGCCTGCATTCTGCATCCGATCAGGGTGATGCTGGCCCAGACAACCGACGCGGCTCGCATGGTGGGTGCGCTGCTCGATGTTGTGGAAGACAGCGGCTGGTCTTTCGAAGACCTGCAGAGAGAAGGTTTCGGCCAGGACGTTCTTGAAGCACTGGAGGCCGTCACCCGTCGAACCGACGAATCCTGCGAGCAGTTTGTACAGCGCTCGGTCGCCAATCCGCTTGCTCGATCAATCAAGCACTCCGATCTGCTCGACAACAGTGACTTGAGTCGAATCGCGAACCCGACACAAAAGGACCACGACCGCGTGGCCCGGTATCAATTGATGCTGTCCAGGTATTTTCAGGGGGGAGCCCGGCCATAATTGAATAGATTCCAGGTTACGGACCGCCGCCACCGCCTGCTCCGTGGTGGGTGCGGCCAAACAGGGCATCGGACCATCGGAGCAAGCGCACGATCGGCGTGACAATCAGGGAAATTCCGACAACCACGACCGCCAGCCCTCCCAAATCCAGAAAAGCGAGCCAATCCGGTACAAAGCGCCGCAGTTCCATTACCCCGGTGGCTTTTGCCAGCAGCGGCAGCATCCCTGCACCAATGAACAGATAGCAAAAGAAACGCTCGCTTCCTTCCGGCGGAGGATTCTCTCCCACCCAGTCCCCCGAGCCACGTGCCAACCAGTCAATCAGCAACCAGAAGCTCACTGGGATGGTCATCGTCAGCCAGAGTGCAGTCGAATCGACTTCGGCTGCACTCAGAATGCGTCCCCACAAGAACAAAATCGCTGCGGCCGCAGCGAAATGCGATCCTCTGAGCATCAAAATCTCCAGTGCTTGTCCCAATACAGTGGCCTGATGGCAGGAACCTTCCCGCATCCACGTGCCACTTTCGTCTCTTCCAGCCCATGAATCAAAGAAACTGCCGGGTGAAACATCCGCCCGAATGCCGTGGCCCTTTACAACCCTGGATATGGATGCTTCCACAATAGTACGGATGACTTGAAAATCCAACAAGGAAGCAGGTTGGGGACAATACCGGATTACTCCCCTGTCAGTTCATGGTAATCAGACAGCTTTTCTCACTTTTTGCCTACGAAACAGCGGTGCTGGCCAGGCGCTCCACATCACCCGGATTACCCAGTAAATTATCAGCAGGAGCGCAAGCAGGACTGGCACTACCAGCACATTGGATTCCCGAATCGCCCCCGGAAACAGCCGGGCCTGGCCAAGGAAAAACGCGGCTGCGGCAATGGCAAGGCCCATGCACATGCGCCACAGGTGCCGGGCAATGCGCTGCGGGCGGGTCAGACCACCCAGCCGGGTAATCCTTTTCTGGTTTCTTTGCTTTCGGCCTTGACCTGGTTCTGGACGGTTTGGACACAGATCCAGGATCTGACCATTCACTGAATTGAAATCCATAGCGGCGTTTCCGTCTTCCAGTCTGCTTAATGGGTCCTGGCATAATTGATCAAGATCAACTCACGCGATTGAGCAGTGACTATCCTTCGCATTTTTGATTGAACCCATGTAGTGAAGGAATTAACCCATGAGTCAGTTTCTTGCAGATGTTCAGGCCAGCTACGGCCGTTGCCTCAAAGAGCGTGGGTTCATTACCCGATTTTACGAACTATTGTTGGAGCGTGACGAACGCATTAACCAGATGTTCGCCAAGACCGATTGGAGTCAGCAGAACAAGGCACTTCGGCGAGGGATCAGCATCGCCCTGACTTTTGCCGGAGGCTCGTCGATCGTCGAGCGTTCCATGAAAGAGATGGCCGATGCCCATAGTCGCAAGGGCAGGGCACCAGTTGACCCGGCCCTGTATATTCACTGGCGCGAAAGCCTGGTCCAGGCGGTCAGCGAATTCGATCCCCGATTCAACGATGAACTCGGAATCGACTGGCAGCAGGCTCTGAAAACCACCACAGATTACTTTACTGCTCATTACTGAGGCTTTCCGAAGAGTTTTTTCAAAAATGACCTAACCAGTCGACCGGATAGAACTCAAGCAACAGAATCAGGATACCCGGCCTTTGCGCGAACTGAAGCCGAAATAAACAGACACCGTTCGATTGTGAACATGGCTTGCAGAATCATCATGACCGTCTCGCCAGCAGCCCCTTGACGAAATACACACCTGACTCGAACAATCCTCTTCGGGCAAGCAGGGAAGAACGCTTTACGGATTACGGGATAGAAATGGGCTTCGAGTTCCCCGAAACTCGATTAGCTTCGTTTGGGAAGGTTTTCCGGAACCAGGAAGATCCGGAGATCCTCCGGAGCCCCTTTGAGCAACCTTGACCAGGGCAGTCTCGCCCGGCCCGGTTCGACCTGGTCGGTTTGATGTGGCATCATCGGAGTCGAACGCAGGCTTGGCGGTGACACGTCCTATACGACACAAACCTGCATTGGCAATGCTTATCCCCCGTAGTGTGCAGGGTTCCACTGTTGCATGCCGCCCGGGCCGGAGCGTCATTGCGGCTTGCCAAGGCTACTGTCTCTCCCCATTGGGGAGAGAAAAGGATGCCAGGTAATACCCGGGTACGCAGGTTCGTTTGAAAGGACATCGAGATGGATATTCAGAAAGCCACCATCGACGACAGCCAGGCCATCGTTGACCTGTTCAAGCGCTATAAATTTGCCTTGCAATCCCGGGAGTGGTTCGACTGGAAGTACAACACGAACCCGGCCGGCAAGTCGCTTCGTTTCAAGGTCCTGTCGGAAGGGCGCATAGTCGGCGCAGTGGCGATAATTCCGCAACGTTTCATCTGGCGCGGTCGTGAGATAATCGGACTGCAGACGGTTGACGGGTTGCTTGGAAAGGAGCTTCGGGGCAAAGGAAACTTTTCCCGGTTGATGCACTTCCTTGCAGCACAGCAGCCTGCGGGGGGATCCGGGGCATCCTTTTTCCTTAGCTTTCCGTCAATTCCCGCGTCGATACAGGCCCACGAAAGCTCCGGTTGGGACAAGCTTGCCAGTTTCAGCATGGTCATGTGCTTGCTCACGCCCAGGCTGCTGATGAAAAAGGCCGATGTTGCGCTCATGCGAAGGGCACTTGAAGTTCCCTGGGCTGCATACCGGAGATGGGTCATGGGTCCGGAAGCAAGTCCGGTCAAGATTCATCGCTGGAATGGTAGCGATGCCGACTTCAACTCCTTTATTGACGTCGAGCGGATAAGTGGTGAGCGCTCTACTTCCTTCATGAAGTGGCGGGTAGAGCATAACCCAAGAGACGATATGCACGTGCTAATGCTCTACGAGCGTGAAATCTGGAAAGGTTATGCGGTCGCCAAGATCGCTGGCTGCACGACCAAGATAGTCGAGCTCAGGCTCCGGGATCCTCGAAGGCGCCATATTCAGGCCCTGGTCCGGTACATCTACGCACATTACCGGAGCGACGCCATCGCATTCTGGTCACTTGGCCGGTCGCAAGTTGATGGATTGATACGTGGCATGGGATTCGTTCGACGCAATCTGTCCGGCCACTGTTTTGTTCAACACCTGCATCGTGCAGGGTTGCCCGCCGACCCGGCTGAATGGGACCTGACCTACCTGGATTCAGACTGGTAGGGATGCAGCACGGCTGGGGTTGCCAGGGATCCGATAGACGATTCTACCAGGCCATTGGCAGCTACCAACGCACGCGACTACAGCAGGATGCCCCGGCCCTTGGCCCTATGCGACAGCCAGATCAACCCGGCCATTACCAGTCCGATCGCTACCGTGAAAGCGATATCAGGTGCAGCCATGGCCTCGGCCGCGCCGAGAACACCAAAGCTGTATATGCAGGTAGCGATGAAGGCGGACAAAGCGATAACGAAGAGCCAGAATGCCATGGCCCTTCGAAACAGCAGTGCGAGACTACCCAGGAAGGCCGTGCTAGTCGACAGTGCCCATAGGGCCAAGTACCAGGTCGGCAGGTTGGCGAAGATCGCGGCTTGTGCATCGGTGAGGGCGTCGAGGTAGGCCTCGGTGAAAAGCTGATAGCTCACAAGGCCCCACAACCCGATGGCGTGCCACAGCGTGGCCAGGATGGCGACAACCCAGAACCACAGCGGCGTATTCGACTGCGGCGTGGCGGTATTTTCAGATTTAGCAGCTTCCATGATTCCCTCCTGCTGATTAACGTTCTTGTTAGTAACCTTTCTCTGTAAATCGCCAGCGCCTTGACCGGCACGTGTTTCCATTTATCCAAGAAATATCAGATCAGGCACTATGCTGCAATTTACTTATCCGCTGTCCATCACGAATGTCAGCCGGCTCGATCGTGTTTCAAGTTCCTGCCTGTCGTCATGCCATTCATTCAGTATGCTTATATCAAACAAAACCATCTCGAGCAATCAATTTCCCCTGGCATGAAAAATTGAACCGGGTGACGATTTTGGAAAGCAGGGGAAAGCCGTCCGGCACAGGTTTGCAGATCGTGGAGCAAGCTTTTGTGACTCTGCTATACAGACTCGTATTCTCTCGGATCCTTGAACTCGTATTTCCTGCCTCGAAATGATTCAAACAGTGCCCGGTGCCTATCAAGCCCGTACTCATCGCTTCGAGTTTTATAGGAGACAATCCAGTCGATTAAATTATCCAGATGCTTGTGTTGTTCCTCCGGGGATGAAAACTTTTCCGGTTCCCATGGCCTGGACCGACAATGGGCAATACAGGCCTCGATTCCCGGATTGAGAAAATACAGCTCTTCACACAGGTTCACGGCAGATTCGAGAATGTCCGAATAACAGCCTTCGATGATCCAGCTTTCATTGTCCGAGATGAAGTCTTGCATATCCATGATGCTGTCCTGAAGTGGCCGTCTTTCAGTGCCCGACTGAAAGGCGACTTTATCCAGGGAAAGAAGGGCCGCTGCCTCTTTTCCGATCAGCTTTCTCGCCAAAGTGCTTTTGCCTGAACCGGCATTTCCAAAGATGATGACTTTCATTTTCGGCCTGAATTGGTCAGATCTCGTAGATTCTAGTACGAACCGCCAACCGTGTCTCGCGGGCGATCCACTGGAGCCATTTTTCCGGCATAAGATCTCGCTGGCGCTGGGGGATGGATGGAGTATCGGTCGGAGATGCCTTTCAAGCTATTCGAGTCCCGGGATTCGTAGCCGGGAACAAGCTTCGTTGAATCACTCTTCCGGCGCAAGGGCAGCGACTGAAGTTGTGGGGAGAATTGCAAGGTTCGCAGTCAGTGCAGAACTTCCAGTGTAGAATCGGGCGCTGGATTCCAACCGGAAATATCCCGTGAAAATATTACATCCCCGTACCTGCGCCCTGGCGCTGCTGATCAGCCTGTCTCCGCTCCTTTTGGCCGGCGAGGACGTCGAGCGTGTCGAGCGCGGTGCCCTTGTGCTCGAGAACATTCCCGAGATTCCCGACAAGGTGGTCGAGCGTCTCGACCAGTATCAGAGTACCCGCGGTGCCGGCTTTGCCGGCTGGCTCCCGGACGGCGGCATGCTGATTACCACCCGTTTCGGTGAAACCACCCAGGCCCACCGGGTCCGCACACCGCTGGGCACTCGCTCGCAACTGACTTTCTTCGAAGAGCCGGTCCGGGGCGTATCCGTTTCCCCCGACGCCGACCTGGACGGCTTCGCCTACCTCTACGACATTGGCGGCAGCGAGTTTACCCAGATCCACTGGTTTGATCTGGCCTCTGGTGAAACCCGGATGCTCACCGACGGCGAGTCCCGAAACGGCAATATCCTGTGGTCCAATTCGGGCGACAGATTTGCCTATACCAGCACACGCCGGGACGGGCGCAATTTCGACGTCTGGATCGGCACCCCGGATACCGACTACGAAGACCACGAACGGGTCTTCGACGCCGAGGGCATGTGGGGGGCGATGGATTGGGCACCGGACGACCAGCACCTGCTTCTGCTCAATTACGTGTCCATCAACGAGGCTTCGGTCCACCTGCTCGACCTGGAGTCCGGCGAACTCACGGAGGTCAATCCCAGCGACGAACGCATCGGTTATGGGCTTGGGGCCTTCGACCGGCATGGCAGCGGGGTCTACCTTGTCCACAACCAGGGGGCGGAGTTTCGCCACTTGCATCACCACGATCTGGAATCCGGTGAGAAGCGCACCCTCACAGGCGAAATTGACTGGGACGTGGAGAACCTGGCTATGTCCACCGACCGGAAAACCCTTGCCTTTACAGTAAATGAAGAAGGCATGAGTCGCCTGCACCTGCTCGACCTGGAAACCGGCGAATCCCTGGACGGGCCGGATCTGCCGACCGGGCTGGCCGGTGGTCTGGCCTTCAAGCCTGACCAGCCCGTGCTGTCGGTCACCCTCAACACGCCGCGCTCGCCCAGCGACGTCCACGTCTTCGACCTGGAATCCGGTGAACTGGAGCGCTGGACGGAAAGCGAGGTCGGCGGCCTGGATACCAGCCGTTTTCCCGAGCCCGAACTGATTCGCTACGAGAGCTTCGACGGGCTGGAAATCCCGGCCTGGGTCTACCCGTCAGCGGCGGGTACCTTCAGCGATGACGAGGCCTCACCGGTTATCATCCAGATCCACGGCGGTCCGGAATCCCAGTCCCGGCCGGCTTTCTCCCCGCTTTATGCCTACTGGACCAACGAGCTGGGCGCTACGGTGATTCGTCCCAACGTGCGCGGGTCAAGCGGCTATGGCAAGACTTTTCTCGACCTGGACAACGCCCGCAAGAGAGAGGACTCCGTGCGCGACATCGGCGCTCTGCTGGACTGGATCGAGTCCCGCCCGGACCTGGACGAAGACCGGGTCATCGTTTACGGCGGCTCCTATGGTGGCTACATGGTGCTCGCCTCCCTGGTCCACTACGACGAGCGGCTGCTCGGTGGTGTCAACATCGTCGGCATCAGCAACTTCGTGACCTTCCTGGAAAACACCGAGGATTACCGCAGGGATCTGCGTCGGGCCGAGTATGGTGACGAGCGCGACCCGGAGATGCGCGAATTCCTGGAAGACATCTCGCCGCTGAACAATGCCGAGGCCATCAACAGCCCCCTGTTCGTGGCCCAGGGCTACAACGACCCCCGGGTGCCCTACACCGAGTCCGAGCAGATCGTCTCCACGGTGCGCGACAATGGTGGCGAAGTCTGGTATCTGCTTGCCATGAACGAAGGACACGGCTTTGCCCGCAAGTCCAACCGGGATTTCTTCCAGGCCGCAACCATCCTGTTCTTCCACCAGCTATTCGAGTCCGATTGAGCCCGCCACTTCCCGGCCTCGGCCCCGTTCGCGGGGCCGGGGCTGATGCTGTCCCTGCAAGATCAAGTCCCTGATTGCGCATAAATTCCTGATTTCCCGTGCTGGCTATTCTTGGTAGTGGGTGTCCCCGCTCTATACGACGGGTGTCTCGGTTTCATTGGTCCGGGGAAACCAGGCTGAGGTGAACGCCCAGGCGGGTCAACTGATCAACCTCCTGTTCCAGACCCCAGGCCGTAAGGGGGCGGGATGCAAGCCGCTCCGCGTCAAGCTCCAGGCGAGGCTGTTCGCCGGATGCCCAGGTGAGCTTGAATTGGGGCAGATCGGCATCGGTGCGCGAGCGAGCCAGGACTATCGCCAGCCGAAGAACCGTCAGCAGCCGGTAAAAGATTCCGTGCAGACGTTGCGGCAGTTCATCGCAGGGCTTGGCCGGTAGCTTGCCGCGGTGATGGCGAGCCAGTGCGGCCATGAGTTGCTGCTCCTGCCGGGTGAACCCGGCCAGATCGGTTTTCAATCACTTGTAGACAAATAGGAAGGTGGGCGTGCGGCTCTTGAATGTACGCTCAAGGCCGTCACCGTAAGCAATATCAGCCCCATACCCAGAATTTGAAGACTCGCCAGACTTTCGCTGAGGATTATCACACCAAACAGCGATGCGGTAACCGGTTCGACCATTGCCACGATGGAGGCCACGGCCGGGGCAGTATGATTCAGGCCGATTATGTAGAGGACGAATGACAAGCCCGCACCAAAAACGCCGAGTGCCAGGAAAAGCGGCCAGTCCGGTGTGGTCAGGGCTACAACCATCTGGTCAGGATCGGCCGGCCAGATCAGGATGATGGCAAGTACCGCAAACGCAATCGTAAGAATCGCCTGCGGGCTGCCGTGGGGTGCCGCATACTTGAAACCGAAAATGAATATTGCGTAGGACAACCCGGAAAGCAGCCCGGCGCCCACACCAATTGCCGTGACACCGCTGGCACCGGTATCGTAGATCTGCGTAAGCAAGGCGATACCAACCATCACCACGGCGATCGCGGCCCATTTCAGGGCCGTGGGGCTTTCAAGCTTGAGCGCGAATGACACGAGATACACGAACACGGGTGCGCAGTACATTAATGTAGCCGCAACCGCAACACTGCCGTGTGAGATGCTCAGGAAATAAAACGAGAAGTTACCCGCAACGCCGATGCCGGCAATGGCAGACCAGAACCACAAACGACCACTTGACAGGCCGCTGCCGCTCGGGCGAAGCGCCAACCAGCCAAGGACAAACAGCAGCCCGATTGCACCCCGGTAGAATGAAACCACGAACGCGTCCCAGCCATCGCCCATGAGGATCCCGCCGATCCCGCCGGACAACCCCCAGAAAAGAGCCGCCATTACTACCAGAGCTGTACTCACACCCACTGTTCTTCTCGTTTTTCGAAGATGAAGTAAACGCAATGCGCGCCTGCAACTTCCTCACCATCGTGCAATTCACTAACTGAAGCCTGCCGACGCTCAGATGCAGATCATACCGAAAGTAGAATATCCTGCGTGAACGCGAAGGGTTGTAGTTGGTTGATTCGATTCTTCGTTGTCCCTGGCAATAGCGTCGGGGTTGGCTGAATCCAGCCCGCCCTGGGGAAGGCCTTGCAGGCATGATCTTGATTAAAATCCCGGCCCCGCAGTGATGGTGGACACTCGCCGAAGGGCTTTGATATCAAGCTACGGGGCAATTCGTACGAGGCGCTTCCCGTGCAGTCGATCAATCATGCGGGTACCAAATACTGGTTGGCCATCGGATCGGCAATGCTGGTACTGGCCGGAACACACTCAGGAGCGGTCAGAGCTGGCGAAAGCATGGTTCATCCCGGGCACAGCGCCGCCATGTTCACTTCCCCGAACTGCTACAACCTCCGGTGGTCGATTCGGTCCGGATTTCGATCCGTCGGAAATCAAACGGCCCGAGTGGGGTGAACTCTTTTTTGAACTGGAGTGTTCCGGTGGCCGCGTCGACTACCAATCCAGCCGTCCGGAATACGGCAGCGGTCACCAGCAACTGGTTCGCCTGAGCCGACTGAAGGGTATCGACTGCCCGTTTCCCCTGTCGGCCCGTGCCTCAATCGACAAGGCTCTCTGGGATGATCAGTTCACTGTCGCTGGCGTTGCAGGCAAGACCTTTTTCAACCCGCTCGTCCTTGAATTTGAGCTGCTGGACGACGATCGATTGCTGGCCGGTGGCATCTGCCCGGGAGAAATTGACAAAGCTGTCGCTGGTATAGCAGCAGTTAAAGTTTGCATGTTGGATATTGCACTCGGAAAAGCTTCGGAGCAAACGCTTTCAAATTGCGTGTGCCACTGATACTTTTGCACAATATAGCTTCACACATGGAGTAGACCTGATATCCTCGAGGTTGAACGGTTCGCTACCGCGGTCCGTAATGGTGGTGGCGAGCTTTACAGACACGCTTCAAAGGTCAGTGCCAAAGGCAGTGGCCGGGCAGGCGTTCAACTCCAAGGAGTCCGATATGACAGTTGCCAAGACCATTGAAATTTCCTCCGAATCAACCAAGAGCTTCGAAGATGCCATTCAAACAGGCATCAAGCGCGCAGAAAAGTCCCTCAATAACGTCAAAGGGGCCTGGATCGCCGAGCAGAAGGTCACTGTTGAGAGCGGCAATATCGTAAATTATCGCGTCATCATGCGAGTGACCTTCGTTCTCGAATAAACCATTGCATCAAGGACGGGCCGGCGACCGGAAAAGGTCGTCGGCCTATTGCGCTTCAGTCCTGTTCCCCATTCCGAGTCCGACAATTGGTCAGCGTCTTGAGCTCTTTGCGCAATTCATCAGCCGCTGACCGGGCCTGCTCGACCACCTCATCGACACGGTCAAAATGCAGCAGCCGTACTTCTCCAAGCTCCGGCTTGATATAGACATCCGGTGGATCCAGGGCGATTTTTGATCGAATAATGGACTGCTGCATGATCTCGAAGGTCTTGAACAGCAGGTCAGTGATGCCGGGACGCTTATCATCGTCCGGATTGCGGGTTCCAGTGACATCTATAGCAATGACTACATCGTTGTCGTCGAGAAGATCCAGCGGCAGCGGATTGGATGCGCCGCCATCGACGAGCAGCTTGTCATCGAACGTAACAGGCCTGAACAAGCCGGGAACGGCCATGCTGGCCTTGATGGCAAGAAAAAGATCGCCACTGCTGAAAACATGTTGTTCGCCATCCCAGTAGTTGGTGGCAACGATCTTGAGTGGAATGCCCAGATCGGAAAAATCACGGGCATCGAATCTTTCACCGATGAATTCCAGGAAGCCATCGGCATCGATAAAGCCGCCGTTTTCCAGATCAATTTCCAGCAGGTCGCGCCAGCCAGGACCACGGTTGTCATTCATCAAGCCCGATAACGGATCCATTGCCGAGCCGCCGAACTCATGAAAGATCTCCCGGATCTCGCCGGATTTCAGGCCGGCCGCGGCCATGGCCCCGATGACGGCCCCGATGCTGGTCCCGGAAATCTGATCCGGTTTGATCTCCAGGTCCTCGAAGACCTCCAGCATGGCAATATGGGCCAGCCCGCCGGCACCACCGGATCCCAGCGCCAGGCCGATCGACGGGGGCTTGCAATCACTGGCGCTGACCGACACCGAGCCAAGAAGCAGGCAGACGGCCAGCAGGCACTGACGCCCGGGAACAAGAGACGGACAATGGACAATCGAGAACATGAATGCACCACACCAAGCTGGGAACTAGCACCTGTATCATAACCCGGCTATTGCATGAATATCCGGACTCCTGCATCCGGATATTCATGCAATAGCCGGGTAAACCTTGT
>SLIZ01000111.1 GCA_007135395.1 Wenzhouxiangellaceae bacterium | reverse complement strand
GACTTTTCGCAAGGACCGTATGCCGGCTACCGGCTCGGTTCGCGGAGCCAGCCATCGCTTCTGGGACCGTGCCGCGGCAAGCTCCTGCCCTTGAGACGGTCTGCCTCCGTTATCATTGGGCATGTGACTGATCCCGAGGCGAATGGCCCATGCTTGAAATCCTGATTGCCGGTGGCTGGCTGATGCTGCCGATTGTCCTGTGCTCGGTGCTTGCCGTGGCCATCATCATCGAGCGGTTCTGGACCCTGCGAACGAGCCGGGTACTGCCGCCGGGAATTCCCGAGCGGGTCCGGAGTTGGGCCAAACAGCGAGAGCTGGATCAAAAGCACATCGAGCAGCTTCGCCGGAATTCACCCCTTGGCCGGGTTCTTGCCGCGGCCCTGGACAACCGGGATCGTGCCCGGGATGTGGTCAAGGAAGCCGTCGAGGACACCGGCCGGCACGTGGTCTATGAACTCGAGCGGTTTCTCAACACCCTGGGCACCATTGCCGGCATCACGCCCCTGCTCGGTTTGCTGGGCACGGTGATCGGAATGATCAAGGTCTTCTCGGCCATCGTCGTTCACGGTGTGGGTGACCCGGCCCAGCTTGCCGGGGGGATCTCCGAGGCATTGATCACCACGGCCGCCGGACTGACGGTGGCCATCCCCAGCTATTTCTTCTACCGGTATTTTCGCGGCAAGGTCCGGGCTTGTGTGATCACCATGGAAAAGCAGGCACTCGGCCTGATTTACGCCATAGAGCACGGCAATCGCAAGCTTCGCCGCTCGGAACTGGGCTGGGGCTAGACCCATGCGTCTGCAAAACGACGATTTCGAGGAACAGCCGGAAATCAACCTGACATCGTTGATCGATGTGGTGTTTCTGCTGCTGATCTTTTTCATGGTCAGTACCACCTTCGAGCGCCAGACCCTGCTCCGGGTGGATCTGCCGGAAGCGGCCACCGCCGAGACCGAGGAACAGCCCCGGCAGATCGAGCTCATCATCACCGATGACGGCCAGATGTACCTGGATGACCAGATGCTGGTTGATACTTCCAAGGGCACCATTGCGGCGGCCTTCCAGCAGGCTTTCGATTCCAGGCCCGATGCTGCGCTGATCATCCGGGCCGACACGGACGCCCCCCACGGCCTGGTCGTGCGGGCCATGGATGTTGCCACGGAGCGGGGGATTACCCGGCTCGGGATTGCCACCATGCCCTCGGAGGGGGAGTGATGCAGGGCTGGTTCTCCTGGCGGGCAAGGCCTGAGCCGGCATGACTGCCTCACCGGAATCCGGACAGATCATCTACCGTCGGCTGCTTTCCATGGTGGCCAGACACCGTCTGGTTTTCGGTCTTTCAATTCTTGCCGTGGTTGCCGATGCCGGGGGACAGGCGGTGTTTGTCTACCTGATCAAGCCCCTGATCGACGACAACATCGGGGCTGACAACGGCCAGTTCTCACTGTTGCTGCCGGCGCTGGCCATGGCAGCGATTCTTATTCGAATCGCCGGAAATTTCGGAGGTCAGTTCGGCATGGAGTGGGTCGGGCGACGCCTGATTGCCGACCTGCGCGAATCCCTGTTCCTGCGTTACCTGACCCTGCCGGCGCGCTTTTTCGACCAGCACACTACCGGCCAGCTGGTTTCCCGGCTGACCTACAACACCGAGCAGGTAGCCCAGGCGGTCACCAAGGCCTTGATCGGCGTGGTTCGGGACAGTCTCACGGTGGTTGGCTACATCACCGTCATGCTGATCCTGAGTTGGCGCCTTACGCTGGCCATGCTTCTTCTGGTGCCCGTGGTGGCCCTTGTGGTAACCGTGATCTCCCGGCGTTTTCGGAAGATCTCCACCCGCATCCAGGATTCCATGGGCGATGTCACCCACGTGACCGAGGAAGCGGTCAATGGGCACCCGGTCATCAAGGTCTTCGGCGGTCAGGATCAGGAATACACGAATTTCGACAAGATCAATGAAAATCATCGCAGGCTGCACCTGCGGCTGCGGGCAACCCAGCTCGTATCTTCATCCTTGATCCAGCTAGCAGCCGGTATGGCGCTGGTGCTGGTCCTGTTGATTGCCGGGGCCGACTTCATGCGTGCCCAGGTCACCCCGGGTACCTTTACTGCCGTCCTCATGGCCATGGTCGCCTCGATTCCGCCCCTCAAGCGCCTCACGGCGGTTCACATGGATATCCAGAAGGGCATTGCCGCCGCCGACAGCATCTTCCGGACCATTGATGAGCCACCGGAAGAGGACCGGGGCGGGGTGGCCATGGATCGGGCCCGCGGGGCTCTGCGCTTTGAAAATGTCGGGTTTGTCTACCCCGACAGCGAGGCGCCGGTTCTGACCGATATCGACCTGGAGGTCCCGGAAGGCACCGTCACGGCCCTGGTGGGTCGTTCGGGTTCGGGCAAGAGCAGCCTGGTGAAACTGCTACCCAGATTCTATTCCCCGACTGCCGGCCGGATCCTGCTGGACGAGACCGACATTCGCAATATCCGCCTGTCCGACCTGCGCCGGCAGATTGCCCTGGTAAGCCAGGACGTGGTCCTTTTCAACGACACGGTTGCCCGAAACATCGCTTATGGCGGTCGCCAGGAAGCAAGCCGGCAGGAGATCCAGGCGGCGGCAGAAGCGGCCCATGCCATGGAATTCATCCGGGCCATGCCTTACGGGCTGGATACGCCCATCGGCGAAGACGGGGCCCTGCTTTCCGGCGGCCAGCGACAGCGATTGGCCATCGCCCGGGCATTGCTCAAGGACGCCCCGGTACTGATACTCGACGAGGCCACCTCGGCGCTTGATGCGGAGTCCGAAGGGAAGATTCGTGACGCCCTGATTCACCTGATGAAAGGCCGGACAACGCTGGTCATTGCCCATCGCTTGTCCACGGTTGAAAAGGCCGACCAGGTGGTGGTCCTGGACCAGGGACGGATCGTGGAGACCGGAACCCACCAGGAGTTGCTCGATGCCAGGGGCCTGTACAGCCATCTCTACCAGCTCCAGTTCGCCAGCTCATGAGGCTCCCGGCATGAAAAACTGGCTGGCCAGAAGACTCCCGGAGATCTGGTATTCAGACGAAAAACCACCACTGTGGCTGCGGCTGCTGGAATGGCCGGTTGCCGCCTGGATCCGGCGTTCTTCCGGGCGTCCGCAATCCCGGCCGCCGATACCGGTTGTCGTGGTGGGAAATCTGACCGCCGGCGGAACGGGCAAGACTCCTCTTGTCATTCACCTGGCCCGGGCCCTGGGGACTTCCGGCATTCGTTGCGGAGTCATCAGCCGGGGATACGGTGGCCGGCGCAAGCGCGCCGACGAGCCTTTTTCCGTCGAGCGTGACGATGACGCGCGACGCACCGGGGATGAACCCTTGTTGATCCGGCGAGCCGCCGGTGTACCGGTGTGGGTGGGCCGGGACCGGGCCCGGGCCTTGTCAGCGGCCGTGGATGCCGGTGTGGAGGTGGTCATCAGCGATGACGGCCTGCAGCACAGCAATCTGCCCCGTTCCGTGGAGATCTGCGTAATCGACGGCAAACGCCGGTTTGGAAACGGGCATTTCTTGCCCGCCGGGCCGTTGCGGGACCCGCCCGAGCGCCTCGAGTCGGTGGACCTGGTCGTGTGCCGGACTCAGGACGG
>SLIZ01000240.1 GCA_007135395.1 Wenzhouxiangellaceae bacterium | reverse complement strand
TGATCTGATCGTTGACGTGGCATCCACGCTCGCGCTTTCGGACTGCAAACGCATACTCGAACCCGATGGGCTGTACGTCATCATCGGTCACGATCATTACGGGGAAAAAGGTCGTCGCACGCTTGGCGGCATTCCATCATTTATGGTCCTTATGCTACGGGCGCGGTTCGACCGGCACCTGCCCTGGCCGTCGTTCCAGTCCATGGAAAAACGCGACGCCATGGAACAACTGAGCAGCATGCTCGCGGCCGGGGAACTGACTCCGAAAGTAGCCAGAACATTCACTCTGGCGGAGCTGCCCCTGGCAATCAAGACCCTGCAATCAGGGCAACCGAGTGGCCGGATTGTCATCGTGCCGTCTCCGGCCTGATAATTCCGCCCGGAGATTTGACTCGAATCCGGGCCAACCGGTTGCCTATCCGAACCGGCCAGCCCATACAAAACCGGGAAGAGCCTCGTTGTTTTGTCATTCGGTCGAACACTGCGTGAAGCGGTGGGCGTCCAAACCAGCCAACCAGCCAGAGCCAACGGGTGGGCCGGGTCATGCGCTACATGTTCAGCAGGCGGCCGCCGTCGACGGCCAGGATCTGACCGGTGATGTAGGGCGCATCCAGGCCCAGGAATGCCACTGCACCGGCGATATCCTCCGGGCTACCCTGGCGGCCCAGGGGGACTTTCTGCAGGATGGCCGCCTGGCCTTCCGATGAGTCCTGCCCTTTGCCTTCCGGCCAGAGAATGGTGCCCGGGGCTACTCCGTTGACCCGTACCGCCGGGGCCAGGTCCCGGGCCAGTGCCCGGGTCTGCATGATCAGTCCGGCCTTTGCCTGGGAGTAGATTCCGTGTCCGGCCAGGGGTACCAGCCCGTGAATGTCGACCATGTTGACGATGGCGCCACCGGACTCGCCCAGGGGTCCGGCGGCGGCCGCTGAGAGAAACCAGGGGCCGCGCAGGTTGCTGTTCATCAGTTCATCCCACTGCCGTCGGTCGGAGGTGGTCACGTCGGTGGGGAAAAAGCTCGAGGCATTGTTGATCAGCAGGTCCAGCCGGCCAAAGTGTTCCAGGGCGGCGGCGGTAATGCGCTCGGGTGCATCTATTGATTCCACCGGGCATGCCACCACACAGGCCGACTGGGCCCGGCGTCGGTTGGCTTCATCGGCCAGGGCCCGGGCCTGGTCGGTGGAGTTGCGACAGTGAATGACCACCCGCAATCCCCGCCGATGCAGATTTCTTGCTATGACTGCGCCGATTCGGCGAGCGCCCCCGGTTACAATGGCGACCCGTTCTTCCTGCCCCGATTGGTGTGATGTCACGTCAGTTTCGATCCCTGGATTTGCCCGAACCACCGGCCGAGCTGGCGAAGGTGAGTGATCAATTGTGCCGGAAAATTCGTGAAACGATCCAGGCCGAGGGCCCGATTTCGTTTTCCCGGTACATGGACCTCGCTCTTTATGAGCCCGGGCTGGGCTATTACCGCAACGGGCTGGTGCGATTCGGCGTGGAAGGAGATTTTGTCACCGCCGTGGAATTGGGCGACCTTTTTGCCCGTTGCCTTGCCCGCCATCTGGATGAAACCGCTGGACGCCTGGACGAGCCCTGGACCCTGATGGAAATCGGTGCCGGCAGCGGCGTGCTGGCCCGGGACCTTCTCACGCACCTGCAAAATCCGCCGGCACGCTACCTGATCCTCGAGACCAGCGGAGAGCTCAGGGACCGGCAACAGCAGTTGCTCAAGGAATTTCCCGACGACCTGTCAGGCCGGATTGAATGGCTGGATTGCCCCCCGACCGAGCCGTTCGTCGGGGTGATCGTGGCCAACGAGGTCATTGACGCATTGCCGGTCGACCGTTTCGTCATCCGCCAGGGTCGGACCCGGGAGCTTTGTGTGGACTGGCGCAATGGTGCCCTGGCCTGGACGGAGACCGAGCCCGGGCCGCGTCTGGATGCTGCCATCAAGCGGATCGAACAGGATCTGCCGGACGGGCTTGCCGATGGCTTTGCCTCGGAGGTCTGTGTGGATCTGCCGGAGTGGCTGGCCAGCGTTACCGGGTCACTGGATCGTGGCCAGGTACTTCTGGCCGATTATGGTTATCCCCGGCGGGAGTACTATATGCCCGGTAGAGCCGGCGGCACGCTGGTCTGCCAGTATCGCCACCGGGCCCATTTCGAGCCCTTTTTCCTGCCCGGATTGTGCGATATCAGCAGCTTTGTGGATTTCACCGCAGTCGCTGAAGCGGCCGATGGGGCCGGGTTGTCGGTGGAAGGCTTCGTCAGCCAGTCCTGGTTTCTGCTGTCATCGGGAATCCTCCGGGATCTGGAGGAGGTCGATGAGCCGGTCGAGCGCAGCCGGCTGGCCAGCCAGGTACGGCACCTGACCCTGCCCGGTGAAATGGGCGAGAAGTTCAAGGTCCTGGCCCTCGGGCGGGAGTTTGATCAGGCCGGTTCGGCATTTGCCGAGTCAGACCAGCTGCACCGACTGTGACGAACTTCGCTTTTTCTGCGCGTAAAGCGTGATAAGGTTTCCATGAATTTGCCGGTATACAACAATAAGAATTCAGCACCGCCACAAGGTGCATCCATAACCGGCCAAACCAGCCAATCAAGGGAGCATCCATAGCCGTGCATCCGTTTCGGGATCTGGCCGAGCCGGTTCTGGCAACCCATATTGCCCAGCTCTTGGGGGCTGCGGTCATTGCCGTGCTGCTGTGGTCGTTTTGCCGAATCTATCGTCACGGATACCTGCGCCACTGGGCCCTGAGCTTTTCGGCCCTGCTGGTCTACCTGGTGGCCACGACCGGAATTCTCCTGACCATCCACAAGCCCGACCCGCCGGCGTCCTGGCTGCTGGGGCTGAACATGGTAGCGCTTGGGTTTGCCTATCCGCACATCATCTGGTTGATGACCGGCGCCTGGATTGCCGGCCGTGGGAAGACGTTGTCCAGGACTGCCGAATGGCTCTGGATTGCCGGTGGGGTGGTATTCGGTCTGGTTACCGCTGTGATTTCCTCAATAGAACCGGAGCTGATCGAGACCCGGCTGTTCTTCCGGGCCACCTTGCGCTATGCCCTTTCCGGCACGGCCTTTCTGGCCGCCGGGGTATTCATTCTTGCCGCCATCAGGAAGCGGGGACTGATCGGCCCGAGAGTCCTCGCGCTGGCGTTTGCTTTCTACGGTGTCCAGTTGCTTCATATCGCCTGGCTTTTGCTCAGGCACCTGGAACAAATGACCTTCCCGTTGTACATGCAATACCTGGGCATGCTCGAGTTCTTCGCCCAGATGCTGATCGGGCTGGGGCTGGTCATCTGGTTGCTGGAACTGGAGCGGCGGGAGGCCGGCAGGGCCCGGCATCGACTCAGTCAGGCCGGTCGACTGGACAAGCTGACCGGTTTGCCCAATCGGACAACTCTTCTGCAGGTAGTGGCCAAGACATTGCGGCAAGCCCGGCGGAGCGGGCGCAAGGTGGCCATACTTTCCCTGGGCATGGTCCGTTACCCGGCCATCAGCCAGTCCCTGGGCTGGCGCAGTGCCGAAGGTTTGATCGAGAAGGCTGCACGGCGTCTCCAGTCCAGTATTTATCCCGGAGAGATCGTCGGGCGCACCGGGGACAACCAGTTTCTGCTCATCCTGCCCGATGCCGAGGACGAGTTGGCAACACGGGCGCGCGCCGAGAGCCTGGTAAAGGCCATGCGCGAGCCCTTCGTGCACAAGGGTCGGGAAATCTACCTGGGCATGACCGGCGGGATGAGTATCTATCCCCAACATGGTCGGGATGTGGAAACCTTGATTGCCCGGGCCGAGGAAGCCCAGGTGGACACCCGGGAGCAGGTGCGGTTGAGCCCGCTGGGTCCGGGAGATGCATCCAGCCATACGGGCACAATCAAGATGGAAAGCGACCTCCGTCGGGGCTGGCGGGAGTTCGAGTTCGAAATGTATTACCAGCCGATCTGCAGGGCTCGGGACTGCAAGATTGTGGCCGTCGAGGCACTGTTGAGATGGAATCACCCCAAGCGGGGCCTGATCACCCCCAGGGCGTTCCTTCCGGTGGCCGAGGCCATCGGCCTGCTCGATGATATCGAGGACCGGATTCTGGAACAGTCGATTCACCAGCTCGCCTCGTGGCAATCCCAATGCGATCGGAATGACCTGGCCGTGGCAGTAAACCTGAGCGCCCACCGGTTCCAGAGCCCGGCCCTGGTCGACCAGGTGCTGGGATACTGCAAGACCCAGAATATCAGGCCCGAACAGGTTCACCTGGAGATCACCGAAAGTGCGGCCATGCAGGATCTGGAGGCTGGTCAGGCCACGGTCGGGAAACTGTCGGAAATGGGCTTTGTCGTGAGCCTGGATGATTTCGGTACCGGCTTCAGCTCACTTAGCTATCTGCGCCAGCTCCCGGCCAGCCTGATCAAACTGGACCGGTCCTTTCTGGAAGAGTTTGATCGGCACCAGGCCCAGAAGGAGCTCATCCATGCATCCATTGCCCTGGCCCACAGCCTGGACAAGAAGGTGGTGGCCGAAGGAGTGGAAAACGACGACCATCTGGCGTTTCTCATCGGCTGCAATTGCGACTTTGTGCAGGGGTATTTCCTGTATCGACCCATGCCGGCTCACGACATCGTCGAGCTGCTCCGCGCGGGCAAGTGATCAGGGCTTTCGGTCGGCCTGCCCGGCGTCTGTGGTTGCAACCGATCTGACGGCCCCGACTCGCGCTGTCCGTATGGCTTCGGCGATGGCCGGTCCCTCAAGGCCCCGGTCGACGAACGAGCGGGCATCGACATCCCGAGCGGCGGCAAATGCCTGCCGGATGAAGTCCGACTGGGGGTAGTCCCGGTCTTCCAGGCCGGTCCGGCCCCGGGCATCGGCCTCGCAGGCGATCAGAAAGGGTTCGAGCCGATCGGGACGACGAAACACATCGAGGGCTTCGAGCAGTTTGACGACCGTGGTCGGCTTGAGCTCCAGGGCCCGGTGGGCATGCAGATGCCACTGGCAGACCAGCCGCCCCATGTCGTGACACGCCCGCGGGACCTTCAGTCGCTGGCACAGCCGGTCGACGGGTTTCAGGCCGGCCTTTTCGTGGCCGGGATGGGAAGGCAGTCGGTGGTCCGGGGTCAGGGCCTTGCCCAGATCGTGGACCAGGGCGGCAAACCGGGCCGAAAGGGGGGCGTTGAGTCTGGCGGCCTGGTCAATCACCATCTCGGTGTGAATGCCGGTATCGATTTCCGGGTGATGGGTGGCAGGCTGGGGGACCCCGTAGAGCTGGTCGACTTCGGGCAGTATCCGTTCCAGGGCGCCGGCCGATCTCAGGACCTGGAGGAACCGGGAAGGGCGCTCGTGCATCAATGCCCGGGACAACTCCTGCCAGACCCGCTCGGCCACCAGGTGGTCGGTCTCCCCGGAGGCCACCATGGCCCGGCACAATTCAAGGGTTTCTTCGGCAATGGAGAATTCGGAAAAGCGGGTTGCAAATCGGGCCAGGCGCAAGAGCCGGACCGGATCCTCCCGGAAGGCCGGGGATACGTGGCGAAGCCGGCGACTTTCCAGATCTTTCCGGCCGCCGTAGGGGTCGATGATTCGCCCGTCGGCTGCCCGGGCAATGGCGTTGATCGTCAGGTCCCGGCGCTGCAGGTCATCTTCCAGGCCCACATCAGACCCGGCATGAAAGGTGAATCCCCGGTACCCGGGGGCCGTCTTGCGCTCGGTCCGGGCCAGGGCGTATTCCTCGCCGGTATCCGGGTGGAGAAACACCGGAAAATCCTGGCCTACCGGACGAAACCCCCTGGCCGCCAGGTCTTCAGGCGTCGAGCCGACCACCACCCAGTCCCGTTCCCCTACCTCCAGGCCCAGCAGGTCATCCCGGACGGCACCACCGACCTCGTAGACCTCCAGCCCCGACGTGGCCGGATCAGCCCGGTCCACTGGTTCGGTTGGCGGGCCGGGCCCGGCGCCGGAAATCCTGGTAGCGATACTGCCGGTCGTTGCCCGACAGCCACAAGGGGGCCATGAGCTTCATGGATCGGGGCTGGATCCCCAGGGCACCGAACCCGTCGGTCTTGCAGACACTGTCAACCAACAGGGACTTGAAGTTGTCGGTGGAAAAGGGCTTGCCGGGGACGAAATCGAAAAAGCGGCCCTGAAGGGCGCCGGCCCAGTCCGGCAGACCGATCACCAGGCGCCGCAGGCCGAGCTGGTCGCGCAGCCAGACGACGATTTCCCTGAGCGTCATGGTGTCGGGCCCGCACAACTCGAAGGTCTCGCCGGCAGTGTCCGGGTCGTCCACCGCACGGGCCAGTGCAAGGCTTACATCGTCGATGAAGGCTGGCGCCATTCGCGAGTTTGGGCGGGCCAGGGGCAGGACTGGAGAGATTTTCAGCAAGGTGGCAAACCGGTTGAGAAAGCTGTCGTCCGGGCCGTATATGGTGGAAGGGCGAAACAGGGTCCAGTCCAGGCTGCCCGCCGAGCGGATTCTGTCTTCGGCCTCGCCTCGGGTCTTGAGGTAGTAGCTTTCTCCCTGGCCGGCGTTCAGGGCGCTCATCTGGATGAACCGGCGGATGCCGGTCTTCCGGCAGCCATCGATGAGCTTTTCGGCCAGTTCCACGTGGGCCCGGCGAAACCCGTGCCCGCCGGAACCGCGCTCGTTGAGAATGCCGACCAGGTTGATGACTCCATCGTGGCCATCCATGGCCCGGGCAACTGCGCTGGTGTCGTAGGGGTCGACCTGTTGCAGCCGGGTACGGGGAATCAGTGCGATGTCCCGGGCGGCCGGTGCATAGCGGGTGATGACCGTGGCCGAATGGCCGGCACTGGCCAGGCGTTGCAGCAGGTGGCGGCCGACAAACCCGGTCCCGCCGAAAACGATCAGTCTTTTTGATCTCTGCGTCATGCCAGAAACAACCCTATGCGATGCCTGG
The DNA here is from genome assembly GCA_007135395.1 of Wenzhouxiangellaceae bacterium. GTDB lineage: Bacteria > Pseudomonadota > Gammaproteobacteria > Xanthomonadales > Wenzhouxiangellaceae > SLIZ01. The sequence continues at coordinate 6,807 of SLIZ01000240.1, read as the reverse complement.
TTCAATTATGCCCGAACCAGCCCGCTCCTACTTGAGTTGAAGGCGGGCAATTCGTCGCTTGCCTACCTGCAAAATACCGTTGAAACCGGCCGGTAGCGTCAGGCTTCGGTCTTCAACCCGCTCCCCGTCGATCTTCACCGCACCCTGCTTGATCATCCGGAAGGCCTCGGAATTCGATGCCGTCAGGCCGCAGGCAGTCAGTGCTGCGGCTATGCCCAGGCCCTCGGCGCCGGCGGCAATGGATTTTTCGGGAATGTCCTCGGGCAGGGCGCCTTGCTGGAATCGGGCGACAAACGCATCCCGGGCGCCGGCACCGGCACCGGGTCCGTGGAACCGGTCGACCAGCTCGATACCCAGCTCGAACTTCACATCCCGGGGATTGCCCCCTTGCTTGATCCGGCTGCGAAAGCCGTCGATCTCTTCGGTGGGGCGAAAGCTGAGCAGCTCGAAATAGCGCCACATCAGATCATCGGATATGGACATGAGCTTGCCGAACATGTCGTTGGGCGGTTCGTTGATGCCGATGTAGTTGTCCAGGGACTTCGACATCTTCTGCACCCCGTCGGTGCCTTCCAGCAACGGCCAGGTGATGATGATCTGGGGTGGCTGGTTCATCTGGCCCTGGAGGTGGCGGCCGACAAGCAGATTGAACTTCTGGTCGGTGCCGCCCATTTCCACATCCGCTTCCAGGGCCACCGAGTCGTAGCCTTGCACCAGCGGATAGAGGAACTCGTGGACGGCAATGGCCTGTTCGGCAGTGTAGCGGGTGTGAAAGTCGTCCCGCTCCAGCATCCGGGCCACGGTGTAGCGGGAGGCAAGTCGAATCATGTCGGCTGCCGACATCTTGTTGAACCACTCGGAATTGAAGCGGATCCGGGTGCGTGACTGGTCGAGAACCTTGAAGACCTGCTCGGCATAGGTTTCCGCGTTGGCCCGGATCTGCTCCGGTTCCAGGGGTTTGCGGGTAACGTTCTTGCCCGAGGGGTCGCCGATCATGCCGGTGAAATCCCCGATCAGGAAGATGACCTGGTGACCCAGATCCTGAAACCGGCGCATGGCGTTGAGTATGACCGTGTGGCCCAGGTGCAGGTCCGGGGCTGTGGGGTCGAATCCTACCTTGATCCTCAGGGGCCGGCCGGCAGCCATGCGCTCGACCAGGGCCTCGGTCTTGATGACTTCCTCGGCACCGCGGACCAGCTCGGCGAGTTCGTTTTCAGTGGGCGGTTTCACGGGACTCACAATAGGCTCGGTTTTTCCAGCAGGGGTTGAGTTTCATGGCGCAAGCGGCGCATTTTAGGCTGGTTTTGAGGAAAAAGGAAAATTGACCGCAGCGCCGGAACATTGTTTAATGTAGCCGTTTTGCCCGGCGATTTCCGACCTGCATGGATCCTATGAAAAGAAAAACCATGGCCAGCAGGCCCCGCAAGGGGCTCCAGCAAAGAATCCAGTTTTTGAACACCAGGGCCGCATCGGCCTTTCAGGCCCTTGTCCGGGGACTGAAACCCTTGGCCGTCCGGGGCCGTGAAGGAATCGTCCAGCGGCCCGTGCTGGCGACCACCGGGCTTGTCCTGGTGGCCGCCGGAGTCTTCCTGGGCACTATCGGTTCCGATTCCGGCCAGCCGGCCGGGGAAGTGCGGTCTGTCGACCTGGCAGCCATCGAACCCATCATCGATCCGGCCGAGACACCGCCGCTGGCGGGCCTCGAACTCGGACAGGACAACAGCCTGGAAGGAACCAACGGTTTAGCGGTAACCAGGGGACCGTCCGGGCATACAGAAGACCTGTCGGGCATGGAACAAGGTGACCTGGCCGACCAGGACCGGGACTGGACCAGCGAGACGGTACGATCCGGCGATACCCTGGAACGGATTTTCCGGCGGGTCGAGCTGGGGCCGGGGCTGTTGCACCAGGTGGTCACCCTGGATGATGACACCCGGGGCCTGGCCCGGATCCGGCCTGGCGACCAGATCGATTTCCACCTGTGTCCCGATGAGGGGTTCAAGGCCATACGGGCCGAGCTCGACGACGAGAACTGGCTGGTGGTAGAAAAGACCGAGGAGGGACTTGCCAGCCAGAGACTGCCCCGGGCGCTGGAAGTCGAAGTCGTCGAGGCCGCCGCGGAAATCCGCAGTAATCTTTTCAATGCGGGCAGTCAGGCCGGGCTGTCCGATGGCATGATCATGCGCCTGGCCAACATCTTCGGCTGGGATGTGGACTTTGCCCTGGATATTCGTCCCGGGGACAACTTTGCCCTGATCTACGAGCGCATCTATCGGGACGGAAACTTCCTGCGTGATGGCAACATCATTGCCGCCCGGTTTACCAACCGGGGCAACACCTATGACGCCCTGCGCTTCAAGACCGCCGATGGGGCCGACTACTTCAACCCGGAAGGCCGACCCATGCGGCGGGCCTTTCTCCGTGCGCCCCTGAACTTCACCCGGGTGACCTCGGATTTCAATCCCCGGCGTTTTCACCCGGTCACCCGCCGGACCCAGCCCCACAATGGCATTGATTACGGCGCACCCACCGGAACCCCGGTGTGGGCTTCCGGGGACGGCCGGGTCATCGAATCCGGGTATGGCCGGGCCAACGGCAATTATGTCTTCATCCGCCACGGCAACAACATCGTGACCCGCTATCTGCACCTTAACCGACGTCACGTCAACCGCGGCGACCGGGTCCGGCAGGGCGAAACCATCGGCACCGTGGGAGCCACCGGAATGGCCACCGGACCTCACCTGCATTACGAATTCCTGGTCGACGGGACCCATCGCAATCCGCGTACCGTCGACCTGCCGGAAGCCGATCCGTTGCCGGAGGCATACTTGCCCCGTTTCGAAGAGCAGCGCCAGGAGCTCCTGGCCCGCCTGGACGAAGCTGACCTGTATCCCCTGAGAGTGGCCAGCGGCAGCGAATGAGCCCGGTTTACATCGGCCTTATCAGTGGCACCAGCGTGGATGCCATTGATGCGGCGCTGGTGGACTTTTCCGGCGCAAGCCCGCAACTGCTGGAATTCGAGGAATACCCCTGGCCTGATGCCCTTCGAACCGAACTGATTGCCGTCGGAAGGGAAGGGCGGCGGCTGGATGCCGGTGCCTGGGGCCGGCTTGATGCGCGGGTCGCTGAAGTGTTCACCGCCGCCGCCGGTGACCTGCTGAAGGCGGCCAGTATCCGGCCAGGTGACGTGCGCGCAATAGGCAGTCACGGCCAGACCCTGTTCCATGCCCCCGACGAGACCCCCCCTTTTACGGTTCAACTGGGTGACGGGGCGGCCATTGCCGGACGAACCGGTATCGATGTGGTGGCCGACTTTCGCCGCGCCGACCTGGCCGCCGGTGGCCAGGGTGCCCCCCTGGCCCCGCTGATCCACCAGGTCCTTTTTGCAAGCCCGAGCGAGACCCGGGCGGTGATCAACCTGGGCGGGATCGCCAACGTGACCTGGCTGCGCCCGGGACAGGCTCCGGAAGGCTTCGATACGGGCCCTGCCAACGGGCTGATGGACGCCTGGTGTCTGCGCCATCGTGGCCAGGCCATGGACTCAGGCGGGCAATGGGCCGCCGGCGGTCAGGTAGTTCCGGAGCTGCTCGATCGTTTGCTGGCCGACCCCTACTTTCGCCGGGTGCCACCGAAGGCCACCGGCACGGAGTATTTCAACCTCGACTGGCTGGAGGAGCGAGGACCGGGAAGCATCGAACCCCGGGATGTCCAGGCGACCCTGCTTGCGCTGACCGCCCGCAGCCTGGCCGAGAACCTTGCAGGAAGCCGTCGGCCGGACCGGGTGCTGTTGACCGGCGGCGGTGTACACAATGAAGCCCTGATCGATGCCATTGCCCGGGCCCTGGACCCGGTCCCCGTGGAGCCGGCTGCAGCCCCGGGCATCAGCGCCGATGCCATGGAAGCCGTCCTGTTTGCCTGGCTGGCCCGGGAGCATGTGGAAGGCCGGGCGGTGGATACCCGGAGTATTACCGGGGCGCGTCATCCGGTTCGGTTGGGTGCACTGTATCCGGCCGGTCATCCGGTCGTCGATGTTTCGAAAACACGTCCCCCAGACGTTCGGTGAGCTGGTAGCGCAGGAAAACCAGCAGCACCAGGCTGGGTGTGACCATGATGGCCGTGATGAAGAAAAACAGGGCCCAGTTGCCGCCCAGAACATCCACCGCCCAGCCGCTGCCGGCGGCAAGGGAAGTCCGGCTCAGGTTGCCGAGTGACGCCATCAGGGCGTACTGGCTGGCGGTGTAGACCTGGCTTGTGAGAAAGGACACAAAGGCCACGAAGGCCACGGTGGAAAAGGCCGTGGTGAAGTTGTCGGCCACCACGGCAAAGGCAAACAACCCCATGTTTGGCCCCACCAGGGCCATGGCCGAGTAGATGAGGTTGGCCGAGGCCATGGCGACCCCGCTGATCAAAAGCCCCCGGAATATACCCATCCGGACGGTGATCACCCCGCTCAGGAGCATGAAGGCGGTCATGGTGAACCAGCCCATGACGCCGCTGACCATGGCGATTTCCTGGTGGGAAAAGCCAAGCTCCCGATAGAACACGGCGGCCATCCGGCCCATGTAGGCTTCGCCGATCTTGAACAAAACGATAAAGCCGAGAATGGAGATGGTCAGACGAACGCCGTTGCGCCGGACGAACTCGGCAAAGGGCAACACGGCGGTCACCGTCAGCCAGGCAATCACGGTGCTGAGCCTGCCCGGGGAACGCTTGTCCGACAGCAGTTTCCGTACCCGCTGTTCGTCTTCGGCCTGGCGCTCTTCCCGGTTGGATTCGGGTTCGGGGAGCAACAGGGTGACAAAGATCAGAACGAGCATGACAAGCCCGAGGAAGGCATAGGCCATGGTCCAGCCGCCCGCCGCGGTACCGGCAATCCAGAAGGCACCGGCTCCGGGCAGCCCGGCCCCGGTCCACCAGCCGGCGGCGGTAACCGACGAGGCCGCCGCCATGCCCCGGGGCTCGGAGGCGGGAATGGTCTCGATACGGTAGGCGTCGATGCCCACGTCCTGGGTGGCGGCAGCGAACACGATGACTGCGGCGGCAACGGCCGTGGCCATGATCCCGGTGGCCGGGTCGGTAAACGTAATGGCGACCGTTCCAGCCAGGATTCCAAGCTGGGCCAGCAGGATCCAACCCCGGCGCTGGCCCAGTCGGGAACAGAATCCGGGCAGCCGGACCCGGTCGAGCAGGGGTGCCCAGAGGAAATTCAGTGCAAAGATCATGGTGACGCTGCCCAGTACCCCGATGCTGGTCCGGGTCAGCCCGGCATCGGCCAGCCAGACCGAAAAGGCATTGCCGATGATTGCCCAGGGAAAGCCACTGGCAAAGCCGAGGACAAAGATGTAGAGCAACCGGCGGTCGAAATACAAACGCCACCAGGCCTGGGGTTCCTCCCGGCCGGCCAGGGTATCGGCCGCGTCAGCAGTCATAGTCGAGAACCAGGGGGGCGTGGTCGGAGAATTTCCGATCGGTATAAATCCGTGTCCGTTCGGCTACCCCGGCCAGCCCGGGCGTGATGACCTGGTAGTCGAGCCGCCAGCCCACGTTCTTCTCCCGGGCCCGGCCCCGGTTCGACCACCAGGTGTACTGCTCCGGCCTCGGATCGACCTGGCGAAACCCGTCGACCAGCCCGATGGGACCGAAGATCTCGTCCATCCAGGCCCGTTCCTCGGGCAGAAAGCCGGAATTCTTCTGGTTCGAGCGCCAGTTCTTCAGGTCGATCTTGCGGTGGGCGATGTTCCAGTCCCCGCAGATGATGTATTCCCGGCCATCGGCGGCCAGGCGTTCCAGGTGGGGTTTGAGGTAGTCCATGACCTGGAACTTGATGGCCTGACGGTGTTCGCCGGATGAGCCCGACGGCAGGTACAGGGAGATCACCGAAAGCTTCCCGAAATCCGCCTGCAGCCAGCGGCCTTCGGTGTCCATGGTCGCCCAGCCGATGCCCGACTGCACCCGATCGGGGGTCTTGCGCATGTACAGCGCCACACCGCTGTAGCCCTTCTTCTCGGCATCGTGGTAGACCGCCCCGCCCTTCATGTAGCGGGGATGGAAATCCGGATCGGTGAGCTGGTGTTCCTGGGCCTTGGTTTCCTGGATGCATACCACATCGGCCCGCTGGCGCCGGAGCCAGTCGAAAAACCCCTTGCGCTGGGCCGAGCGAATTCCGTTGGCGTTGAGGGTGATGATGCGCATGGCTACAGGGTATGGGTTCGAGGGCAGCGGCCTATGGTATACGACAAACCGGCCGGCTTGATGCCGTGATGCCTTGAACGCGTCTGCCACCCCGTCCAAGGCAGCCAGCCCCCCTTTTCGGGAACGGGGCACCCGGAGCCCCGCTTTCAGCCGGCTCGCCGCGGGCCTGTCCGGTCCGCTGGCAGCACCGTGGACCTGCCAGGCCGCCAGTTGCAGGACTTCGACGGCCCCTGCGCCGGTGAGCCCGTCATTAGGTCGAGGTTCGGTCGGGCGGTTGGCTGTCATCGACGAAATCCCGGATCTGTTCCAGGGGCTGTAGTCCTTGCGTTGTGAGAGTCACGATAATCCTCCGATGATCCCAGACTCCGAACCGCCTTCAGGCTTACCTGTCGTTGGAAATACGCGCGCCGTTCAGGCTCATTTGTCATTGGAAAAGGCTTGATTTGACCGCTATTTAAGCGGCCGTGATAGGCTGGTGTCCGGCGCTACAGGACGTTACTAACGAGATCACTAATCAGCAGACATTCAGCTTGTCTCTCAGCGTTCGTGGCAAGGCGTCGGCGCGCCAGGTGTAGCATGGTCTACATCAAGCGCCGAGAACGCAGTCCACGGACG
>SLIZ01000004.1 GCA_007135395.1 Wenzhouxiangellaceae bacterium | reverse complement strand
GTTCCGGCCCCTGATGACCCGGATTGACTCAAGCAGGATCGAAGCCATGATGGAAGACAGCCGGGAGTCCCTGGAAGCAACACCCGGGGCGGGTGGGGAAACAGACGGGGCTGGCGGAGAAACAGACGAGGACACCTCGCCGGCCGACCCGAAAATCGAGCCGGTCGCCGAGACCATCGAGTTTGCCGACTTTGCCCGTATCGATCTGCGCGTCGCCCGGATCGTGAACGCCACACAAGTCGAAGGAGCCGACCGGCTGCTGCAGCTAGAGCTGGATCTTGGTGACCATTCCTGTACCGTGCTGGCCGGTATCCGGGGCCATTACGAGCCCGGGGAACTCAAAGACCGGCTGACCGTGGTGGTTGCCAACCTGGCCCCGCGCAAGATGCGCTTTGGCACTTCCGAAGGCATGGTGCTTGCCGCATCGGATTCAGACGGTCGACCCTGGCTTCTCAGCCCGGATTCCGGGGCCCGACCGGGAATGCGGGTGAAATGAACCGGGCCGGCTGACCGAATCCGTGGACCTGTTGCTGATCATCGTAGGTGCAGCGCTGGTCAACAACTTCGTGTTGATCCAGTTTCTGGGCCTGTGTCCATTCATGGGAGTTTCCAACCAGCTCGAAGGTGCCATCGGCATGTCCCTGGCCACTGCCTTTGTGCTGACCCTTTCGACCGTTGCTTCCTACCTGCTCGACACCTGGGTACTTACGCCTCTCGGGCTGGAGTTTCTGGCCACCATCGGCTTTATCCTGGTCATCGCCACCCTGGTCCAGCTCACCGAGATCATCATGCGCACGGCCAGCCCGATTCTCTACCGGGTTCTGGGCATTTACCTGCCCCTGATCACATCCAATTGCGCGGTTCTCGGGGTTGCGCTGCTCAACCTGCGGCAGCACGACAGCCTGGTGGAATCGGCAGTGTACGGGCTGGGTGCTGCGGTCGGTTTCGGAGCGGTTCTGATCACCCTGTCGGCGGCCCGGGAAAAGATCCGGCTGGCCGATGTGCCAGCCAGTTTCCAGGGTGCTCCCATTGGCCTGATCACCGCCGGGCTGATGGCGCTGGCTTTCATGGGCTTTGCCGGGTTTGCCCGTCTCTAGTGTACCCCGCCATTCATTGTGTAACATTCAGAGCGTGCCTGAGCCGACAGTGCAAGGCGCGACCCGCAGTGAATGGCCAGCCCTTTACAAGGGGCGCAACGCCGCAATGTCGGCTCAGGCGCGCTCCCGAAGGGCGAGCCGGAAAGCGCTCATCTGCGGCGTTATGTCTCTTGGTAAGGGCGCTGCCATTGCCTGCGAGCCATGCCTTGCAGCTAAGCGCTTTCCGACTCGCTGAAAGTTACAGAATGAGTGGCGGGGTACACTAGTGTACCCCGCTTCCCATTACCGTCCCGGTTAGAATACGCCCCATGTGGACCGGCATTCTAGTTCTCGGCGGGCTGGCCCTGGCTTTCGGCCTGGGCCTGGGCATCGCAGCTCGGTACTGGCAGGCCGACGATGATTCGGTGGTCGAGCAGATCAACTCGATCCTGCCCCAGACCCAGTGTGCCCAGTGCGGCTATCCCGGTTGCCGTCCCTATGCCCAGGCCATTGCCAGCGGCGAGGCGGACATCAACCAGTGCCCGCCCGGCGGCGAATCCGGCGTCAAGGCCCTGGCCGAGCTTCTGGGTCGGGAACCCAAACCCCTGGACACCGAGCGTGGAGAAACCAAGCCCCCGATTGTTGCGGTCATTGACGAAGACCGTTGTATTGGCTGCACGCTTTGCATCCAGGCCTGTCCGGTGGATGCCATCGTGGGTGCATCCCGCCTGATGCATACGGTCATTGCCGATGAGTGCACCGGCTGCGAGCTGTGCCTGCCCCCCTGCCCGGTGGACTGTATTGACCTGGTCGAACGCCCGGATGACTGGCGCTGGCCCAGGCCGGGTGATTCGGTTGGCGATGCCCGATCGCTGGATCTACAAGTAATCGACTCACCGGAACCCGCCAATGGCGGGGAAGATCGACGGAACAAACCGCGGACAGCCGTACATGGATGAGACCCTGCCCGGTCAGCGGCTGCATCCCTTTTTCGGCGGGCTGAAGCTTCGCCACCACAAGCAGGTCGCCTGCCAGTCCCCGGTGGGAACTCCCCCCCTTCCCGAACGGCTTTACATACCGATCCAGCAACACCAGGGCCGGCCCGACGAGGCCGTGGTGGAGCCCGGAGACAAGGTGCTCAAGGGCCAGCTTCTCGCCCGGGGCACAGGCCTCCGGGCTGTTCCCGTCCATGCGCCCACCTCCGGGAAAATCGCAGGGATTCGCGAATGGCCGGTGGCCTGGCCGCCCGGCAGCCAGGCCCCGTGTATCGTACTGGTACCCGATGGACTGGATCGCTGGACCGAATGCGCACCGCTGGCAGAGCCGGACCGGGATAACCGGGACAAACTGATCGCCCATATCCGGTCCTGCGGCCTGGTCGGTCTCGGCGGAGCCATGTTTCCCACCGCGGGCAAACTGGCCGGCGACTGGCCGGACCTGCACACGGTGATCCTCAATGGAGCCGAGTGCGAGCCCTGGATCGCCTGCGACGAAATGCTCATGCGTGAACGTCCCGAATCGGTGATCGCAGGCGGGCTGATGCTGGCACGGGCTACCGGCGCCCGGCGGGTTGTCGTGGCCATCGAAGACCAGATGGGCATGGTCGCCGAAAGGCTTGAACAGGCTCGAATGGAAAACGCCCCGGAGGGCATCGTGCACCTGGTCCAGGTCGCCACCATCTACCCGGAAGGTGGGGAACGGCAACTGATCCAGGCCCTGACCGGGCGCGAGGTCCCCCACGACGGTCTGCCCCAGGACCTGGGTGTTGTGTGCATCAACGTGGCAACGGCCGCGGCGGTCAACGAAGCCGTCAGCGAGGGCCGGCCGGTCATCGACCGGATCGTGACCGTCACCGGCCCCGGTGTGGCCAGCCCGTGCAATCTGAAAGCCCTTGTCGGCACCCCGGCAACGGACCTGCTCGAAGCCGCCGGTGGAATTTCAGACAACACCCGGCGCCTGATCCTGGGCGGCCCCATGTCCGGGCTGCCGCTTGCAAGCGACCAGGTACCGGTAACCAAGGGAACCAACTGCCTGCTGGCCCTGACCGACAGCGAGCTGGCCTCAACCCAGCCGGTGATGCCGTGCATCAACTGTGGCGAGTGCGTTCGGGTCTGCCCGGCCGGCTTGCTGCCCCAGACCCTGTTTCAGCAAATCCGGGGGGAAAACTTCGACGAGGCCCGGGAGCTCGACCTGTTCGACTGCATCGAATGCGGCTGCTGCGCCCAGGTCTGTCCCAGCCATATCCCGCTGGTCGATTACTACCGCCACGGCAAGGACGAGCTTTCCCGCCGGGGTGTGGAGGCCGAAAGGGCCAGGCGGGCCCGGGAACGCTTCGAGGCCCGGGAACAACGCCTGGCCCGGGAAAAGGCCGAACGCCAGGCCCGCAGGCAGGCACGAAAAGAAAAACTCACCGACCGTAACCAGGCCAAGGATCAGGTCGCAGCCGCCCTGGAGCGGGCCCGGCAGAAGAAGAAATGACCCACGCGACCGTCACTAGGCAGCCGTCTTGAGACGCTTCGAAGTCGCTGGCGCCCCCCATATGCCCCCGGTCAACACCGTGGGCGGCATGATGCGCCAGGTTCTTTATGCCCTGGTGCCGGGCATCGTCGCCCACTGGTG
>SLIZ01000060.1 GCA_007135395.1 Wenzhouxiangellaceae bacterium | reverse complement strand
TCCGGCCGGGTTTTCAACCGGATAGCAGAAGATCACCGGGCGCTCAAGGGTGTGCGGCTTTTCCTGGTGCCCGCCTGCCGGGCTTTCAGCCCCGGGGCCGGAAATTCAGTGATGCAGAGTTGATGCAGTAACGCAGGCCGGTCGGCGGCGGCCCGTCTTCGAACACGTGGCCCAGGTGAGCATCGCAGCGGGGGCAGAGCAGTTCGATCCGGCGCATCCCGTGGCTTTCATCCAGGCGCTGGACCAGGCCGGCATCCTCGAGCTCGGAATGGTAGCTGGGCCAGCCGCACCCGGCATTGAACTTCGAGGCCGAATCGAACAGCGGGTGGTCGCAGCAAACACAGTGGTAGACCCCGGGCTCGAAATGCTCATCGTATTCCCCGGTAAAGGGCCGTTCCGTGCCTGCCTGTCGGGTGACCCGGTACTGCTCATCGCTCAGCCGCTCCCGCCATTCCTGTTGTGAAAGTTCCAGTTTTTTCATGGTCGACAGGCTTTTGCTCACTGGTCTTCGATCCACCCGGTAATATCGCCGCTGGTTACCGGCCCCACCCAGGTGTTGACCTTGTAGCCATCGGCATCGACCAGGTGGGTTGTGGGCAGCGCCCTGGGCGGACCGAAGGCTTCCGGGGGATCAAAGGTATCCACCGGCATGATGGGATAACTGGCCGGGTATTGTTCGAGAAAGGCCTCGAAAACCTCGATCTCCGTGTCCTCGAAGGCCAGCCCCAGGACCGTGATGTCGTCCCGGTCATCGTGGAGATTGGAAAGGTCCGGGATCTCCTTGCGGCAGGGAGCGCACCAGGTGGCCCAGTAGTTGACCACCACCCAGTGGCCCCGGTAGTCGGAAAGGCTCACTTGCTTCCCCTGGAGATTATCCAGATCGAAATCCAGCGGCTTGTCGTTGGCCGGTTCGTCAGCCAGTACAGGCCCGGCCATTGCCAGGGCAAGAATTGCAGGCAGTACTCGAATCATGTCGTATCTCGTTTCCGTTCGAACATCAAAAGGGACTTGATGGACCGGTCCATTACCGGGCCGGCTCCCTGGTTCACATCTTGCAGTGCCTCGATCAGCGCCCGGTCCCAGTGATTTTCCGAAGGCATTCGGGGAATTTCTGTTATCGGCAGCACGAATTCCCCGGCATGGTACAGGTCGCGAAGTGAAAGCTCGGCCAGGTCGGCGGTCAGGAACCAGTCGCCCTCGTCATCAATCTGGACCATGCCGGCGGTGTGAAGATTCCCCAGAAGTCGCTGGAGCTGGGCATCCGTTGCTGCCGGTTCCCGGGAAAGCAATGTGCCGCTGGACAGGGATTCACCCCGTCGCTGGGCGTGCCAGAAGTGCCCCATCAGCCGCAATGCGAGCTGGAATTCGTGGCGGGACGACCAGCGCCATGCGGCCCGCCGGTAGCGGAAGGTGGTCAGCGCCGCGGTAATGCTTCCCCCCAGCAGGATCACAACCCAGGAAACGTAGATCCAGACCAGGAACAGGGGCAGGGTGGCCAGGGCCCCGTACAGCCGCTGGTAGGTTGGGAAATTGGCCACATAGAAGACAAATCCCCGCTGGGCCAGTTCGAAAAGTATGGCCGAGACCACAGCGCCGACCAGAGCATGGCGGATCAGGACCCGCCGGTTCGGAACCACGATGAAAAGCATCATGAAGGCCAGCAGGGTCACAAGAAAAGGTGTCACACCCAGAACCATGGTCCGAAAGGCTCCCCGGGCGACCCCCGGGGCATACACGGAAAATGCGGCCAGGTAGGAACTGACCACCAGGCTGGCTCCGATCAGCAGGGGCCCAAGGGTCAGCACCGCCCAGTACATGGCGATCCGGCTGCCCGGCTGCCGGTTGGCCGGAACCCGCCAGATGCGGTTGAATATTTTCTCGATATTGCCCATCAGCAGCAGGGCAATGGCTACCAGGAACAGGGTCCCGGTACCGGTCAGGCCGGTAGTCTGCTGGACGAACTGCTGCATGTACTCCTGGACCACATCGCCGGCAGCGGGTACGAAGTGTTCGAATATGAAGGTCTGCAGTTCCTCGGCCCAGACATCGAAAACCGGAAAGGCCGAAATCACGCCCAGCATCACTGCCACCAGCGGCACCAGGGCCAGCAGGGTGCCGTAGGCGAGGGCAGCGGCAGCCTCGAAGCAGCGGTCGGCCTGAAAGTTGCGCCAGAGGTGGTCGGCGAATGAGCGAATCCATTCCCTGTCCGAAACGGCCCTTATTCCGGTAGGATGAACAGCCCTTCCCGGCTTGCGGGCCGGGGGCAGCAACTCGTTTTCCTCTGGAGTCTTTGAAGTCATGGCACTGATTCTGTACCACAACCCGCGATGTTCCAAGTCTCGTCAAACCCTTGCCCTGCTTTCCGAGCGCGGTGTGGAGCCACGGATCGTCGAGTACATGAAGACCCCGCCGGACGCCGGAACCCTCAAGGCACTGGCCAAACGCATGGGCGTTACTGCCCGGGAAATGATGCGTGCCGGCGAGAAGGAATACCGGGATCTGGGCCTGAACGATGAAAGCCTGGACGACGACGCCCTGTTTACAGCCATGGCCGACCATCCTCGACTGATCCAGCGGCCCATCCTGGATAATGGTCGCCAGGCCCGCATCGGCCGGCCGCCGGAAAACGTACTGGAGATTCTTTAAGACATGGCTGAAATCCTCGTACTCGTCCATTCCGTTCACGGCAACACCCTGTCCATGGCCCGGGAAGTGGCCCGCGGCGTGGAGTCAGTGGACGGCATGAATGCCCGGCTTCGGTCCGTGACCCCGGTGACCTCCGCACTGGAGCCGAAAAAGCGCGAACTGCCCGCCGACGGCCCGGCAGTGGTCGAACGCTCCGACCTGGATGAATGCGCCGGGCTGATCCTGGGCAGTCCGACCCGCTTCGGCAACATGGCTTCGGCCATGAAGCATTTCCTCGACGGGACCGGCAGCGAATGGTTTTCCGGCACCCTGGCGGGCAAGCCTGCCGGGGTGTTTACCTCCACGGCAACCCTCCACGGTGGTCAGGAATCTACCCTGCTGACCATGATGGTGCCCCTGCTTCACCACGGCATGCTGATCGTCGGCCTGCCCTATACCGAAAAACGCCTGACCACCACCACCACCGGCGGCACCCCCTACGGGCCCAGTCACTGGGCCGGGCCCGACAGCGACCGGGCCGTGGACGGAGATGAAATTCACCTGTGCCGGCTACTTGGCAAGCGAGTCGCCCGGGCGGCCGTGGGCCTGGCAGGGAGTCCCGTCGATGCTTGAAATGTCCCGCTGGAGTTTCGTGTTGCTGCTTGTCTGGCAACCCGTCTGGTTTCTCTTCGTCCAGCCCCTGCAGGAATACAGCCCGGTGGCAGTCCTTTCCACCACCATGATTCCCCTGCTCATCCTCCTGCCCTGGGTATGGAAAAAATCCGTCCACGGCCTGGTCATCGGCGGCTGCGTCATACTGGTGTATTTCAGCTTCGGCGTCATGGAATGGTGGTCAACCCCCGAAGCCCGAATCGGCGCCGGCGTCCAGACCCTTCTCACCGTCGCCTACTTCACCGGCATCCTCATCGGCTTCCGCCGGAAAAAGCAGATTGACAGGGCGAGGGAGGAAGGGTCAAGGTGAAGGAATAACGGTTTCCGGTTTCCGGTTTTGATTTTAACGAACAAACCAACGAACCAAAGAACCAACGAACCAGATTATGTCGCGCAGAGCCGCTGAGGCGCAGAG
>SLIZ01000119.1 GCA_007135395.1 Wenzhouxiangellaceae bacterium | reverse complement strand
GTCATCGGCCACTCATCGGTGCGCATCCAGACACAACCACTGCCGTCGTCGTCGGCAACGGTCCAGCCGGCCGGCGGGAAGCTTGTTTCAAAGTCTTCGTCCAGGGCGTCCCCGTCTGCAATAAGGGCGAGGGTGATTTCGGCGTCCGCCGTCCCGGTATTGTCGATTTCCACACTGACCGAATCCTCGGTACCGCGGAGCAGGGTGAGGCTGGCGGTACCCGGAAGCTCAATGATTCCGGCGGCCAGTTCGAAGTCCTCGGTGAGATCGCTGGTCAGCGGGCCGATCTCGCGGGTTTCGGATTCATAGCCTCCCCCGAATGCGGTCAGGGAGTACTCCAGGCCTTCCGGCAGGTCGAGGCTGTATGCCCCGGTCCCGGAATCGCTGGTCACCGGGCCGTAGGGGAAACCATCCTCATCGACAGCAGAAACCTGGGCGGCAATCGGGGATGAAGTGTTTGCATCGGTGATAACGCCGCTGACTTCAACCGAGTCGACCGGGTCAAGGGCTATATCGACCGTCGTTGTCTCGCCCTCATTGACTTCCACGTCGGTAACCATCGCCGACTCGAAGCCATTGCGGGAAAACTCCACCGTGTAACCGCCATTGTCAGTGATTGACACCGACATTTCATACTGGCCGTTGGAATCGGTAAAGGCCAGCCACTCGGCCGGCGGTGGCTCGGGATTCTCGATCAGTACGTTGACGCTCTCGATGGGCGCGCCGGTATCGGCGTTGGTCACCGTTCCGGCCACGATACCCTGGGGTCCGGCAGCAGCAATGGCGGCCTCAACGGCGGCCAGGGCATCGATCTCGCCCCAGCCGGAAGCATAGTTGGGATGGTTGACTCCCGGCTCCACGTCCGGATCGCCCGCACCGCCGCCGTCGAATTCAACGTGGATGGCGGTGTCCTGCAGGATCGTGCCGATGGTCTGAAAGTCGCCAGCCAGAACCGGGGCTGCCGAGATCATCAGGGCCACAACACCGGCCGCGTGAGGAGATGCCATGGATGTACCCGTGGCGCCACCGTAGCCACTGTCGCTTCCTTCGACGGCAGAGCGAATGCCCTGGCCGGGAACGGAAACATTGGGCTTGAGGTCCGGATAACCGAAATGGTCAAACGAATCCGGCATTCCCGGGTTGTCGTTGTCCGTCGGGCCCCAGTTGGAATGGAAGGCGTAGTTGCCGCCAGTCTGGGTGGTCGAGCCGATTCCCAGCACGCGACCATTACGGGCCGGGTCGCCCACGGTGTTCAGTCCCGGCGGTGACGGGTATCCACAACCAAAGGCATTGTTGTTGCCGTTGGAGAAAAACGGAATGACGCCGGCGGCATACATGGAATCGAAAATCGGATCATACAGGCCGGCATTGTGGGTCTGGGCGCAACTGCCCCAGGAATTGTTGACCAGGTGTGCACGCTGGTCCGGATCCGGGTTGTCCCCGTTGACATCGGTCGGGGCGGTCATCCAGTCCAGGCATTCGATCACGCCGCCGCAGGCACCGCCGGCACAACCGCCGCAGGCCATCCACTTCGCGCCAGGGGCCACACCAATCTGGTTGTCGGCACCATCGTCACCAACGGCGATTCCTGCTACATGGGTGCCATGGAACTCGGGGAAGGGTGCCGGCGCACCGGTATTCGGGTCGTACCAGCTGTAGTTGTGGTCAAAATCTCCATCACCGAGGTTGCCACGGTACTGGTTAACCAGTGCGTTGTGGGTGTAACGGACCGAGGTGTCGTTGATTCCGACAACCACGTCCTCGCCGGTAATACCCAGCTGGTTCCAGACATCCGATGCCCGGATCTGGTCCAGGTTGGGTTCCACACTGCGGGCTCCACCGTCGAAGTCACCATCGACCTTGTATCCGGTCAGGAAAAATTCCGGCTTTGCGAAAATGCCGCGAACCGATCGGTCGGCAATCACGGTCTGGAGTATCGCGTTGTCGGCATCGGGGATGACGATCATGTTAAAGGCGTTGAGCGGCCGATAATCGGCACCCATTGCCCGCAACTGGCCGCGCAGGTCGGACTGGGCTGCCTGCGAGGCCTCGGTCATGGCCTGGTGAACCCAGCGCCCCCGGTCCGTCCAGCTCATGCCATAGGCAGGTGCAAGGTCCGGCGTGCCCGAAAAATGAGCGATGATTTCGACTCTATCACCCGCATTGATGGCGCTTTCAACTTCCGGGGAAACAAAAAGCTGGCTTTCGGCCAGCGCAAGTTGGGGTGCGAGAAAAAAGGTGAAAAAGAAGAGGTACAACAGGTGTTTAGGAATAGTGACCAGTTTCATGTGCCCTCCCAGGCGGCTATAACAATCAATTCGGACAATAAGTGTTAATTTTGACTTCTCAGGCATCTGCGCCTGATACCGGCCCACCCCTTCCTGGGCCCCGCAGTGAAGCCGGCGTTATGTGGGTTCTTCGCCTGAAACCGGCCTGCAATCCTGAACCCTTTGGAGACAAGGGATTCCTCCTGAAGCCTGTGAAGAAACACTTCGGGAAGGATGGCTTGCTATTTCGTGGCGTTATTCTCCCACCAATCTTAACTGTATCCCATAGTACTTGCAGGGTCAAACACCTTCGTGTTCACGGCCGTGAATACAGGCCAACACAGGTCGGTGACTTGAGAGTTTTCTTTGGTCGTTCAACAGGGTGCGCCACAACAGCGCATGCCGCCCTCGGACAAGCCGATTGAGGCCGCGTGTCCTGGACGAGGGGGAAATGATGGAAGAAAACTTCCGGCTGTAATGGTGCCGGTTCAGGGAGAGTGGAGGATGAGACGCCGGGGAACGGGCAAAAAAAAGGGCCGCCCGGGGGGCGGCCCTTTCAACTGCAAGGCAGTTGCTTTCCGGATGGTTACACCTTAGCTGTTGTCGTCAGCCTCGAAGCGATCCTCGAAGATCTCGTCTTCAGGCTCGTCTCCAATCTCCAGGGTCACGGGAACCACAGCCTGGCCGAATTCCGGATCGCTGGTATCGACACAGATATCGGCCTGGTAGGTGCCTTCCGAGAGGCCTTCGGCATCCATGAGAACTTCCACGCTCTCGCTTGACCCGGCGTCAACGCTACCCAGATCCGGGCTAAGGCTGAGCCAGCCGATATCGTCGGCCTGTGCACAGGTGCCGGCACCGGGCTGGGCGATGGAGAACGAAAGCAGCTCCGAGCCGCCATCCACATCGGCAAGCGACGTGGCCGCACCGGTATCGGTATCGATCGTCATCAGCTGACTGTCGCCACCACCGAAGTAGCCGCCCCAGTACAGGGTGCCGTCGGTCTGGTCGAAGTCCATGTCCTGGGCAAAGCTCGGGGCCACGCCCAGCGGACCGATGACCGAGGCCTCACCAGAGGTCTTGTCGATGGCCAGCAACACGTCGTCGACGATGTCGATGCCATACATCAGGCCGTCCGGTGAGATCGCCATGGATATGACCACCGGCTCGGGGTTGACACCGTCGCCCTCGATCGGGCCGACAAGGGTCGCTTCCAGTGCATCCACATCGATCTCGTAGAGCGCATCCGGCGAGGTCGCAAAGACCGTTCCGGTGCTGTGATCGAATTTCATGGAGGTCCAGGTATCGCCGGGTCCGCCACTGACCGTTCCGACCTCTTCGAAATCACCGGTCGCGGTGTCGATCTCGATCAGCATGTCCTGGGGCAGGTCACCGCCGTCGGTGGCCAGGCCGTAGTGGACGCTGAAGTCATTGGCGATGAAGTGC
>SLIZ01000042.1 GCA_007135395.1 Wenzhouxiangellaceae bacterium | reverse complement strand
GTGCCGGCCGGATGGTGACAGCCACGGGTCCACCGTCGCCAGCGCTACAGGCCTGGTGACGACAAACCGGTCCCGGTGGTTCCCTAACCGGTCACGTAACGTTCAAGCTGGTCGATAAGCGACTTCTGGTCTTCGATTACCGCAGCAACCAGGTCCCCGATGGACACCACACCGATGACCTGGTCGTCCTCGACAACCGGAAGGTGGCGGAAAAAACCCTCGGTCATAAGAGCCAGGCCCTGCTGAGCGGTGGTCTCCGGCGGAATGGTTTTTACATCGGAGGTCATGATTTCCCGAACCCGGGTCTCGGCGGATTTGCGGCCCTTGAGAATCACCTTGCGGGCATAGTCGCGCTCGGACATGATGCCTTCCAGCCGGTCCCCTTCCATGACCAACACGGCACCGATTCGCTTTTCGGCCATGAACTTGATGGCATCGAGCACCGAGTCATCCGGGCTGACCGACCAGATGGTTCCGGATGTCTTTTCTTTCAGGATCTGGCGAACGCTGTGCATGGATGCGTTCCTTTCAATGTTGATTGGTCCGAAACCAGTATAGAACCCCGGGCCGGGTTCCGAAAGCGGCATTATTTTCCGATGCAAAAGCTCGAGAAGATTTCGCCAAGCAGGTCATCGGCACTCATCCGGCCCGTGATCTCTCCCAGGGCGTCGGCAGCCCGGCGCAGTTCCTCGGCCAACAGCTCACCACTGCCGGTTGCCTCAAGCTCCGCCCGTCCGGCAGCCAGGTGGGTCCGGGCCCGCTCCAGAGCTTCGGTATGACGTTTCCTGGCGGTAAATTCCCCTTCGCCGGGGTCCACGTGGAGGCGATCGAGAATAGTCGGGGCAAGCGCTTCCAGTCCGGCCCCGGTAACCGCAGACAGGTACAGGGTATCCCCGTCGACCCGGGGCAGGATATCGGTCAGATCGATCTTGTTGGCCAGATCGAGCACCGGAATGGCCGGGTCGACTTCCGGTGCCGGACCCGAATCGGGATCGGTGATATCGCGAACCCAGAGCACCAGGTCGGCAGCGGCCAGTTCCCCTCGGGCCCGGCGAACCCCCTCGACTTCCACCACATCCCCGGTCTCGCGCAGCCCGGCGGTATCGGAAAACGTCACTGTAAGACCGTCGATGACCACATCAGCCCGCAGTACGTCCCGGGTGGTTCCCGGCACCGGGGTGACAATCGCGGTTTCATCCCGGGTCAGGGCATTGAGCAGACTGGACTTGCCCGCATTGGGCTTGCCCGCGATGGCCACCCGTATGCCGTCGACCAGCCGCCGCCCGGTCCCGGCCCGCCGGATCAGGTCATCCAGCCCCCCGGCCAGGCTTTCTAGCTTTTCAGTGACCCGGGGCTCGGCCAGAAAATCGATATCCTCGTCGGGAAAATCCAGCGCCGCTTCCACCCACACCCGAAGGGCGACCAGCCCCTCGATCAGGCCGTTGACCTCTTTGGAAAGGGCGCCGGCCAGGCTTCGCCGGGCCGCCCGGGCAGCTTGTTCGCTGCCGGCGGCTATCAGATCGGCTATGGCCTCGGCCTGGGCCAGGTCCATGCAATCGTTGACAAAGGCCCGCTGGCTGAACTCCCCCGGGCCGGCCCGGCGGGCGCCGGCGGCGACAAGGGCCTGGACGATCATCTCGAGAACAACCGGGGAACCGTGGCCCTGAATCTCCACCACGTCTTCACCGGTAAAGGAGGCCGGCCTGGGAAAGAAGATCACCAGGCCATGATCGATCGTCGAGCCCCGGTTGTCCTGGATAGCGGTGTAGCGCACCTGGCGGGCCGGTGGCATACGTCCGCAGAGGGTGGCGGCAATCCCGGCCGCATCGGGTCCGGAGACCCGGATGATGCCCACACCCCCGCGACCCGGCGGGGTCGCGATGGCACAGATCGTGTCGGAATTCGGGGCGTTCATCGGGTCAAGGCAGCCACCGGGGGATGCCTATCGGTTCTTCTTTTCTTCTTCCTGGTCGAGCTGGCGCAGGATGTACCACTGCTGGAGCAGGGAGACGTAGGTATTGGTGGCCCAGTAAAGCACCAGACCAGCCGGGAACAGGGCGAACAGGAAGGCAAAGACCACCGGCAGCCATTGCATGATCTTGCGCTGCATCGGGTCCATGCCGGCCATGGGCATGAGTCGCTGGGTTACGATCATGCCGATCCCGTTGAGAATGGGCAGGATGTAGTAAGGGTCCGGACGACTCAGGTCCGGTACCCACATCCAGGCGGTCTGACGCAACTCGACGGATTCCAGCAACACCCAGTACAGGGAAATGAAGATGGGAATCTGGACCAGGATGGGCAAACACCCCCCCAGGGGATTGACCTTCTCCTTCCGGTAGATGTCCATCATCGCCTGACCGAATTTCTGCCGGTCGTCCCCGTAGCGCTCCTTCAAGGCCTGGATGCGGGGCTGGAGTTTTCGCATCTTGCCCATGGATCGGAACTGGGCCTGGGTGAGCTTGTAGAAGGCAAGCTTGATCAACAGGGTCAGGACCACGATGGACCAGCCCCAGTGATTGATGACCCGATGGATCCAGTCGAGCAACCAGAACAGCGGCTTGGATAACACCGTGAAGATCCGGTAGTCCACGGTCAGGCTCAGGCCATCGGCGATTTCATCCAGACGCTTTTGCAACTTGGGTCCGGCATACAGCCTGGCGGTGAATTCATGATCCTGGCCATCGCTGATCCGGGTCGGTGCGGAAGTTGCCGACAACCGGTAACGGTTTCTTTCCGGATGATCCACCGTGCCTGTGGAATACCGGTGCCGGTGCCCTTCCGGTGGAATCCAGGCGGTGACAAAGTAATGCTGGATCATCGCCGCCCAGCCATCGGCGATATCCATGTGGGACGCGCTTCGAAAATCATCCAGGGAGATTTTGGTGAGCTTGTCTTCCGGGTGATAAATCGCCCCGCCCATGTAACTGAACCGTTCCGGATTGGTGAAGGCCATGCCGGATTCCTCGGGAGGTTCCGTGCGCTGGATCTGGAGGTAGCGGCTGCCCCGGATTTCCTCACCGGTGCGGTTTTCGATGCGATGGAATACATCGATCACATAATCATCCCGGTGGAAACGGTAGGTCTTGATGACCCGGATTCCATTGCCTTCCCAGACCATGGGAACATCCAGGGTGTCGGCCCCGGGTTCAAGCTCGTAGTAGTCGTACTCGAACTCGAAGGTGGCGTTGTGATCGGGCAGGTCCACATCCCCGCCGAGCAGGCCGGTCTGGGTGATGTACAGGTAGGGCAACTCACGGCCAAGGAGCTGGAAGGGAACATCCGGCCGATCCACACTGACCGGGTATCCGGGCAGGCGAAGGTCCACGATGCTGCCGCCGACCGGATCGATTTCGATCTTGAGAACATCGGTCAAGACCTCGATGCGGCGCTCCGGGCGCAGTTCCGGCTCGGCAAGGGTATCCGGCCGGTCATCGGTAACCGTGTCTTCGTCAATCTCCGGAAGATCAGGAACATCCGGGGCCGGTTCCCGACGGTCCCTATCGTCATCGTCGGACCACTCTTCAACCTGCCCGGTCTCCCGGGTAGGTTCAGGTTCCGGCGGGGCCGAATATTCCCGTTGCCATTCCAGGTACAGGAGCATGCCCAGGAAAGCCAGAATCATCAGGAGAAGAACGCGGGTGGACATGGTCGGTCAGGTCTTTTTTAGGGCTATTCCAGCGGCTTGGATTACAGGTCGTGTTTCATCGATTCTGCCGGTTGCTGGCTTCCGATCCACGTCCACAGTTCTTCCAGGGACCGGGCCAGTTGCGTGCTGTCAGCCT
>SLIZ01000260.1 GCA_007135395.1 Wenzhouxiangellaceae bacterium | reverse complement strand
TTTTCCGGGAAAAGCTCGCTGAAGCGCTTTTCCATCTCGGATGCGATGACTCGACTGTCTTCAGTCTGGGTCTTCAACTTTTCCACAATATTGCTGAAGCTCGCAGCATCCCTGTCTTGACTGAGCTTGAAGACAGTATCGACTTCAGCCACTTCAATCTTGAATGCCGCGATCGCTTTGACCGCATTCTCCCGTAGCTCTGCGGGTAGGTTGTCGAATATGGTTGGAGACTCTCGATTACCATTTTCGAAATAAAGTGATGTCTTCCTTAGCACTTCCTCGACAGCCTCACCTTCGAGAAGCTGGATGGTTCCCTTGACATGCACGCTCATGTAGTTCCACGTGGACGGGGTGCTCGGATTGCTGTACCAGGCCCCGCTCACGTAGGCATGTTTACCGGAAAAAACCACCAGAACATTTTCGTTTTGCAGGAAAACCCTGTAATGGTCCGTATCCTTCATCAAATGTCCGCTCAGAACCAGTTGCCCATCCTGCTCCTCCATGAAAACTGGCACCTGGGTCGCAACCGGCCTCCCTTCCAAATCACATCCCGTCAGGAATGCAAATGGGTACTTGGCAATGAATTCGCTAACTGCCTGTTTGTTTGTTTCCTTATGATAGGGAAGATCGTACATGGCAACTTACCCTCGCCTTCTTGATCATCATCAATTTCCACATCCCGGACCGGCGACCTGATAAATTCATGGGCCTGTACCCCCACGCCGATCAACTACTCCTTTGGCGACTTTGAACCGCCCGAACTTTAGTCAGCGCAACTTCAATTCAACCAGTTCCGCACTGCCTCTTCAACCCTGAGATCGTGGAGGAGGCCGACATGGCTGGTACTGTGAACTACTAGTTGGTGTTCTGGCTGAATCCGGAGTTTGAAACTCGGGTCCGGATGATATCCCAGCGCACTGTCGACCGGTACCAGTCCGTCACCGACAAGACGGGATTTCAGGGTATCGGCGCGATGGAACCGGGTTGCGGCAATAACATGGTGGTCGACCTGATCGAGTTGCAGCACGGGACTGCGATGGTCCTCGGGTGAGCCAAAGTAGTCGCCTCGGCTCCAGTCCTCGTCGAGCAGGTTTCCGTGGCGCAGATCGGTGATTCCAGCCGAACGGATGCGACCCAGACGATTGAAAGGGGCGCTATAGGGGCTGATGCTCAGCAGTTGATCGACGCGATTGCCAATCCGCTCCAGCGGGGCTCCGTGATGGGGGCTGCCAAGCATGATGAGCTTGCGCAAATGACGGATCCAGCGGTGTCCGGAAATCTGCCCGTAATGACTGGCGCTTCGGGCCAGCAATCCGCCCATGCTGTGGCCGAACAACACCAGTTCTTCGACCGGCTCCGGCCATTGCTCAACCAAACGCTCGAGTAGCATGGCCAGCTCCCGACCATTGGTCGAAATATGGCGGCCGGTGTTGTAGTGCAAGTAGAGTTCGGTATAACCCAGCGATTCTCCCAGCTTTTCCGGCAGGTTACCGGAGGCCATCGAACCGGCCGGTGACCATTGCAGATCATTCATGCACAGGCCATGAATGGCGATCAGCAATCGTCTTCCGGGCTGAGACAGTTCGGCAGCCAGCGCCTCCGGGCACAGAGTCAAAGGCCGACCATCGCGACGCAAGGTCATGGGGATCGCCAATGGATTTTCACTTTCATCCAGGTGATCTCCGAGGATCCCGTTGACCACGGCCAGAAGGTGCTCACGTTCCGGTGTAGACTTTCGGGATTCCGAGCCAGGCACCAGGCCAAACGCAAGGCTGCCGGCGTGGCCGACAACTCCGGCAATTCCGTAGATGGATCCGTAAACCAGGCCAGTGATGCCGCGCGTTGACCCGGTTACGGGCCGACCGAACGGTAAACGTCTCCGACCTATCGTATGGTGTAGCTGTTCGACCAGCGACGTGGTGCCAATCACGCCGTCAACTGCCAGACGGCTGAGACCGTGCAGATCGGAAAGGTGAAGGTGACGTGGTCTGGCCATGAAGGCTACCGGGGACAGGTGTCGCCCATTATGACAGCGAAATCGACTCGGGGTGGAATGTTTTGGCTGCCTGTACCTATTGGGTCACTATCCTTGTTTTACCGCCTTTTCGTACAGACCGGGGAATCGTCCGTCGGGATCACACTCGCGCTTGAGAGATTCATAGGTGTCACGGTCATATTCGGACCAGAAGGTCATCTTGTCGTAGGTGCTTCGAGAGTACAGGCTCTTCTTGCCGCCGAGTTTGGCTACCAGGTCTTCGACCCGCTTGTTGTAATACCCGTCCGGCTCGCTGGAGCGCACCAGGTCCCAGAAGCCGAAGTTTATATAGGGTGTATCCGTACGTAGCTCGAACAGTGAGAACCGCCCGTCGGGCACCACGAATGGGCAGATCCATACCGGACGAATGCCGATTTCGGCTTCGAATTCAGCCAGGAAGGCAGCGACATTGGCGATGGGGATGTCCACATCCTGGATGACCGACTCGGTGGCCGGACGCAACCTGGAAAGCAGGTACAAGGGCCAGTGGTGGCTGGCGCGCATGATTTTCTGGTAGGTGACACTCGAAAGGCGCCTGCGTCCCAGCAGCAGTCGAACGAGCTTGAGGTGGGCACCGACGTTCTTGCTGCACCAGAACCAGTCGGTGTCCCAACGCCATAGATAATCGTGGATGGTCAGATAATCTGTATCCTTCTGCCTCAGACTTTTCCAGTACTGCTGCATCCAGGTGTAGTCACTTGAGCTTGTCCCGGCTGGTAGCGAGTCGACGAAATGGGCACGGGTGAGAACGAACTCCCCGGGGCTGAAGTACACGCCATCCAGGTAGGCGCAGCCCGGATTCCGGCATTCCTCATCGATTGCAGCAAACAGCTGTTCCGGATCGCTGAAGCGAGAGTGTTCGAGGCGCACGTACGGAGTGACCGGGATTAGCCCGACGCGTACCCGTGTCGTATAGCCAAGGCTGCCGTAGGAGTTCGGGAAACCGAAGAACAGCTCCGGACGCTGTTCGGGGGAACAAGTCAGCACCCGACCATCCGCGGCAAGCACATCGATCTCGTGCGCGGTGTGGTGCACCAGCCCGTAGCGGAATGCACTGGACTCAATGCCCAGGCCGGTCATTGCGCCACCGACAGTGATGCTTTTCAGCTCCGGCACGATTACGGGAGCCAGTCCGTACGGCAAAGTGGCATCAACCAGGTCGACATAGGTCGTCATGCCCTCAACCTCGGCAACACCCGCCCGGGCATCAATTTCGATGACATTGTTGAGCGAAGTCACGTCGAGCTCCGTACGTTCACCATCGGCCCGCGGACGAAACAGGTTGCTGGTGCGCTTTTTCAGACGCACCGGCCCGTCAGAGTCGGTAAGCGTTCTGGCAAGCCCATCGACGCGCTTGCGATGCAATTTCCAGGCAGATTCAGTCATGAATCAGCGCACCGGCACATAGCGGGACACGTCACCATGGCTGAGGACCATCTGCCAGAGATTCATCCCGCGCGCCCGAAACCCCCCGGCCGACATGTTCAGGTAGTATCGCCACATCCGGTAGAAGCGATCGTCAAGCCCCTCGACCTCTTTCAGTTCCGGCCAGGCAGCGAGAAAGCTCGCCTCCCAGGCCATCAGAGTGCGGTCGTAGTCCGGGCCGAAGTTGTGCCAGTCCTCGAGCACGAGAAGGTCTTCCTTGGCCTGTGTCAATTGGGCCTCAGAGGGGATCACGCCACCCGGGAAGATATACCTGGTGATCCAGGCGTCGGCCGTGGTTCGGCTGACATTGCCCCCGATAGTGTGGACCAGCGCCAGGCCGCCGGCCTTCAGGCGTGCCTTGACCAGGTCGAAGAATCCGCGGTAATTCTTCGGCCCGACGTGTTCCATCAAGCCAACGCTCACCACCCGGTCGTAGTCGCCCTCCTCATTCGCCGCTTCACGGTAGTCCTGATGACGGATATCGACCGGCAGCCCCTCACAACGATCCCGCGCATATTCAACTTGCTGGCTGGAAATGTTGTAGCTCACCACTTCACAGCCATGATCGGCGGCCAGGAAACGGGCCAGTTCTCCAAAGCCGCCGCCAAGCTCAAGTACGCGCATGCCGGGCTCCAGGTGAAGTTTGTCGGCGATGAGTGCCAACTTGGCCCGCTGTGCCTCGTCCAGAGTGGATTTTGACCCGTCCGCCCCGAAATAGGCGCAGGTGTATTGCATCGTCGGGCCAAGCATGGTCTCGTAAAGGCGGGTGGGAAGATTGTAGTGCTGTTCGGCAACCTGCCGTGAACGTCGGCGGTTCTGTCGGTTGGCGAGTCGACTCAGAAGCACCTGGGAAAGCATCGAAAACGTACGGATCTGGCGATCGAGTTGTGCTTGCTGCACGCGGGTGAAAAACTCATCGAGTCGCTCCGCATCCCACCAACCGTCCATGTACGACTCGCCGGCGCCGAGCGAGCCTTCCGCCATGACCCGCCGGAAGAGCCGCTCGTCATGAACCTGCAAATCCCAGGGTCGGTCACCACCGATCTTGATGTCGGCAGACCGCAGCAGATCTGCCACTTTTTCTTTTGCTGACACGATTCTGCTCTCTGTCGAAATCATTTGCTGATGATTTCCGGCCGGCTCGGGCCTTCCCGCTCCCCGCCCGGGTGGACTGTCTGGAAAAGAGTAGCCGCCTTTTCCCGCCCCGGTCAAGGCTGTTTCATGAACAAATCCTGCCTGCACGGAAATAGCCTGGGGACACAGCCCCGATTGGCCGGCGCAATGACCGTCGCTGGCAGAAGGGAAAACTCACCGAGCACCCACCCCCCCTGCCGTCGATTCGAAGAATCCAGGCCGGTCGATATGTGAATTATGCGCGCTAGCGAACTGCATACTCCGCATTTCCACCGCAGAATGGTCTTCACAAGCCCTTTTCGGGCCGAAACCTGCCGCCGGATGTGAACAAATGAACCCAGATAAATCACCATCCAGGAAGCGAATCACCGCGATGGTCTTGTTGAAGAATACGCTTGTTTTCATTTCGGCATTGGTGTTAGCTGTAGTCGCACCGCTGCTTGGGCTGGCCGCCGCAGGTATTGGCACCTGGCACGCCCTTGTTGCCGGCTCGATTTTCTATATGCCCCTGGGGTTGATAATCATGCTCATGGGTTTGGCCATCTTGCACAGCCACAACAAATGGGATCTCTGGCTTCTGGGCCTGCTTGTGGTCGGTGCCGCTACCTGGTTTTACGTTGGCGGGCAGGATTGGACCAGAATGCTGGGTTGGGCGGAAGGCCTGGCTGTTCACACAGAGCTGTTGGCAGGGTTGCTGGTATTGTTGGTCATGGCGCTTGTACTTGTCTACGTCTTTCGTTTTATTGCCATGTCGGCCGCTCGCTCCAGACAGGCCCTGGCCAGCAATCACTGAACGCACCAGGTCATATATATTTTCCACCCGACAACCTTTGAGATCTACCTCAGGTTTTTCCTGCACTCGCGGAATCGTGGAATACAAATCCGAGCCGATTCGTTTTTGCATGATACATCGCATCGTCGGCACACTTCAGCAACTCTTCTGCAGTCGCTCCATCCCCCGGACTCACCGAAATGCCGATACTTGGGCGCACGGCCAGCAGTACCGAATCGATCTTTACCGGTTCGGAAATGGCGGTGTAAAACTTTCCGGCAAGATCGGCAAGCCGGTTGCGATCGGCACCATTGATAAGCGTTGCGAACTCATCACCACCGAAACGACATATCGTATCGTCGGCGCGGACCATCCGGGCCAACCTGGCTGCCATGATTTGGAGAAAAGCGTCACCAATCAGGTGGCCATTGGCATCATTGACCGACTTAAATCCATCCAGGTCAATAAACAGTACCCCGAGCGTCAAATGTTGGCGTTCAGCATTTGCCAGAGCCTGATCGAGACGCTGCAAGAAACAAGCTCGGTTTGGCAGCGCAGTCAACTCATCATGCATGGATTTGTGATGTGCCAGTCTGGCTGCAATCCGCGTACCAATAAGTTCGGACCTGGTTTGTGCCAAATCTGCTCGATCCGCACATGCCTTCCGCTCGACATGCTCTAGCCGATTGAACTCAACTTGTAACGTTTCCTGCATGCCCTCCAGTGCAACCAGACATTCCTTTAGCCGGGACTGGATGGTTCGGCCATTGCCGGTCTCATGCGATTGAAAACTGGTGCAGTTGGCTACAGCCAATTCATGGAGTGTGTTCATGACCACTTGAAGTGGAGTCCTCCAGGCCATGTGCCGACTGCTCAATGGTAAATGAGCAGGGATTGTCTTGCTGATGGTCACTTCCGAGGGACTAACCTTGGCCGGCTGCTGCACAACGGAAGTGCGCGGGCCCTTAATGATTGAATCAATATATTGCTCGACTGCGACCCATGCCTTATTGGCCTGTACGGGAATGTTCATGACGAAATGCTCCGAGCAACCATTGGCCGTGACTGGAATGTCGAGGGCTTATGCGTAGAAACCGGCAGGGATTCTCGAGACAGTCTCAACAGGCAGGGGCTGTGTGTCAGTACGCCAGCGCACATAGCGCGCTCTAGCGAGAGCCACGGGGACCCCCAAAACCCATCAGATTTCAACGCCAATTCGGGGCCGGATTCCCTGACAACCCCGGCCAGAAGCATCGCCAGGGCCGGGGTTGAGAATAGGCCACAACATGCGGCCAATCAGGGACTTGCGCGCCGATGATAGTCCTGGCCGTCCTGACTACGGAGGCTATGGGTAGATACGGTGTCTTTGGAGCCTGACTACATGGCTCGGCGACCGCTGAGCAACTGCAGCACAATCACCACGAGCGCAATAAGCAGCAACACGTGAACGAATCCGCCAACCGTGGTTCCGGAGATCAGCCCCAGGGCCCACAGGACTAGTAGTATGATGGCAATGGTAAAGAGCATGGTCCAACTTCCTTAGTTTTGGGTAATGGCGCCAGATTTGTTGGCGCTGCTTTCTTCGAAGATGATGTGCCCGTCTACACGGAAAATCTGTGCGCTGCCGAACAAATGATGCCGGCGCCGCGCTCAACAGCGCGTAAGCTGCGGGTCGCACGACTATATTTTTCAAGAATTGATCCTGCTTTTTTCGTCGTTTCGTCACTTTGGTCCGCTCCCCTCTCACCTGAAACCCTGCTTCACCCTCAAGACCATGACTATTCTCACGTGCGACAATTGCATCCTCCACCTATTCTGATACTTGAATCGCAATCGGACAGGTAGCCTCATGAGACTCAATAAAGCATTTGGAATGGCGCTTTTACTGGGCTGGGCCAGCATGTCAGTATCGGCAGGAGAAAAGGAGCTTGAGATTTCGGTGGTGGACTTTACCCCCCGGTTTCTGGAGTTTTACGAAGCCGCACAGGAGGCAAAGGACAAAGGTGAGCGCTTTGCCTTGTGGCAGGAGCACTATGATTTCGTGGCATTACCTCCAGGACTTCCGGACCGGGACGAGCGGGCGCGGGCAATGCTCGAGGAGGCCTGGCCGGATTATCCAGACTACGTGGATCGCATTCGTGCCGGCGTAGATGCCATGGATCCGGCGCCGGAACCCGCCCTGAAAGCCGCCGCGAGACTGCTGGATGCGGTCGGGGAAATTCCATCCATTACCTTGCTGTACTATGCTGGAATGCTGGAGGACAATGCCTTTTTCGCTCCCCAGCCAGACGGATCTCTGATCGTGGCCTTGCCGGCGGAGATGGATCCCGACAGGCGGGAATTGATCATGAGCCATGAGTTTACCCATGCCATTCACTACGCGATTACGGATCTTGCCTACGGCCCTGAACTAACGGTGGCCGGTTTGGTATTGATGGAAGGGGTGGCGATGAAGGCCACCCAATTGCTTTTTCCCGACCAGCCCGAGGTCGCTCACATGGGAACCAGTGAGGAGTGGGTATCCCGCTGTCATGACCGAACTGACGAAATCATTGCCACCATGAGTAAGGACTGGTCCACTACGGGAGAAGATGCGATCAACAACCTCACCCTGGGTGAAGGCAACACAGGCATGAAGCGTGAGGCTTATTGTGCCGGCTGGCACCTGGTAGAACGTTTACTGAAAGATGAATACTCTCTGGACGAGCTGGCCCGGATTCCGGAAAACGAAATTCCGGAGCTGTTTCAAGGAGTACTGAAACCATGAACAAGGACCTGATTTTCTACACCAATCCCCAGTCCCGGGGCCGCATCGTGCGCTGGATGCTGGAAGAGACCGGTGCTTCCTATCACACGGAGCTGGTCGAGTACGGGCCGGAGATGAAATCTCCTGCCTACCGGGCCATCAACCCGATGGGCAAGGTCCCGGCCCTTGTGGCCGGCGATACGGTGATCACCGAGTGCGCGGCAATCTGCGCCTGGCTGGCCGATGCCTATCCCGATGCCGGGCTTGCGCCACCACCGGCCGATCGCGGAGCGTATTATCGCTGGCTGTTTTTCGCTGCCGGGCCCGTCGAACAGGCCGTCATGGCCCGGTTCATGGGCCTGGAGCCGGACGAAAAGCAGCAAATGACCCTGGGCTTTGGCAATTACGGAGAGGTCATGGACACCCTGGATTCAGCCATTGAGGCAGCCCTGGCCAGCAACGGCTACCTGGCAGGGGAGCGATTCACGGCCGTTGATGTCTATGTCGGTTCACATGTCGGCTGGGGCCTGCAATTCGGCACCATCGACAAGCGGCCGGCCTTCGAGACGTACTGGGCCCGGGTCAGCGACAGGGATGCCTACCGACAGGCCACCGCGCTGGATGATGAGGCCATGAAAGACGAAACTACCGGCTGACCAATGGATCCCGACTCCGGCGGGAGGATCACGAGAAGATCACGAAATGGCAAACTGGCTGTTCAAACCATTCGAACGAATTTCCGGGGAAGTCGCGCTGACCCTGGGCCTGGTGGGGATTGTCCTGACCGCCCTGGTGGCACGACTGGGCGGATTGCAGACCGACGGCGTGCTGGACCTGCATTTCGCCGAAGACATGCCCTTGTGGAAGCTTCTGGTCCAGGGATTGCTGAACTGGCTTGTACTGGCCGGGATGCTGCTGGTGACAGGACGCTGGTTGTCCTCGTCCCGGTTTCGGGTGATCGACCTGTTGGGTACCCAGGCGGCTGCTCGCTGGCCCATGCTGCTGGCCGGCGGCTACCTTGCAATTCCCGCAATCGGGAACCGAATCAGCCAGCTCAGTGCCCGGATGATGGAACAAATGCCCGCCGAACCCGGCCAGGTTACAGCCGACCTGGCCCACCTTCTCGAGGCCATGTGGCTGACCCTGCTCAGTCTGCCCATTCTCCTTTCACTGGCCTGGATGGTCTGGCTGATGTACCACGGCTATGCCCGGGTATGCAGAATCAGCGGCATGCGTGCGGTTTTCAGCTTTATCGGCGTTCTGATTGCCGCCGAAATCATCACCAGCGGCCTTGCAATCCTGATCTGAGCGGAGCGGATGCCTAACCTGAACGGGGTCGCCAATTGATCATTGCGGCTGCAACCTGCGGCATAAATCGGTAATCTTTGGCGCTCGATGGGCCAAGACCCGGACATCACACCCGTTTCATGTTCAGGATCCGATTTGATGCCACCATTCAGAAACATCTCCTGTTTGATTGATTTTATTGGAAAATCACTGCCTGCCGCCTTGCTGGTTGTCATGCTGGGCACTCCTTGTGCCACGGCCCTGGCCGGCCCGCCGATCATCCAGCCCGGGGCTCCCGGCGAGCCCAGCCGCCAGATCAGCGCCGAGGAGGCCATCAAGTTGGCCGGTATCAGTTATTCAGCCGCCGACCTGCAATTCATGCGCGACATGATTCCCCATCATCAGCAGGCTCTGGACATGACCGAGCTGGTAGCCGATCGCACTAGCCGCAACAGGATGATTGAACTGGCCCAGCGCATCGAGGCTTCCCAGAAAGACGAGATCGACCTGATGAGCCAGTGGCTGCGGGAAAGGGATGAGGATGTTCCGGATACCGACTGGCGTGGCCATGCCCACGCCCATCATCACACCATGGAAGGCATGGCCACCGAAGAAGAAATGGAGCAGCTTGAACAAGCCCGAGGCGATGATTTCGACCGGCTTTTTCTCGAGCTGATGATCGAACACCACCGCGGGGCGCTTGTCATGGTCGAGGATTTGCTCGAGCATCCGGGAGCCGCCCGGGACCCGGAACTGTTCGAGTTCACCACCGATGTCACCAACGACCAGGAAGCCGAGATCGACCGGATGACGGCCATGCTGGCCGGTTTCTCTCCGGACCCCCGGGTGGGGCTGGCTGCAGGATTTCGCGATGCCGGGACTGCTGCCTGGAACATGGAGCTTCTTGCCTCCCTGCCCAAGCCGGACGGGTTTTACGACCCGGAAAACCCCGCCGGATTGCCCAAAAGCCGATTGCAGGAACTGGAAGCCAAGGCCTACGGAGATACCGAAGTGGAAGTCCGGGAAGATGATGACCCGGTTGCCGATGAGGATGCTGATGAACGCCAGCGCCCTGCTTTGCTGGACTTCGCCAATTCCGACATGGCATTTGGCGACGGGCTGCTGGTCGTTGGCAACTATCATGGGTTCAACCTGTACGACACCAGCAAAGGCGAGACTCCCGAACTGCTCAGCTCGGTGGTCTGCCCCGGAGGCCAGGGGGATGTGTCCGTGGCCGGTGACCTGCTGATCATGTCCGCCGAGCAGATTCGCGGCCGCGTGGATTGCGGCCTCAAGGGTGTGGCCGGCAAGGTCAGCGATGAGCGATTCCGGGGTTTGAGAATCTTCGACATCAGCGACGTGACCCACCCCAGGCAGGTCGGTGCCGTGCAGACATGCCGGGGCTCCCATACCCACACCATCGTCGCCGGGCCCGAAGAGGACGGCCGGTTGATCATCTACAACTCGGCCACGAGCGTGGTGCGCGACGATGAGGAACTGGAAGGCTGCCTGGACAAGGACCCCTACCGGGACGAGGGCACAGCCCTGTTTCGCATCGACGTGATCGAAGTTCCCGTCGATGATCCGGCAGGTGCCCGCATCATCCACAGCCCGGCAGTGTTTGCCGACCCGGAAACCGGAGTGCTGGCCGGACTGTGGGAGCGAGGCGACCATGGACCGGACACCCAGACCACCTCGGAAACCAACCACTGCCATGACATCACCGTGTTCCCGGAAAGGAACATTGCTGCCGGGGCCTGCTCGGGCAATGGCATCCTGTTCGACATCTCCGACCCGGTCAATCCCGAGCGTATCGACGAGGTTGTCGACCCCGGCTTTGCCTACTGGCATTCGGCCACATTCAGCAATGACGGATCCACCGTCATATTCACAGACGAATGGGGCGGCGGCACCCGGCCCCGCTGCCGGGCGTCGGACCCGATGACCTGGGGCGCCAACGCCATATACGACATTGTCGATAATGAACTGGTCTTTCGCAGCTATTACAAGATGCCGGCACCCCAGACCGAGCAGGAAAACTGTGTGGCCCACAACGGCTCCCTGGTTCCGGTACCCGGGCGGGACATCATGGTCCAGGCCTGGTACCAGGGCGGTATCTCGGTGTTCGACTTCTCCGATCCGGCAAAGCCCGAGGAAATCGCGTTTTTCGATCGCGGGCCCATTGACGAGACCACCCTGGTCACCGGGGGCTTCTGGTCTGCCTACTGGTACCAGGGGCGCATTTTCGGCAGCGAGATTATCCGCGGGCTGGATGTGCTTTCACTGACTCCCAGCGAATACCTCAGCGAAAACGAGATCGCGGCGGCTGAGTTGGTTATTAAGGACACGCCGTTCAACCCCCAGCAACAGCTCCGGGTTTCCTGGCCTGACGATCCGGTGGTCGCCCGAGCCTACATGGACCAGCTCCTGCGTGCCGGCCGGATCGGCGAGCAGCAATACAATCACCTCGACACCCTGCTTGACCGGGCCAATGATCGAATTGAAAACAACGCCAGGGACACCGCCCTTGCCGGCGAATTGGCAGAGGCTTCCGGCCAATTGGCCGAAAGTGCCCGTGACCGGGAAGGGCTCACGCGGAAACGAATGACTGCCCTGGCCGAAACACTGGAGGGGATCGAAGCCCGACTCTAGAAATCGGGCTCCGGGCCCTTTCTACATCGCCGCGGCTTCCCCGTCGCGCATCTCGATTCGCTGGATGTAGTCAACATCAGAGGTGAGGCTGATTTCGGTATAGTCCTCGTCGCTGGCAGCTACCTCGAATGTCACGACAGGCGGGGAGTCGTCGTCGATTTCGGGGAAGACGATGCCCGCGGCTTCAAGTGCCTCCTTTACTGCATCGGCCTGATTGGAGCCGAGCGCTGCACCTTCGTGGCTGCCGAAACGCGGTGTTATGTTGTTGAGTTCGACGGTAAAGCGCCCCGGTTCGTGGTCCTGGACCACACCGGAGATACGCAGGGTCATGGTTGCCGGTTCGCCATGGACTTCCATCTCCGGGTCATCGAATTGACCCAGGTCCAGGCGATCGCCCCGCAGCGTAAAGCCGATCGTCGACAGGCTGAGACTGGCATCATCGAATTCCAGGCCGTTTTCAAGCAGAACCGCCTGCCCGGTCCATTCCATCCCGCGCATGCCGATTTCATCGAGATCAAACTCCGGCCCGCCAAGGGACTCGGGCTGTCCGTTGCCGTTTCCCTGGCCACAGCCGGCCAGTACGAACAGAGCGATGAAAGAGGCGATAAACAGGGCTTTGATGGGTTGATTTGTCATTAATGACTCCCGGTGATGGTTGCGTATGAGTTGGGGCCGAAACCTGATGGGCCACGCGGCCAACAGGGTAACAGACAGAATGCACCTGTCTGGTTGGTCTCCCGCCCGGGCCGCAAGAGACCAGGCACTCCCTGCGCAATTACCAGGCACATGCCCGGAACCGCCAGCGTGTCTCGGATGATAAATCGACAATGAGATATGCTGAGGGTGTTGCTTACCTGAACCGGAGAGGCGGTGATGAAATTTCTTTCTGCAAGTCAATGGATTGCCGTGGCCCTGTGCCTGGGGTTGGCAGTGACCACTGCCCAGGCCAGTTGCAGCCTGACATCGGTGCGAATGGGCCAGCAACTGATCAATGTAGGGGACACCGAGCGCCGCGCCGTGCAGGCCGAACCGGATCGCACGATTCAGCTGGAAACTCGCGAAGGGGGTGCCGCCGGGTACCGCCTGGATTTCTACAAGCCCAACCACACCCTCCAGATCTACATTCGTCACGGCAAGGTCAGCCGGATTTGCCGGGCCCGGTAGCTTCCCCGAAATACCCATGCCACCATCCCTTGATGGTCGAGGTTTGAAATGGGGCGCCTGGCGGCGCTCGGTTCGAACCGCCTTTGTGATGGTCGGGAGTTCGAATTGGGGATACGGACGGTCCGGGGGATCAGACTGCTTGAGGAATTACCGAACAATGGGGCCGATGGAGGGATTCGACCCCCCCCGCATTACGAAGGCGTTTTGATCCGCATCATCGAGGACCTGGCGCTGCCGACCATCTGGATCACCAACCACGGCGACGACATCGACCCAGCCATCCGCCGCCGAATCGACCTGGCCATCCGCTTCCCCGAGTTGCCTCACCGTGCGCGCAGGAAGCTGCTCGAGCGTGCGCTGTCGCAGGCCGTGAACCGGCAGGACTGGATGGAACCGCTGGAACGGGCCGGCCAGCTCACGCCGGCCCGCATCGACCAGGCCGAGCGGGGCGCCAGCCTGAGCACTGACAACGATGCCGAGCGCCACACGCAGATCTTTCGCCAGGTAATGGAAGAAAACCTTGACCTTGGCTGCCAGGGACAGCCGGATGGGCAACGCCAGAACGAAGCCCTGCCCTACCGCCTGGACATGGTAAACGCCGACTAGGACCTGGCCGCGCTGACCCGCGCAATCCGGCACCGGCCCGAGGCCGGCCTGAGCCTGGCCGAGTACCGCGCCTCGGATTTGCTCGACATGTGCCGGTGCCTCGATCGGCTTCACCGCCCCGCTGGAGCATGGCTGATGGAAGCGGGACTGGCCGACTGGATTGACAGGGTGGTCGAGCCCATGCCCGACGGGCTGGTACTGCTCGACGAGCATCATGCCCGCCGGGACCTGGTCGACCGCTTCGATCTGTGGCTCTACGAGACCGATGCCATCGATCAGGTCACCGCGCTGGTGCGCCACGTGGCCGCGCTTGATGCTGATGATTCAGACCGAGAGGAATGGCTG
>SLIZ01000258.1 GCA_007135395.1 Wenzhouxiangellaceae bacterium | reverse complement strand
TTCGGCGGTGATTTCGGCCTGCCGTCGAGTGGTCTTCTTCTTTTTCTTCTTGCCGGCCGATTTCTTTTTCGAGCGCTTCTTGGATGCCTTTTTCTTGCCGCCGGTTTTCTTGCCTGCAGCCCCGGATTTTTTCTTTTTCTTCTTGCCGCGCCGGCGTTCAGGCGCCTCGGCGATCAGTTTCTGGCAGGCTTCCAGGTCAAGGTCGGCCGGCTCGGTATCCTTCGGGATGCTGGCATTCTTGTTGCCGTCGGTGACGAACGGTCCGTAGCGACCCTTGAGAACTCGAATCCCGTGTTCGGGAAACTCGTTGATCAGCCGGTCCGCCTTGGCCTTCCTGTCTTCGGCCACGATTTCCAGGGCCTGCTCCCGGGTGACTTCCATCGGGTCGATTTCCTTGAGCGAGGCAAACTGGTTGCCATAGCGAATATACGGGCCGAACCGCCCGATATTGGCCGACAGGGGCTCTCCCTGATCGGTTTCGCCCAGGTCGCGAGGCAGCTTGAAAAGGTCCAGGGCCTGGTCGAGGGTAATCGAGTCCATCTTCTGGCCCGGCTTGAGGCCGGCAAAGCGGGGTTTTTCCTCGTCGTCGACGTGGCCGATCTGGGCAAAGGGCCCGTAGCGTCCAAGGCGCACGACGATGCGGCGGCCGGATTCCGGGTCCTTGCCCAGTTCCCGGGCCTGCTGGGCCTCCTCCCGGGATACGGTTTCGGCCTTGTGATCGACCTGGTCCTTGAATGGTTGCCAGAATTCCTTCAGCAGGGGCACACATTGCTGCTCGCCCCGGGATATGGCGTCCAGCTCATCTTCCAGGCGGGCGGTGAAGTCGTAGTCGACATAGCGCTCGAAGTGATTGATCAGAAACTTCGCCACGACCCGGCCGGTATCGGTGGGCGTGAAGCGCCGGCTTTCCAGGTCCACGTATTCCCGGTCTTTCAGCGTCTGGATGATACTGGCATAGGTCGACGGCCGGCCGATGCCGTAGTCTTCCAGGGCCTTGACCAGGCTGGCCTCGGAATACCGTGGCGGCGGTTCGGTGAAGTGCTGCTCGGCACGGATGGCCTCAACGGGAACCTTGTCGCCTTCGGTGAGTTCGGGAAGAATCTTGTCCGGGTCCGACTGGATGTCTCCGTAGGCTTTTAGAAAACCCGGGTCGCGCAGGGTCGATCCGGTCGCCCGGAAGGTGTCCTGGGCGGTCACGTCGAATTCCACGCCCACCGTGTCCAGTGTGGCGTGCATCATCTGGCAGGCCACGGCCCGACGCCAGATCAGTTCGTAGAGCCGGTACTGGTCGTCGCTGAGGTAGCGCTTGATCTTGATCGGGGTCAGCGCTGCGCTGGTCGGCCGGATGGCCTCGTGGGCCTCCTGTGCGTTTTTGGACTTGCCCTTGTAAAACCGGGGCTTGTCCGGCAGCGTGGCTTCACCGAATTCCTGGACGATCACCTTGCGGATCTCCGAAATCGCATCGCTGGCCAGGGCCACCGAGTCGGTACGCATATAGGTGATTAGGCCCTGGTTGCCCCCCTGGATTTCCACCCCTTCGTAGAGCTGCTGGGCCGTGCGCATGGTGCGCTGGGTGGTGAATCGCAGCCGCCGGGCAGCCTCCTGTTGCAGGGTGGAGGTAATGAACGGCGGGCCGGGGTTGCGCTTGCGTTGCTTCTTTTCGATCCGGCTGACGGGAAATGTCCCGTCGGCAGCCGATTCCAGGCGCTGGCGGATTTCACCGGCCTGCTTTTCGTTGTTGACGTCGAATTGCTTGAGCTTTTCCCCCTCAAGCTTGACCAGGTTGGCCAGAAAGGTATTGCCATCGCCCTCCAGGTCGGCCTCGATGGTCCAGTATTCCTGGGGATCGAAGCGCTCGATTTCCTCTTCCCGCTCGACGATCATGCGCAGTGCCGGGCTCTGAACCCGGCCGGCGGACAGGCCCCGTCGGACCTTTTTCCACAAAAGCGGAGAAAGGTTGAAGCCGACCAGGTAATCCAGTGCCCGCCGGGCCTGCTGGGCATCGACCAGGTTGGCAGCCAGTTCCCGGGGGTTTTCCATGGCCTGTTTGATAGCCCGTTCGGTGATCTCGCTGAAGACTACGCGCCGAATGGGCTTGGACGCATCCAGGCCCTTTTCCCGGAGGATCTCGGCGATGTGCCAGGAAATGGCTTCACCTTCCCGGTCAAGGTCAGTGGCCAGGTAGATGGCATCGGACTTCTTTGCCGAGGCCACGAGACGGTCCACGTGTTTCTTGTTGCGCTCGATCAGCTCGTAGCGCATGGCGAAATCGTTGTCCGGGTCCACCGCCCCTTCCTTGGGCACCAGGTCGCGCACATGGCCATAGGAAGCGAGGACCTCGAAGTCCTTGCCCAAATACTTGTTGATGGTT
The DNA here is from genome assembly GCA_007135395.1 of Wenzhouxiangellaceae bacterium. Classification (GTDB taxonomy): domain Bacteria; phylum Pseudomonadota; class Gammaproteobacteria; order Xanthomonadales; family Wenzhouxiangellaceae; genus SLIZ01. Next base: position 1,448 of record SLIZ01000258.1, on the reverse strand, counting down.
GTCGCCTTGGCGGGCGACTCCACGATCAGGAGATTTTTTGCCATCGGGTCAGCAAGCCAGGTTGCAGTGCGGATTTACCATATCAATGTTTGAGTTCCCTGTCCTCATCGAACATGAGGTCTTCCATCCACGCATAGTTGGCTTCCTGGCCGGGCTGATTGAACAGCACCATCAGGACGACCCACTTGACCTCCTCGATGCCCACGTCCTCGGCATCCAGGGCAACCAGGCGATCAATGACCACTTCCCGCCGGCCGGCATCCAGAACGCCGACGTTTTCCAGGTAGGTGATGAAACCCCGGGCGTCCACATCCAGGCGCCGGACTTCATCGTCGCTGTACAAGCGCACGGGATGGTCGCTGAAGCTTGTCAGCTCCGGGCTGAGGCGTTGCTCGGCCAGCTCGTCGAGCCAGTGAAAGGCCCGTTCGATCTCCCCACTGGAAAATCCGGCCTCTTCGAGACTGTCGCTCAAACTTTCCCGGTCCGGCTGGTTCTCGGGTTCGTCGTAGATGTAGTTTTCAAACAGGTACATCAACAGGTCGAGTACGTTTTCCTTCATTCAGGAACCTCTTTGGTGCGACTGTAGCGGCCGCCGGGATGCGCGCTGACGAGGCCTTCAAGTTCCAGCATCAACAGCATGGAGGAGGCGACGGATGTCTTGAGTTGGCTGCGTTGGATAATAGTATCCATGGGTGTGGGGTCAAATCCAACCACTTCCAGCAATGCCCGATACTCCGGGTCCCGGGCAATATGGGGCATTTCCCCCTCTGGCTCAAGTTCCCCGGTGTTTTCCGGCTCCAGCAGGGCCCGCAACTGACCCGCCCATTCCCGGGCAGCCGGGGCCAGCGCCTGGATGATTTCGCCGGGATTCTGCACCAGGCTGGCCCCGTCCTGGATCAACTGGTGGCATCCCCGTGCCTGGGCGTTTTGAATGGACCCGGGGATGGCAAAGACCTCCCGGCCCTGCTCGGCGGCCATCCGCGCGGTGATCAGGGAGCCGCTTTTCAGGCCCGCCTCGACCACCAGGGTGCCCAGGCTCAGGCCGCTGATGATGCGGTTCCGGTAGGGAAAGTGGCTCCGGCGGACATCCGTGCCCGGGACAAAGGGGGAAACGATTGCTCCCTGGGCGGCAATTGCACGGGCCAGGTCCAGGTGACGGGCCGGATAGACCCGGTCCGGGCCCGTTCCGAAAACCGCCAGGGTCCGTCCACCGGCTTCCAGGCAGGCCTGGTGGGCGGCGGCATCCACTCCGGCCGCCAGGCCGCTGGTCACGGCAAAGCCGGCCCGGGTCAGCGCCCGGGCAAAGTCCCGGGTGTTGTCAAGTCCACCGGCGGTGGCGCTTCGGCTGCCCACGATGGCAACCTGGGGCAGGAGCAACTCCGCCGGGTCGCCGTGGACAAAAAGTGCCGGTGGCCGGCCGGCGATATTGGCCAGCAGCGGTGGGTAAT
>SLIZ01000012.1 GCA_007135395.1 Wenzhouxiangellaceae bacterium | reverse complement strand
TCGGAAGGTCGAACCAACGTCAACCTGATCTTCGAACAGGGCACGGACCTGGACGTGGCCATGCAGAACGCTTCGCGTCACATGGAAACCGCGCGTCAGCAGTTGCCCCCGGATATCGATCCGCCCCGGGTCTACAAGTGGGACCCGGGTGAATGGTCCATCTGGCGGGCCGGCATGACATCGACGACCCGGGAACCCCGGGAAGTCCGGGACTGGGTGGAACAACGACTCGTTCCCCAGCTCCAGTCGATCAGCGGGGTGGCCGAAGTGCGCGCTGCCGGCGGCCAGGTCCGGGAGATCGAGGTGGTCGTCGACCAGGACCGGCTGCGTTCCTACGGGCTGACCCTGCAGGACGTGGCCGGCCAGCTGGAATCGGAAAACGTCAATATCGCTGCGGGCAACGTGACCTCGCCGAATTTCGATGTAATGGCGCGCACCGACGGTCGTTTCCAGAGTACTGACGCCATTTCCAATGTCCTGCTCAGCGTTCCCAACAGTTCCCGGCGGATCCGACTGGAGGAAATCGCCGACGTCCGGGACGGTTTCGCCGAGCAGCGCCTTTTTGCCCGCCTGAACGGTGAGTCGGCCACCGAACTGTCCATCTACAAGCTGCCCGAGGCCAACACGGTGGCCGTGGTCGATGCCATCAACGAGGAAATGGCCCGGCTGGACCGGTCCGGGTTCATTCCCGAGGACATTACCTGGAACGCGACCCGGGACGGGGCCTATTTCGTCCGGGGATCGGTGGAGGCGGTGTCGGCTGCGGCGATCATCGGGGGCGTGCTGGCCATGATGGTGGTGCTGTGTTTCCTCGGATCGTTGCGCAAGAGTTTCGTCATCGGCCTGTCCATCCCCCTGGCCATCCTGGCCACCTTTGCCATGATGGGCCTGGGTGGCCTCACGCTCAATGTCATGAGCCTGGGCGGGCTGGCGCTGGGCGTGGGCCTGTTGCTGGACAACGCCATCGTGATGCTGGAAAACATCTCCCGACACCAGACACGGCTGAACAAGCAATCCCAGCATGCCGCCCATGACGGGGCTGATGAGGTCATGTCGGCGATCACCGCTGGCACCCTGACCAACCTGGCCGCGGTAGTGCCCTTCCTGCTCATTACCGGCATGGCCGCCATGATCTTCCGGGAACTGGTCCTGACCATTTCCTTTGCCGTCATCGCATCCCTGGCCGTGGCCCTGACCCTGGTGCCCATGCTGGCTGCCCAGGTGGGCAAGATCCGTTTCCGATCCGGCCTGAACCGGTCCCGGCCGTACCTGGCATTCGACGGGGGCATTCAGAAACTGGTGGCCGCCTACCGCTGGTTGCTGTCGAAGATGCTGCCCTGGCGCTGGGCGATTATCGCCGGCTCGGCGGGAATGTTTGTTGTTGCCATGCTGTCGCTGGATCAGCTGGGCAACGAATTCCTGCCCCAGCTCGATGACGGGCAGGTCAGTGTTCGCCTGGCCCTGCCGCCGGGTACGACCCCGGAGGAAACCAACGAAATGGCGCGGATGGTGGAAAACACCATCCAGGAAATGCCCCATGTGGAAAACGTATTCGCCCTGGTCGGCGGGCACCTTCACGGCGGCGTGATCTCCGAACGACCCGGAACGGCACGGTTCAACGTAACGCTGACCGACGCCAGCCAGCGACCGGACTGGACGGCCGGGCGCTGGGTCAACGAGACCCAGAATCAGCTTCGCGACCTGGACCTTCCCGGGGCCAGGATCTGGGTCCGCCCGCCCCGGATTCCGGGGCTGAACTTCGGCGTAACCGGCGACGACATGGACATCATGATCGTCGGCGAGGAACTGGTCATCCTGGACGAACTGGCCAACGAAATGGTCAACAGGGTCGACGACATCACCGGCCTGGAGGACGTGGAGGTCAGCCGGGATGACCGAACCCCCCTTCTGAGCGTCAATGTGGACCGGGAACGGGCCTCTTCCATGGGGCTGGATGTCAGCCAGGTGGGCCGGGCCATTCGGGACGGGGTGAGCGGTTACGTGCCGACCCGTTATTCAACTGGTGTCCAGGAATATGACGTCCGGGTGCGTTTGCCCCGGGATGCTACCGGTGACCCGGATGCCCTGGGCGCCATGCTGATTTCCAATGGCGACACGGGGCTGATCCAGGTCCGGGATGTTGCCGAGTTCAGCCTGGGAGACGGACCGGCCCATATCGAACGGGAAAACCAGGTCCGGATTCAGCGGGTGACCGGCAATTTCAATACCGAGCTCAGCGATGTGGGCAGCATCATGGCGGCCATTGAATCCCGTGTGTCGGAAATGGACATTCCCGACCAGTACGGGCTGATTTTCGGCGGACAGTTCGAGACCATCGAGGAAACCAATCGGGAAATGGTGACCGTCATTGCCCTGGCGATCTTCCTGGTATTCGTGGTCCTGGCCGTCCAGTACGAGCGTCTTTCCAATCCCCTGGTGATCATGACCGCCGCACCCTTGTCACTGGTCGGCGTGGTGGCCCTGCTGTGGGCCACCGGCACGGCCATGAGTGCGCCGGTTTTCCTGGGCATGATTCTGCTCATCGGGATCGTGGTCAACAATGCCATCCTGCTGGTCGAATACATCGAGCGGGGCCGCCGCCGGGGCCTGAAAACCCCCGAGGCGGTGGTCGAGGCCGGCGGCATTCGCCTGCGGCCCATTCTGATGACCACCCTGACCACCGTCATGGGCATGGTGCCCCTGGCCGTCGGCATGGGCTCCGGTGCCAATCTCATGCAGCCCCTGGCCGTGGCCGTTATCGGCGGCCTGCTGGTGGCCATGTTCCTGACCCTGTTCCTGGTGCCCTGCCTGTATGTGGTGGTCCAGAACGGAACCAGGGCCCTTTCCCGATTCCTGGTCGGCGACGAGCCGCAAGGGCAGCCGGCAAGGGGTTGAGGCGGGAATTCCGGCTGACGGTAGCGGCTGCTACCGTCGGGCCATGGCAGCGGTCAGGATCAGGCGGACGGCTTCCTCGAAGGGCATGTCCACCGGTTCGCACCAATCCCGGGGCACGAAAATGGTGTAGCCGGCGATCTGGTAGCTCAGCGGCAGGTAAACGGCGACTTCGCCCTCCTTGCCGAAGGGCAGTGTGGAAAAATCCTCCCGGGTGATGAAACCGAGCATGGAAATCTTCAGATCCGGGTGACGGACCATGACCACCTGGCTGAACTTGTCATCGCTGGAAAAGTATTCGACAAAGTCCTTGGTGGCCCGATAGACGGACTTGACCACCGGCATGCGCTCCAGGATGGCTTCGCCGAAGTCGATGAGTTTGCGAAACAGGTAGACCTGGCTTAGCAGGCCGATCCCGGCCACCACGAAGATCCCCGCCACGAGCCCCATGCCGGTGATGTACCAGTCGTCGGGCAGGGCCAGCCGGATCATGCGCCCCACGCCCCCTTCTGCCAGGCCGGCCAGCCAAAGGACGATGACCAGGGTCAGGGCGATCGGGACGATGGTGGCCAGTCCCTTGAAGAAAAGTCTCAGGAATGTCTGCATTGGATTTCCGGCCCCGGTTCGAGTGACTTTCGAGGATGGGCGAGCCGTCCCCGGATTCTCGCAATTATACGGAAACAGGCCCGGACTGGATTTGCTTGCGCGGGGCCACGCCTGTGCTTATCCTACGCCGGATTTATCTCTTCCATGCTCAGGACAGGGGTCAACAACCATGCGCGTGAAACTGGTTGCCGGAAACTGGAAAATGAACGGATCCAAGGCCGGGATTCGCAAGCTCATCGCCGGTATCCTGGCCCGCGTTAAGGCCGACAGCGATGTCGAACTGGTAGTCATCCCGGCCTATATCCACCTGCCCCTGGTAAAGTCCCTG
>SLIZ01000011.1 GCA_007135395.1 Wenzhouxiangellaceae bacterium | reverse complement strand
CAGGTCGAAAAGCTGTAGCGGTTGCAGCGCCGGACGGAAGCAATGTCCGGCAGTTGTCAGCCACGAAACTTGAAGCAGACACGACGGGGAGGCGGTCCCTTGAAGCGGCCGCCGCCGGAACCCGAGGAGAAAAGACAACATGGCTAAGAAGATTCAGGCCTATATCAAACTGCAGGTTCCTGCAGGCCAGGCCAATCCAAGTCCGCCCGTGGGACCCGCGCTGGGTCAGCACGGTGTCAACATCATGGAATTCTGCAAGGCCTTCAACGCGGCCACCCAGGAAACCGAGCAGGGACTGCCGATCCCGGTAGTGATTACTGTTTACAGTGATCGCAGTTTCACGTTTGTGACCAAGACGCCCCCGGCAGCAGTCCTGCTGCTCAAGGCAGCCAAGCTGAAGAAAGGCAGCGGTGAGCCCAACACCAACAAGGTGGGAACGGTGACCCGGGACCAGCTCGAAGAAATCGCCAAGGCCAAGGAGCCGGATCTCACTGCTGCCGACATGGATGCGGCGGTACGGACCATTGCCGGCAGTGCCCGAAGCATGGGAATCACCGTGGAGGGGATGTAAAAATGGCCAGAATAAGCAAGCGACAGAAAGCCATCCGCGAACAGCTCGAGCCGGGCCGGATCTATTCGATCGACGAGGCGGTTGAACTGCTCAAGAAGGTCAGCAAGGTCAAGTTCACCGAATCGGTGGAAGTGGCGGTGCGCCTGGGTGTGGATCCCCGGAAGTCCGACCAGGCCGTCCGCGGCGCCACGGTGCTGCCCCATGGCACCGGCAAGAGCGTGCGGGTGGCGGTATTTGCCCAGGGCGAGAATGCCGACAAGGCAACCGAGGCCGGCGCCGACGTGGTCGGGTTCGAGGACCTTGCCGAGGAAATCAAGGGCGGAAAGATCGATTTCGATCTTTGCATCGCCACACCCGATGCCATGCGTGTGGTGGGTCGTCTGGGCCAGATTCTGGGCCCGCGGGGCCTGATGCCCAACCCCAAGACCGGCACGGTGACCACCGACGTGGAAACCGCAGTGAAGAATGCCAAGGCCGGCCAGGTCCAGTTTCGGACCGACAAGGGCGGCATCATCCACACCACGATCGGCAAGGTGGATTTCGAACCCGAAGCCCTCAAGGGCAATCTCCAGGCATTGTTGCAGGAGTTGGTCAAGGCCAAACCGGCTGCGTCCAAGGGACAGTATCTGCGCAAGATCTCCCTTTCGACCACCATGGGTCCCGGTGTTTCCGTGGACACGGGGTCGCTGGAGATCTAGTGCATTTGAACGGGCGTCCGCTTGTCCGGGAAACCGGCAAGCGCCCGTCCAAGACCGCGGGCAGGCCGCGCTGATATCCAGCAAAGCCGTTAATGGAAGAATCTTCCACCCGCGCAGATGGTGTCGCCCGGCGCCTGAACTTCATGTTCAGGCAAACGGCCACCAAGGGACCACGGCCATTTCGGTCGTGGACTGTAAGAAACGGTCCGGTCTGCGAAGTTTGCAGCCGGATCGAGACTCAACGGAGGTAGCAAATGGCGCTCACTCTTGAGCAAAAGAAAGCGGTGGTAGCGGAAGTCGCCGAAGTGGCGAAGACCGCGCACTCTGCTGTGGCTGCCGAGTATCGCGGTCTGACCGTGGAGCAGATGACGGACTTGCGCAGGAAAGCGCGCAATGACGGCGTCTACCTGCGGGTGACCAAGAATACACTGGTGCGCCGGGCCGTTGAGGGTACCGACTTTGAATGCATGTCCCCGGAGCTGTCCGGGCCGCTGCTCTACGCGTTTTCCATGGAAGATCCGGGCGCAGCGGCACGGCTGGTTAAAGGGTTCGCCAAGGATCACGACAAGCTCGTGGCCCGGCTGGTAGCAATTGGGGCAGAGCTGCACGATGTTTCTGCACTCGAACGCCTTGCCAGCCTGCCCACACGGGATCAGGCGATTTCCATGCTGATGGGCGTCATGAAGGCACCCATCGAGAAGTTGGCCCGCACCCTGGCGGAACCGCACGCAAAACTGGTTCGTACAGTTGCCGCGGTTCGTGACAGCAAGCAAGCTGCCTGAGATATCAACCCTTAAAGCGTTTAAATCGTAGGAGTAATACCAATGGCCGTTTCAAAAGACGACATTCTTGAAACAATCTCCAACATGTCCGTAATGGAGGTCGTGGACCTCATCGAGGCCATGGAAGAGAAATTCGGTGTATCCGCTGCCGCCCCGGTGGCTGCTGCTGCACCGGCTGCCGGTGGCGGTGAAGCTGCCGCAGCAGAAGAACAGACCGAGTTCGACGTTGTACTGTCCAGCTTCGGTTCCAACAAGGTTGCCGTGATCAAGGCGATCCGGGGCATTACCGGCCTGGGACTGAAGGAAGCCAAGGATCTGGTCGAGGGCGCTCCCGCCCCGGTCAAGGAAGGCGTTTCCAAGGACGAGTCGGAAGAAGTCAAGAAGAAACTGGAAGAAGCCGGCGCTACAGTCGAGGTCAAGTAATCGCCTCGACGCCGCTGGTTGTAAGGGAATGGGCTGGATTCGAATCCGGCCCGTTCCTGTTTGTATCAAGGACGCAGACCGCGCGCGCGTTCCAGACGATGTCTGGAACAAAGGCGGCATATCCGGACGGGGTACCTGGGCCCGCCGGATGGACGGATGTAACTTCCCAGGCAAGATTCCGGTCGATTGCCGATTGTATATTGCTTCAATTGGCCGGTATTCGCAAGCCACGTAACGGCAGGTGGGTGACCAAGACATGAGCTACTCTTTCACGGAAAGAAAACGGATTCGCAAGGATTTCGGGAAGCATTCCCAGGTACTGGATGTTCCGTTTCTGCTTTCTACCCAGATCAATTCCTACAAGACCTTTCTCCAGTCCGAAATCGGCGAGGATGACCGGAAGGAAATCGGACTTCACGGCGCCCTGCGCTCGGTCTTTCCCATTGTCAGCTACTCGGGCAATGCGGCGCTTGAGTATGTAGGCTACCGACTGGGCAAGCCGGAATTCGACGTTCGCGAGTGCAAACTGCGTGGCATGTCCTACGGGGCACCTCTTCGCGTGACCGTGCGGCTTGTCATCTACGACAAGGACAGCCCGGCGAAGAACAAGCGGGTCAAGGAGGTCAAGGAACAGGACGTCTACATGGGCGAGTTGCCCCTGATGACCGAGACCGGGACGTTCATTGTCAATGGAACCGAGCGGGTTATCGTCAACCAGCTCCACCGTTCCCCCGGCGTGTTTTTCGATCATGACAAGGGCAAGACCCATTCTTCCGGCAAACTGCTCTATTCAGCCCGGGTGATTCCCTACCGTGGTTCCTGGCTGGATTTCGAGTTCGACCCCAAGGACTGCATCTTCACCCGGATCGACCGGCGCCGGAAGCTGCCGGTCACGGTCCTGTTGCGGGCCATGGGGATGGAGAACGAGGAGATTCTCGAAAAGTTCTTCGAGATGACCAAGGTTACCCTGCGCAAGAACGATGCCAAGCTGGAACTGGTTGCCCAGCGCCTGCGCGGTGAATCGGCCCTGTTCGATATTACCGACAAGAAGGGTGAGGTCATCGTCCAGAAGGATCGACGCATTACCGCCCGGCACGTGAAGTTGATCGAGGAAGCCGGGGTCAAGACACTGGATGTGCCCGATTCCTACCTGGAAGGCAAGATCCTGGCCCATAACGTGGTTGATACCGAGTCTGGTGAGCTGATTGCCCAGGCCAATGACGAGATTACTGAAGAGCTTCTCCTGGCCCTGCGAGAGGCCGGAGTCAAGACCTTCAAGACTCTTTATGTCAATGACCTGGACCAGGGGCCGTACATTTCCAACACCCTGCGTATCGATTCGACTACCAATGAGCTTGAGGCGCTTTGGGAAATCTATCGCATGATGCGCCCGGGCGAGCCGCCGACCAAGGAAGCCGCCCAGAACCTGTTCAAGAACCTGTTTTTCACCGACGAGCGTTATGACCTGTCCAGCGTCGGGCGAATGAAGTTCAATCGCCGGGTCGGTCGCAAGGAAATCGAGGGCCCGGGTACCCTGGACCGGGAGGACATCCTGGCCGTACTCGGCGTGCTCATTGATATCCGCAACGGTAACGGTAACGTGGATGACATCGACCACCTGGGCAACCGCCGCATTCGCAGCGTGGGTGAAATGGCCGAAAACGTCTTTCGCATTGGCCTGGTTCGCGTGGAGCGGGCGGTCAGGGAGCGCCTGTCGGTGGCCGAAAGCGAGGGCCTGGCACCCCAGGACCTGATCAATGCCAAGCCGGTGGCTGCAGCGGTCAAGGAGTTCTTCGGGTCATCCCAGCTTTCCCAGTTCATGGACCAGAACAACCCGTTGTCGGAAGTCACCCACAAGCGTCGGGTCTCGGCTCTCGGGCCGGGTGGGCTGACCCGGGAGCGGGCCGGCTTCGAGGTGCGCGATGTGCATCCGACCCACTATGGCCGGCTGTGCCCCATCGAGACGCCGGAAGGCCCGAATATCGGGCTGATCAACAGCCTGGCCACCTACTCGCGGGCCAATCAGTACGGGTTTCTCGAAACTCCCTACCGGAAGGTCGTCGATGGCAAGGTCACCAATGAGGTGGAATACCTGTCGGCGATCGAGGAAGGCGATTTCGTCATTGCCCAGGCCAATGCGGACCTGGACGAGAACGAAAGGCTCAAGAGCGACCTGACGCCCTGTCGTCACCAGGGGGAATTCACACTGCAAAAGCCCGATGACGTGCAGTACATGGATGTTTCCCCGCGACAGATCGTCTCGGTGGCCGCAGCCCTGGTGCCGTTTCTCGAGCACGACGATGCCAACCGGGCCCTGATGGGTTCCAACATGCAGCGTCAGGCGGTTCCCACCCTGCGTGCCGACAAGCCCCTTGTCGGGACCGGCATGGAGCGTTCCGTGGCTACCGATTCGGGTGTGACCACGGTTGCCCTGCGCGGTGGTGTTGTCGATCAGGTGGATGCCGGACGAATCGTGGTCCGGGTCAACGAAAAAGAGATCATCGAAGACAACGACCCGGGTGTGGATATCTACAACCTGGTCAAGTACGAGCGCTCGAACCAGAACACCTGCATGAACCAGCGACCGCTGGTCAAGGTGGGCGACAGGATCGAGGCGCGGGACGTGCTCGCGGACGGGCCGTCCACGGATTTGGGCGAGCTGGCCCTGGGTCAGAACATTCTCATCGGGTTCATGCCCTGGAACGGCTACAACTTCGAGGATTCCATCCTGCTGTCCGAGCGGGTGGTCCAGGAAGACCGGTATACCTCCATCCACATCGAGGAGTTGAGCTGTGTGGCCCGGGATACCAAGCTGGGCTCGGAAGAGATTACCGCCGATATCCCGAACGTGGGTGAGCATACGCTCAACCGCCTGGACGAATCGGGAATCGTCTACATCGGTGCCGAGGTCAAGGCCGGCGATATCCTGGTGGGCAAGGTCACGCCCAAGGGCGAGTCCCAGCTCACACCGGAAGAAAAACTCTTGCGGGCCATTTTTGGAGAAAAGGCCTCGGACGTGAAGGACTCTTCCCTGCGGGTACCCACCGGCATGGATGGTACGGTCATCGATGTCCAGGTCTTTACCCGGGAAGGTGTGGAAAAGGACGCCCGCGCAGTGGCCATCGAGAAGGAAGAAATCCGCCAGGTTCGCAAGGACCTGGAGGACCAGCGCCGGATCATGGAAGGAGCCATTTTCAATCGACTGGGCACCCTGCTGGAAGGCAAGGTCGCCGACAAGGGTCCGGGCCTCAAGAAGGGTGCCAAGGTCACATCCGAGTACCTGGCCGACCTCAAGCCCGAAGACTGGTTCAAGCTGCGCATGCGTACCGACGAGGCCCAGGACATCCTGGAGCGGGCCCAGAAGCAGATCGAGGCCCAGCGTGAGCAGTTCGAAAAGCGTTTCGAGGAACAGACCGACAAGATCACCCGGGGCGATGACCTGGCACCCGGTGTTCTCAAGATGGTCAAGGTCTACATGGCGGTCAAGCGACGCATGCAGCCCGGTGACAAGATGGCCGGCCGGCATGGCAACAAGGGCGTGATTTCAAACATCGTGCCGACCGAGGATATGCCTTACATGGCCGATGGCACCTCAGTGGACATCCTGCTCAACCCGCTGGGTGTACCTTCCCGCATGAACATCGGGCAGGTGCTGGAAACCCATCTCGGGTGGGCTGCCAAGGGCCTTGGCAAGAAAATCCAGGAGATGCTCGAGAAAAAGGAAAAGATTGACAAGCTGCGCGGCTTCCTCGACGAGGTCTACAACACCGACCGACCGGGTCGGGTGGACATGTCGGAGTTTTCCGACGACGAAGTCCTGGAAATGGCCGGCAACCTCCAGGGTGGTGTGCCCATGGCAACGCCGGTGTTCGACGGGGCCAGCGAGGGGTCCATCAAGAAGCTCCTCAAGCTGGCCGATCTGCCCGAATCCGGCCAGACAACACTGTACGATGGCCGAACCGGTGTGGCCTTTGACCGCCCGGTGACCGTGGGCTACATGTACATGCTCAAGCTCAACCACCTGGTCGATGACAAGATGCACGCCCGTTCCACCGGCCCCTACAGCCTGGTTACCCAGCAGCCGCTGGGCGGCAAGGCCCAGTTCGGGGGTCAGCGATTCGGTGAAATGGAAGTCTGGGCCCTTGAGGCCTATGGCGCAGCCTACACGCTGCAGGAAATGCTCACGGTCAAGTCCGACGATGTTCAGGGCCGAAACCAGATGTACAAGAGCATTGTTGATGGTAATCACCAGATGGTGGCCGGAATGCCGGAATCCTTTAACGTTCTCGTTAAGGAAATTCGTGCCCTGGGCATCAATATGGAACTGGAAGAAATCTAACCGGAGGCTCACGTGCGCGATATTCTCAACCTTTACAAGCGCCAGCAGCAGATTCAGGATTTCGATGCGATCCGCATCGGGCTGGCACCACCGGAGCTGATCCGGTCCTGGTCCTTCGGCGAGGTGAAAAAGCCGGAGACCATCAACTACCGAACCTTCAAGCCGGAACGGGATGGCCTTTTCTGTGCGGCCATCTTCGGCCCGGTAAAGGATTACGAGTGCCTTTGCGGCAAGTACAAGCGCATGAAGCACCGCGGTGTGAAGTGCGAAAAATGCGGCACCGAGGTAACCCTGACCAAGGTCCGGCGCGAGCGCATGGGTCATATCGACCTGGCCAGCCCCGTGGCCCACATCTGGTTCCTCAAGTCTCTGCCTTCGCGCATCGGGCTGATGCTGGACATGACCCTGCGCGATATCGAGCGGGTGCTGTATTTCGAATCCTACGTGGTGCTCGATCCGGGCATGACCACCCTGGAGCGTGGTCAGTTGCTGACCGACGACCAGTACCTGGATGCCCTGGAAGAGCACGGCGACGAGTTCGACGCCCGGATGGGTGCCGAGGCGGTTTTCGAACTGCTCAAGAACATCGACCTGCATGGTCAGCTTGCCCAGTTGCGCGAGGACGTTTCTGCGACTCGCTCGGAGACCAAGATCAAGCGGCTTTCCAAGCGGATCAAGCTGCTGGAGGCGTTCATCGATTCCGGCAACCGTCCGGAGTTCATGATCCTCACCGTCCTGCCCGTGCTGCCGCCGGACCTGCGACCCCTGGTCCCGCTGGACGGTGGACGCTTTGCCACCTCGGATCTGAACGATCTGTACCGGCGGGTGATCAACCGCAACAATCGCCTGCGCCGGCTGCTGGATCTCAACGCGCCGGATATCATCGTGCGCAACGAAAAGCGCATGCTGCAGGAATCCGTTGATGCGCTGCTCGACAACGGCCGCCGGGGCCGGGCGATTACCGGCACCAACAAGCGCCCGCTGAAGTCCCTGGCCGACATGATCAAGGGCAAGCAGGGCCGTTTTCGCCAGAACCTGCTGGGCAAGCGAGTCGACTATTCCGGCCGGTCGGTCATCGTGGTAGGGCCCACGCTCAAGCTCCACGAGTGCGGCATTCCGAAGAAGATGGCGCTCGAACTGTTCAAGCCGTTCATCTTTGCCAAGCTCCAGCGCCGCGGGCTGGCCCTGACCATCAAGGCAGCCAAGAAGCTGGTGGAAAAGGAAGAAGGCGAGGTCTGGGATATTCTCGAGGAAGTCATCCGCGAGCACCCGGTTCTGCTGAACCGGGCCCCGACACTCCATCGTCTGGGAATCCAGGCGTTCGAACCGGTTCTTATCGAGGGCAAGGCCATCCAGCTTCACCCGCTGGTATGTACCGCGTTCAACGCCGACTTTGACGGCGACCAGATGGCCGTGCACGTTCCGCTGAGCCTGGAAGCCCAGCTGGAAGCCCGGGCCCTGATGATGTCTTCGAACAACATTTTGTCCCCGGCCAGCGGCGAGCCGATCATCGTGCCGACCCAGGACGTTGTGCTTGGCCTCTACTACATGACAAGGGAACTGGTTGGCAGCGAGGGTGCGGGCATGTACTTCGCCAGCACCGCCGAGGTTCACCGGGCCTACGAGAACCAGAAGGTCAGCCTGCATGCGTCCATCGAGGTCCGCATCGACGAACGGATCGTCGACAAGGATACCGGCGAGAGCACGGAGCGTTCGGCCCGATACAAGACCACCGTTGGCCGGGCACTGCTGTGGGAGATCTTCCCCAGCGGGCTGCCGTTCGAACTGGTCAACCGGGTTCTGAAGAAAAGAGAAATTTCCGAGCTGATCGATGCCAGCTATCGCCGCCTGGGCCTGAAGACGACCGTGGTCTTCGCCGACCAGCTTATGTACACAGGCTTCCATTTCTCCACCCGGGCCGGGGTTTCCATTGGCCTGGACGATCTCAAGGTGCCCGAGGAAAAGAAGGCGATCCTGGAGCAGGCCGAGAAGGAAATTCTCGACATCCAGAACCAGTACGCCTCCGGCGTAGTGACTTCCGGAGAACGCTACAACAAGGTCGTGGACATCTGGTCGAGAACCAACGAACAGGTGGCCCGGGCCATGATGGAGTTGATGGGCAAGGACCTGGTCAAGGATGCCGATGGCAAGGAAGTGGAGCAGGATTCCATGAACTCCATCTACATCATGGCCGATTCCGGTGCTCGTGGCTCTGCGGCCCAGATTCGCCAGCTTGCCGGCATGCGTGGCCTCATGGCCAAGCCGGACGGCTCCATCATCGAAACGCCGATTACCGCCAACTTCCGGGAAGGGCTGAACGTACTGCAGTACTTCATCTCCACCCACGGGGCTCGAAAGGGCCTGGCCGATACGGCGCTCAAGACCGCCAACTCCGGGTACCTGACCCGCCGACTGGTCGATGTCTCCCAGGACCTTGTAGTCACAACAGAGGATTGTGGCACCGAGGACGGGCTCGTCATGACCCCCATCGTGGAAGGCGGCGATGTGGTCGAACCCCTGCGCGAACGGATTCTGGGCCGGATGACGGCCGAGGACATCTATCCGCCGGATTCCGATGAGGTGCTCTGCGCCCGCAACACCCTGCTCGACGAGACCTGGGTGCGCAAGCTGGAGTCCCACGGCGTCGACCGGATTCTGGTCCGGTCACCGATTACCTGCGATACCCGCCACGGGGTCTGCGGGGCCTGCTACGGCCGGGATCTGGCCCGGGGCAGTATCGTGAACATGGGCGAGGCCGTTGGCGTGATCGCGGCCCAGTCCATCGGTGAACCGGGAACCCAGCTGACCATGCGGACCTTCCACATCGGGGGTGCGGCCAACCGGTCGGTGGCGGTCGATCATATCGAGATCAAGTCTGCCGGCACGGTCAAGTTGCACAACCTGAAGTCCGTCGAAAATGCCGAAGACAAACTGGTTGCCACATCCCGTTCCGGCGAGTTGTCGCTGATTGATGCCAGCGGCCGGGAGCGGGAGCGCTACAAGATTCCCTACGGTGCGATTCTCTCGATCAAGGACGGAGACCAGGTCAAGGCCGGTCAGGTCGTGGCCAATTGGGACCCGCACACCCATCCGGTGGTGACCGAGGTACCCGGAAAGGTCGTTTTCCAGGACACCATCGAGGGTGTGACCGTGACCGAGGCGGTCGACGAGGTTACCGGCCTGTCCAGCGTGGTCGTCATCGACCCCAAGCAGCGGGTCTCCCAGGGCAAGGACCTCAAGCCCATGATGCGGCTGGTCGACAAGAACGGCAAGTCGCTCAAGATTCCCGGTACGGACCTGCCGGCCCAGTACTTCCTCCCCGGCGGGGCGGTAGTCAGCGTGGGCGACGGGGACGACGTTCGGGTCGGCGACATCATTGCCCGAATTCCCCAGGAATCGTCAAAGACCCGGGACATCACCGGGGGTCTGCCCCGGGTCGCGGACCTGTTCGAAGCCCGCAAGCCCAAGGAGGCAGCCATCCTGGCCGAAGCCTCCGGGGTGGTCAGTTTCGGCAAGGACACCAAGGGCAAGCAGCGGCTGGTGATTACCGGCGAAGACGGCGAGACCCACGAGGAGCTCATTCCGAAGTGGCGTCACGTATTGATCTTCGAAGGGGAGCATGTGGCCAAGGGCGAAACGGTTGTCGACGGCGAGCCCAATCCCCACGATATTCTGCGCCTGCTGGGGGTCGAGAAGCTCGCCTCCTACCTGGTCCAGGAAATCCAGGACGTCTATCGCCTCCAGGGTGTGAAGATCAACGACAAGCACATCGAGGTGATTATTCGCCAGATGCTGCGCAAGGTCGAGATCGCTGATTCCGGCGACAGCCGGTTCCTCAGGGGCGAACAGCTCGAGTACAACCAGGTCCTTGAGGAGAACCGCAAGCTGGAGGCCGACAAGCAGGAGCCGGCCCGCTACCGGCGAACGCTGCTCGGGATTACCAAGGCATCGCTGGCCACCGAGTCGTTCATTTCTGCCGCTTCCTTCCAGGAAACCACCCGGGTACTCACCGAGGCTGCCGTTCGGGGCACCGTGGATCAACTCCGGGGGCTGAAGGAGAACGTGATTGTGGGTCGCCTGATCCCGGCAGGAACCGGAATGGTCTGGCGCCGCAACCGGAAGCAGGAGCTGGAATCCGATCCGGAAGCCGAACTGGCTGCCCTGATGGCCCAGCAGGAGGAAACGGCCGAACCGGAGGCCGAGGAAGCCGGCAGCTCCGAGAGCTGACCGTTGTCCGTCCCGGCCCATCCCTGGGCCGGGCTGGATGAATCCGGCGCCCCGCCGGATTCATCTCCGGGTGTCCCTTGACAGGGGCGCCGTAACCCCCTAGAATTCTCGTTCTTCGGCAGGCCGAATTTTTCGGCCTGTCGTTTGTTTTCTCAGGGTTGGAAAAAATGGCTACTATCAATCAGTTGGTGCGGAAGCCGCGCCGGCCGAAACAATACAAGAGCAACGTGCCCGCGCTTGAGGCTTGCCCCCAGAAACGGGGAGTCTGCACTCGCGTGTACACCACGACGCCGAAGAAGCCGAACTCCGCACTGCGCAAGGTGGCTCGTGTTCGCCTGACCAACGGCTTCGAGGTCACCAGCTACATCGGTGGTGAAGGGCACAACCTGCAGGAGCACTCGGTGGTGTTGATCCGCGGCGGCCGAGTCAAGGACCTGCCCGGTGTGCGCTACCACACGGTTCGAGGCAGCCTGGATACCGCTGGTGTCAGCGACCGGCGCCAGGGCCGTTCGAAGTACGGCGCCAAGCGCCCCAAGAACTGATTGGACACATAATCCATGTCACGCAAGCATTCGAATTTCAATCGCGACATCCTGCCGGACCCCAAGTTCGGGAGCGAGCTGATCGCCCGGTTCATCAACATGGTGATGAAAGACGGCAAGAAGTCCGTCGCCGAGCGAATTGTCTACGGTGCAATCGACGAGATCGAAAACCGGGGCAAGGGCGAGCCGCTGGAAGTCATCGAAAAGGCGCTGGACCATGTGAGTCCGGCCGTTGAGGTCAAGTCCCGCCGGGTCGGCGGTGCAACCTATCAGGTGCCGGTGGAAGTCCGGCCCAAGCGCCGCCAGACCCTGGCCATGCGCTGGATTATCGACGCTGCCCGTTCACGCAGCGAAAACACCATGCCCCTGCGGCTGGCCGCTGAACTCATTGAAGCCATGGACGAGCGCGGCTCGGCCGTGAAGAAACGCGAAGACACCCATCGAATGGCCGAAGCCAACAAGGCTTTCGCCCACTACCGATGGTAATTTGAGAGGTTATTGACGTGGCACGCAAGACCCCAATCGAGCGCTACCGGAATATCGGCATCATGGCGCACATTGATGCCGGCAAGACGACGACGACCGAGCGCATCCTGTTCTATACGGGCATCTCCCACAAGCTTGGCGAGGTGCACGACGGCAATGCCGTGATGGACTGGATGGAGCAGGAACAGGAGCGGGGCATCACGATCACCTCGGCTGCCACGACGTGCTTCTGGAAAGGCATGGACCAGGAGTGGCCGGAGTACCGGATCAATATCATTGATACCCCGGGGCACGTGGACTTCACCATTGAAGTCGAGCGTAGCCTCCGGGTTCTGGATGGTGCCGTGGCCGTGTTCTGTGCCGTGGGCGGCGTGGAACCCCAGTCGGAAACGGTCTGGCGGCAGGCCAACAAGTACCGCGTCCCGCGCATGGCGTTTGTCAACAAGATGGATCGCACCGGTGCCGATTTCACCCGGGTGGTCGAGCAGATCAAGACCCGCCTGGGTGCCCGCCCGGTCCCCATTCAGCTCCCGATCGGGGCCGAAGAGGATTTCGAAGGCGTCATTGACCTGGTGGACATGCGGGCCATCTACTGGGACAAGGACAACATGGGAACGACCTATGAGGCCAAGGACATTCCCGATGCGCTCAAGGCCGAGGCCGAGAAGGCTCGTGAATACATGGTCGAAACCGCCGCTGAGTCATCCGAGGAACTGATGAACAAGTACCTGGAAGGTGAAGAACTTTCCAGGGAAGAGATCATCGTGGGGCTTCGGGCCAGCACGCTGAGCACGGAGATCGTGCCCGTACTGTGCGGTACGGCATTCAAGAACAAGGGGGTCCAGGCCCTGCTTGATGCCATTGTCGAGTACATGCCTTCGCCGACCGAAGTGCCCCCCATCAAGGGCATTCTCGAAGACGAGTCGGAAGGCACCCGAAAGGCCGACGACAGCGCCCCCTTCGCGGCCCTGGCGTTCAAGATTGCCACCGACCCGTACGTGGGTTCGCTGACATTCATCCGGGTCTATTCCGGGGTGGTTTCGTCCGGTGACACGGTGCTCAACCCGATCAAGGGCAAGAAGGAGCGTATCGGCCGGATCCTGCAGATGCATTCGAACAACCGGGAAGAACTCAAGGAAGTTTGTGCCGGAGATATCGCCGCCGCCGTCGGCCTGAAGGACGTGACCACCGGGGATACCCTGGTCGATCCGTCCAACGTGATTACACTCGAGCGCATGGAGTTCCCCGAGCCGGTGATTTCCGTGGCCGTGGAGCCGAAGACCAAGTCCGACCAGGAAAAGATGGGTATGGCCCTGTCCAAGCTGGCCCAGGAGGATCCATCGTTCCGGGTCAAGACCGACGAAGAGTCCGGGCAGACCATCATCTCGGGCATGGGTGAGCTTCACCTGGACATTATCGTCGATCGCATGAAGCGTGAATTCAAGGTCGAGGCGAACGTGGGCAAACCCCAGGTTGCTTACCGGGAAGCCATTCGCAAGCCGGTCGAGGCCGAGGGCAAGTTTGTTCGCCAGTCCGGTGGTCGGGGCCAGTACGGCCACGTCAAGATCCGGGTCGAGCCCCAGGAACAGGGATTTGGCTACGAATTTGTAAACGAAATTGTCGGCGGTGTGGTACCCAAGGACTACATCGGCGCGGTAGACAAGGGCATCAAGGAGCAGTTGACCAACGGTGTGCTCGCCGGATATCCGGTTGTCGACATCAAGGTCACCCTGTTTGACGGTTCCTACCACGAGGTGGACTCTTCGGAAATGGCGTTCAAGATTGCCGGTTCCATGGCCACCAAGGATGCCGGCGTCAAGGGTGGCGCAGTGTTACTGGAGCCGATGATGAAGGTTGAGTCGGTCACCCCGGAAGATTACATGGGTGACGTTATGGGCGACCTGAACCGGCGCCGTGGAATCGTGCAGGGCATGGAAGACATGCCATCCGGCAAGATCATCCGGGCCCATGTACCCCTGTCGGAAATGTTCGGTTATGCCACCGACCTTCGCTCCATGAGCCAGGGCCGGGCAACCTATTCCATGGAATTTTCGCATTATGCCGAGGCCCCGAACAGCGTGGCCGACGAAGTAATCAAGAAGACTGCATAAGTCAATCGGAGAACGGACTCATGTCTAAGGCAAAATTTGAGCGCACGAAGCCGCACGTAAATGTGGGAACGATTGGTCATGTTGACCATGGAAAGACGACGCTGACGGCGGCGCTGACGAAGGT
>SLIZ01000232.1 GCA_007135395.1 Wenzhouxiangellaceae bacterium | reverse complement strand
TTGCGGCCCGTGCGGGCCGAACGCTCGCGTACGGAAAATGTGCCAAAGCCAACCAGGGAGATGGTGTCTCCCTTTTTCAGGGACTTGGTGACGTGCTTGACAAACGAGTCCAGGGCACGGCTCGCATCTGCCTTGGTCAGGCCCGCATCGTTCGAAATTGCCTCAATCAGTTCACTCTTATTCATATATAACTCCAATACGTTTCTATTTTTGAGTATGCCCGCCCGATTGCGGGCACTCTGTCCGTCGCCATGAAATCAGACATGGCCTCTGCTCCCTTCCGAGGCCCATGGTATACCAGCCCCAAACCCGCATCAACCAAGGGTTTCAGGGCCACCTCAATCCGGCTCACAAAATTTCCACCGACAAGGCAAGGCGCCGGGAAATCCAGTCCGGATTCAGAAGCTTTTTGCCAGACCTCAGTGAGGTCGCACCTCGCTGGAGGAATCATCACCCTTTTCCCTGACGGGCTTGTCGGAACCTTCCTTTGCCCTGGGAGGTTCGGCCAGGGCCAGATCTAGAACTTCATCTACCCAGGTCACGGGACGAATATCCAGCTTCCGCAGAATCCGCTGGGGAATTTCGGCCAGGTCCTTCTCGTTGTCCTGGGGGATAAGCACCGTCTCGATCCCACCCCGCAGGGCCGCCAGCAGCTTTTCCTTGAGTCCCCCGATTGGCAACACCTTGCCCCGCAAGGTGATTTCACCGGTCATTGCCACATCCGATCGAATGGGGACCCCGGTCAGAACCGAAGCCAGGGCGGTGACCATGGCAATACCGGCGCTGGGGCCATCCTTGGGTGTCGCCCCCTCGGGTACGTGGATATGGATATCCTTTTTCTGGTGGAAATCCGGGTCGATTCCCAGGGACTCGGCCCGGGAACGAATCACCGAAAGGGCCGCCTGGGTGGATTCCTGCATGACATCCCCGAGCTGACCGGTCTGGGTCAGTTTGCCCTTTCCGACCATGGCGGTTGCCTCGATCTGCAGCAGTTCACCGCCGACCTCGGTCCAGGCCAGCCCGGTCACCTGGCCGATCTCGTTGACTTCCTCGGCCCGGCCGTAGCGGAACTTCTGCACGCCCAGATACTTGTCCAGGTTCCGGGTACTGACCATTCGCCGGGTCAGTTTCTTGTCGAGACTCAGCTCCTTGACCACCTTGCGGCTGATCTTGGCAATTTCCCGTTCCAGGTTTCTGACACCAGCCTCGCGGGTGTAGTAGCGAATGATATCGGTAATCGCCGACTCGCTGAGGTTGAGCTCTTCGGATTTCAGACCATGCTGCTCGAGTTGCTTCGGCAGCAGATAGCGCGTGGCAATATTGAGCTTTTCTTCCTCGGTATAGCCGGGGATGCGGATGATTTCCATCCGATCAAGCAAAGGTGCCGGAATATTCAGCGAATTGGCCGTTGCAATGAACATGACCTCCGACAGATCGAAGTCCACTTCCAGGTAATGGTCACTGAAGCTGTTGTTCTGCTCCGGATCCAGTACCTCTAGCAATGCTGAAGAGGGGTCCCCCCGAAAGTCCATGGACATCTTGTCCAGCTCATCGAGCATGTACAAGGGATTTCGGGTCCCGTTCTTGCCCAGGTTTTGCAGGATGCGGCCGGGCATGGAGCCTATATAGGTCCGGCGGTGGCCCCGGATTTCCGCCTCGTCGCGCACCCCGCCCAGAGACATGCGGATGAATGTGCGCCCCGTGGCCCGGGCAATGGAGCGCCCCAGGGAAGTCTTGCCCACTCCCGGGGGGCCAACCAGACAGAGAATCGGGCCCTTGAGCTTCTTGACCCGCTGCTGAACGGCGAGGTACTCGAGAATCCGCTCCTTGACCCGCTCGAGCCCGTAGTGATCGGCCTCGAGGATTTCCTCGGCACCGCTGAGATCGTCCCGAATGCGGCTGCGCTTTTTCCAGGGCATCATCAGCATCCAGTCCAGATAGTTCCTCACGACGGTCGCCTCGGCAGACATGGGCGACATCATCCGGAGCTTGTTGAGCTCGGCAGCCGCCTTTTCCTTGGCTTCCTTTGGCATCCCGGACTTTTCGATCTTCTGTTCCAGGTCGCCCAGGTCGTTACCCGACTCATCCATGTCCCCCAGTTCCTTCTGGATGGCCTTCATTTGCTCGTTGAGGTAATACTCCCGCTGGCTTTTTTCCATCTGGGTCTTGACCCGGCCACGGATCCGCTTCTCCAGCTGAAGCACGTCCATTTCACCCTCGATAAGCGCCATCAGCCGCTCCATGCGGGCCTTGGGGCTGGCCTGCTCGAGCAACTCCTGCTTGTCTTCCAGGCGAATCCCAAGATGGGCGGCAATTGTATCGGCCAGGCGGCCGGGATCATCGATGCCTGACAGGGTCGTCAGAAGTTCCGGCGGAATCTTTCTGCTGAGCTTGACGTACTGCTCGAAAAGCGACATCAGGCTGCGGGCAGTGACTTCGGTTTCCTGGCCGGAATCGGCCTCGGGCTCAAGCTCTTCCCAGTTGGCCACCAGGTAGCCCTGCTCGTCGTGATCCATGCTCTTGATGCGCACACGGCAAGCGCCTTCAACCAGAACCTTGGTGGTCCCGTCGGGCAGGCGGAGCATCTGGAGAATGCTGGCAATGGTGCCGCATTCAAACAGGTCATCGGCTTCGGGTTCTTCGGTTTCCGGATTCCGCTGGGTGACAAGCAGGATCTGCTTGTCGGAAATCATGGCGCTGTCCAGTGCCGCCACGGAGCGCTCCCGCCCCACAAACAGCGGGATTACCATGTACGGGTAGACCACCACGTCGCGAAGTGACAGCACCGGCGTGGGCTGCTCGGGAAGTGCGGTGTCTTTGGATTTGATCTCTTGACTGGCCATGAATTACCTCGATTGAGCCTGTGGGCCAACCCGAACGGCTTTTCTCGTTGCAGGCGACCGGTATTGCCGGTTGATATTGGCGCCAGCCCGGGAGGATTCAACCCGCCCGCTCAGTTACCTGCACCAATACAGACAAGGCACCTGGCCGGATTCCTGGCCGGGGGAAGACTCAGGCAGAGGACTTTTCGCCTGCGGCACGCTGTTTGCCGTGATAGATGATATAGGGTGCGGCCTCGCCATTGATCACCGACTCGTCAATTACGATCTTGGCCACATCCTGAGAGGAAGGCAATTCGTACATGCTGTCGAGCAGTACCCCTTCCATGATGGTTCTCAGCCCGCGGGCACCGGTCTTGCGATCCATGGCCTTTCGGGCTATGGCGCGCAGGGCATCGTCCCGGACCTCCAGCTCGCAGTCGTCCATCTCGAACAGCTTCTTGAACTGGCGCACCACTGCGTTCTTCGGCTCGGTCAGAATTCGCACCAGCGCTTCCTCGTCGAGCTCTTCCAGGGTCGCCACGACCGGCAAACGCCCGACAAATTCGGGAATCAGCCCGTACTTGATGAGATCTTCGGGCTCGACCTGGGACAGGATCTTGGACGGCTTGTCGCTGGCCTCATGGCTTTGCACCCGGGCCTGGAAGCCGATTCCCGAGGCCGCAGAGCGGCTCTGGATGACCTTGTCCAGGCCGGCAAATGCGCCGCCACAGACGAAAAGGATATTTTTGGTATCGACCTGCAGGAATTCCTGCTGGGGGTGCTTTCGCCCGCCCTGGGGCGGAACGGATGCCAGGGTGCCTTCAATCAGTTTGAGCAAGGCCTGTTGCACCCCTTCCCCGGAAACATCCCGGGTAATCGACGGGTTTTCCGCCTTGCGGGAAATCTTGTCGATTTCGTCGATGTAGACAATGCCCGTCTGGGCCTTGTCCACATCGTAATCACACTTCTGCAGGAGCTTCTGGATGATGTTTTCCACGTCCTCGCCCACGTAGCCGGCCTCGGTCAGGGTCGTGGCATCGGCAATGGTGAACGGAACGTTGAGCATTCTGGCCAGGGTCTCGGCCAGCAGGGTCTTGCCCGACCCGGTGGGGCCGATAAGCAGAATATTGGACTTGGCCAGCTCCACATCGTCCTTGTGCTTGTGGGACTCCATCCGCTTGTAGTGATTGTAGACGGCCACGGAAAGGACCCGCTTGGCCGGGCCCTGGCCGATCACGTACTGGTCGAGGAATGCGTCGATCTCCTTCGGGGTCGGCAGCGTCTCCCGCTCATTGAGGGATTGCTCCTCCAATTCCTCCCGGATTATGTCGTTACACAGCTCGACGCACTCATCACAGATGTAGACGCTGGGGCCCGCGATCAGCTTGCGAACCTCGTGCTGGCTCTTTCCGCAGAACGAGCAGTACAGGATCTTTCCGTCAGGCGAGGACTCGGTCATACCCTTTCCATCATGGACAGCTCAGGACGAATTGTAAACCAACGGGAAAGATCAATCAGCTTTCCGCTGATTCATGACCTCGTCGATCAACCCGTATTCCCGGGCCTCGGCGGCGCTCATGAACTTGTCCCGGTCGGTGTCCTGGCTGATCGTATCCAGTTCCTGGCCGGTGTGACGGGCCAGAATCTCGTTGAGTCGTTCCTTGACCTTGAGGATTTCCCGGGCGTGGATATCGATATCCGAAGCCTGGCCCTGGAAGCCCCCGAGGGGCTGGTGAATCATGACCCGGGAATGGGGCAGGCAGTAACGCTTGCCGGCCACGCCGGCAGCCAGAAGAAGCGCACCCATGCTGGCTGCCTGGCCAACGCACATGGTCGAGACATCCGGCTGGATGAACTGCATGGTGTCGTAGATGGCCAGACCCGCCGTGACAGCGCCACCGGGGCTGTTTATGTAGATGCTGATGTCCTTGTCGGGATTTTCCGACTCCAGGTACAAAAGCTGGGCGACAATCAGATTGGCGCTGTGGTCGTCGATGCCCCCGACAATGAACACCACCCGCTCCTTGAGCAGGCGGGAGTAAATGTCGTAGGACCGCTCGCCCCGGGCAGTCTGCTCGACCACCATGGGCACAAGATTAAGCGCCTGTTCGTTCATGACTGTCCCAGGACCTCCTTGAAACTCAGTTTTTTCTCGCTGACAACGGCACGGTCGAGCACCCAGTCGATGACCTGCTCTTCGAGCACCATGTTGTGCACCCCTTCCATCAGCTGGGGGTTGGAACGGTACATCTGCACGATCTGTTCGGGCTGCTCGTAGGTCTCTGCCAGGTCCTTGACCTGGGCATCGACCCGCTCCTGGTCCAGCTCGATTTTGTTCTGGCGGGCAATTTCCGACATCAAAAACCCGAGTTTGACCCGCTTTTCAGCCGCCTGGGTGAATTGCTCCAGAGGCACCGCATCGTTGCCGCCGGATTGCTGCTGGACCTGGGCCTGCATTTGCTGGGCTTCCTGGCGAATGGAAGCGGCCGGCATTGTCAGATCATCGAAACGCTCTGAAATAGCGTCGGTCACGGCCTGCTTCAGCCGGCTCAACAAGGCCTGGCGCAATTCACGTTCCAGGTTCCGGCGCACATCGGCCCGCATCTGCTCGACACCCCCGTCGATACCGAAACTCTCGGCGAATTCGTCATTGAGTTCAGGCAGTTCCGATGCTTCCACGGATACGATCCTGAAGGTGACCCGGGCCTTTTTTCCCGCCAATTCCTCGCTGCGAAAGGTTTCGGGAAACTCCAGCTCCACGGTGCCCTCATGTCCCGCCTCATTGCCGCTGATTGCCTTTTCGAAGTCTTCGAAGAGGGTTCCGCTACCAAGCACCGGAGCAAGTTCATGGTGACCGATCTCAGGAACCCGCTTGTCGTCCAGTTCGGCGGAATACTCGATCCGGACCCGGTCCCCCTCGCCGGCTGCCCGCCCCGCATCAGACCAGGTGCGGCGCTGCTCACGCAGGGTTTCGATCATGTCATCGACATCCGAATCGGCAACCTCGGCGGCCGGTTTTTCGATTTTCAGGTCAGTCACGTCAATCTCACCGACTTCCGGAAAGACCTCGATCTCGGCCGTGAACTCGAAATTTTCCCCTTCGGGAGCCTCCGAGGCCGGCTCAAGACTGGACACACCGGCCACCCGCAGGGCCTGCTCGCCAATGGCCTCCTGGAGGCTGGACTGCATGACCTGCTGGGTCACCTCCTGCCATACCTGCCGCCCGTAGCGCTGTTCAACCACGTTCATTGGCACCTTGCCGGGGCGAAAACCCTTGAGCTTGACCTGCTTTCGCAACTCGGCCAGGCGGGAGTTCACCTTGGAATTCACATCATCTGCGGCTACCTGAACGGTCAGTCGCCGCTCCAGATCACCGGTTTTCTCGACGGATACCTGCATTAAATTCTGTCCATCAGAAATTAAAAAAGGCGGCGCGACGGATTGTCCCGGCGCGCCGACTGCGTGGTGGGCCGTGTAGGAATCGAACCTACAACCAATGGATTAAGAGTCCACTGCTCTGCCAATTGAGCTAACGGCCCGGTTGTATGGGGTGGACGATGGGATTTGAACCCACGACCGCTGGAGCCACAATCCAGTGCTCTACCCCTGAGCTACGCCCACCATAAATCCCGATTCTTGTCTTCTCATGGCCTGCAGGCCCGGGAAACCTGCAAATCCCGAATCCGGGAAGCCGGCTCGGCTTCTCCCGCAGCCCGGATCAAAAATCTTTCAGGAGGCAACCAAGCCTCATTGTAACAAAGCAGCATGGCGCGCCTGGCAGGACTCGAACCTGCAACCACCGGCTTAGAAGGCCGGTGCTCTATCCAGTTGAGCTACAGGCGCTTCCTGGCAACATGTCGCAAAACACCCGAAATTGGTCGGGGTGGCAGGATTTGAACCTACGACCTACTGCTCCCAAAGCAGTTGCGCTACCAGGCTGCGCTACACCCCGCCATAGCCGATCAATGGTACGGAAAGAGCCAGCTGGGGTCAATGGCAAAACGGCTGGAAATGCAAGGGCCGGACACCGGGATCCCGAAAGGTCTTTTCGCCTGGGGATCGAGCCGGGATCAAGGCGAACTCACCGGAGGTGCAACCGACCGTAACCTGCAGGCCTTTCCGGGCACAAGACACCCGGAGAAGCCGGGGCTTTTCGACTTATTGGCGCGCCCGGAAGGATGGCTGTCGGCTCGCGCCTCCAGCGATTGGGGCTGCGCCCCAAGTCGAACCGCATTTGTGATGGTCGGAGGTTCGAATCTCCGAGCTTCTGGGGCATGAAAAAGCCCCGGGGGGAACCGGGGCTTTTCGACTTATTGGCGCGCCCGGAAGGATTCGAACCTCCGACCGCCTGGTTCGTAGCCAGGTACTCTATCCAACTGAGCTACGGGCGCTTGTTCTGGCAAGCCGACAATTATCCTGACTTATGCCCGGACTTGTCAAGATTCCGGGGCTGGTGGGGGGGGATTGCTGTCGGCTGCGCCTCCAGCGAGCTCGCCTGCGGCTCGGTTCGACCCTCTGTATCGGGTTCTCATCCCTCCGGGGCTCTTTTCGTCCCTTTTTCCGCTCTGGGGGCCGTTGGGCCTGTGGGGTAATTAAGTGGCGGAGAGGGAGGGATTCGAACCCTCGGTACGGCTATAAACCGTACACTCGCTTTCCAGGCGAGCCCGTTCGACCGCTCCGGCACCTCTCCGCATTTTCAAACTTGTACTGCCACCTTCCACTTTCGCGATTGGCTCAATGCCCGCGACGGGCGGCCTGGCGGCCAAAAAATTCATGCCAAGCCGACAATTGTATCCCAGACATTCAGGTCAAGTCACCCGGAATGGTTGCGGAAATCAGGAAGCCGGGCCGGCATCACTCCTTGCGGAACAGGAAGATCCCCCAGGTCAGGTCACCACCCTTTCCCCGGTCCACCCAGTGGCCCAGGCCGGTCTTCATCCGGTCAATGTATTCGGGGCTGACCCCGTTTTCGATCAGGTGATCCCGATTGTCGATCAACTCCTGGCGTACCCGGCTGTAGTGCCGCGGAAGCTGGTCGGGATGGGCATCGAACCGGACTTCCTTCATACCCAGATCTCCCAGGGTTTTCCGGTAGAAACCGGGAGAGCCCAGGGAATCCAGGTGAATGCGGTCATAGACCGGCTGAAGGCGTGCGGTTTCGGCCGTGTCGGTCTGCATGGGATCGGTGAAGATCATCTGCCCCCCGGGCTTAAGAACCCGCACGGCCTCGGCGCAGACCTGGGCCCGGTCACCGGAGTGAAGGAATGCATCCTGGGACCAGACCACATCAAAGCTGTTGTCCTCATAGGCCAGCCGGGTAAAGTCTCCGTCGACCACGTCAATGAGGTTGTCCAGGCCCTGCTCCCGATTCATGGCCCGGTCACGCTCGTTTTCCACCTCGCTCAGGTTCAGCGCCACACAATGGCAGCCGAACTTGCGGGCCAGGTAGCGCATGGAACCACCGTAGCCGGCACCCAGGTCGAGTACCCGGGTTTCCGGACCCAGCCCCTCCAGGTGCTCGGCCATGCGGGCAACGGTACGCCGGCTGGCATCGGCAATGGGTTCATCATCGCTTTCATACAACCCGATGTGAATATCCTCGCCACCCCAGATATGGAAGTAGAAGTTGTCCGCGTCCTCGCTGTTGTAATACTCACGGGCAGTCTGGACGACTTCCGAATAGTTTTCCGAGCTCATCCTGCATCCTCCTTGTTCAGATTCCGCTCTTCGGAAAGATCCAGGGTGGGATCCCCTTCTTCCAGGTACTTCTTTTCGGCCACATGGACGAAAAAGTCCGGAGCCTCCTGCTTGTGGTCTTCCTCGAAATCGGCGTAAGTTGCGATTTTCTGGAAACCCACCTCCTGCATCAGCCGGCGGGTATAGTCCCTGCGCAGGGGGTACATGTTGAGATGGAAAACAGAATCGTCGGGGAACGTATACCGGAAGCGGGCCAGGCCCTCATCCACGTGCTCCGGTTCGGCGGAGACCTGATCGCCGCAATAGTAGTACTTGTGCTTGGACGAAAAGCCTTCATCAAGCATGGCATCGTAATTGCGCTGATCCAGGATCAGGCAACCATCGTGCTTGAGCGTGGCGTAGAACTCGGCCAGGGTCTTGCGCCGGTCCCGCTCGGAAAACAGATGGGTGAACGAGTTGCCCAGGCAGATGACGGCATCGTAGGTAGCATGAACATCCCGGTTCAGCCAGCGCCAGTCGGCCTGGATGGTGCGCAGGATATGCCCGCGCTGGCGGCCATTTTCAAAGGCCTTGGCCAGCATCTCGGCTGATCCGTCCACGCTGCACACCTCGAAACCGGCTTCGAGCAACCGCACGGAGTGAAAACCCGTTCCCGTCGCCACATCCAGAATACGCTTGGCGCCACGCTCCTTGAGCAGGCGGATGAAAAAGTCACCCTCGCTTTTGAAGCGGGCATCCCAGTCGATCAGTTCATCCCACTTGTCGACAAAGCGGTGGACGTATTCCTTCTGATAATGATCCGTCTCGCGGACTTTCACCGGATCGGTGCCAAAGTCCTGTTGTGACGTTTTTTCCTTGATGATAGTGATGGGACTCCCTCACTGGTTTGAGTGAAAACAATACACGGCAATACCCAACCCTTGATCCCAGATCATTGGTTTAGTTAGATCCTGAAATGCGACATTGTCGTCATGATTATGGATCTGCATGAGCAGATCACGGGCTGGATTCAGCTTGACGTTATCTTTCTATCATAACGCGATGGCGCCCGGATTGCAGGGGTGTTTGCTTCTCGGGTTTTGAGAATACTGTATTTTAATATAGTATTATTGCCCCGTAACACATGAAGATCCATGCCGTGGCCGGTGACGTCCTTCAGGAAAACACCCCCGAAAAGGTTTCCATTGAACGGCTCCTGAGCCGTCGGGCGGATGTATGGCGAGGCGCCGGACGTCCCCCGGGGCCGGCCCTGGGGACTGGCCAACCGGCCCTGGATGCCTGCCTGCCCACCGGGGGCTGGCCCCGGGGACGGCTGGTGGAACTGCTGCCTGACCGGTTCGGGCTCGGAGAATTCGACATGCTGCTCCCCGCCCTGGCAGGGGAAGCCCGCCGAAACCGGCCCATCGTTTTTTCCGGCCCGCCCCTGGTGCCCTGCCCCCAGGCACTGGCCCGGGCCGGGATGGACCTGTCCCGGCTGGTTGTACTGCAAGCCCGGGGCAACGACCAGCTCTGGGCAGCCGAGCAATGCCTGAAAAGCGGCCTGTGCGGGGCGGTGCTGGTCTGGCATCCGCCGGGCCGGGTCAGTCCACGCCCCATCCGTCGGCTGCAACTGGCCGCTGAAAGTGGCCCGGCACCGGTTTTCATCTGGTATTGCCCGGGCCAGGCACCTCCACCTTCCCTTGCTGCCCTGCGCCTGGCCATTCATGCCGGACCAGCCATTTCCGTGCTCCGGGACCGCGGCGGCAAACCGGGCCGGCGCTTCAGCCCGGGGCAGGACAATGTGGTCGTGATGGAGCAAAAGGGAAAAAGTAAAAGAGAGAGTCAATGAATCTCCCGGACTCCCGAGACCACCGGGCCACGACTTTATGGGCCGGGATTTGCTGTTCTGGGCTGCCCCTGGCCGCAGTATGGCAGCTGGAGTTCGATGAAGGTTTGCGGGCTGTACATGAGCGGCACAGGGACCGGGCCTGTATCTTCCAGGCCAATCCTGCAGCCCGGCAAGCCGGCCTGGTACCTGGCCAACCCCTGGAGACGGCCCTGGCCATTGCACCGGGCCTTGAAAGCCGGCCACGAAACCGGGCCATGGAACACCAGGTGCTGGAGGATATGGCTCTGGCTGCCTATGGCCACAGCCACCAGGTAGCCCTTGCTCCGCCGGATACGGTCATACTCGAGGTTGGTGGCAGTCGCCGGCTCCGGGGTGGAATCAATCCCCTGCTCGATGCCCTGTCCGGTGAGCTGGAATCCCGCAACCTGGCTGTTACTGCCGGAACCGCTCCTTTCCCTGCAGCGGCCCGGCTACTGGCCCGGCTGGGTCAGCATGCCCCGAACCGGGAAACCCTGCTGGAGCGGCTTGCCCCCCTGCCACTGGCCATCCTGGAACTGGAACCATCCGAGACCCGGGCTCTGGCCGGCTGCGGACTGAAAACCGCCGGCGAACTTTTCAGTCTGCCCGCACCGGAAAGAGCCCGGCGCTTCGGTCTCAGGCTGAACCGGTACCTGGAAGAGATCCGCGGTGAACGGGCCACCCCGCTGGCCGGCTGGCATCCTCCGGAAACCTTTTCGCTGGAGCTGGAACTGCCGATGGCCACGGATGATGCCAGGGCCCTGGGGTTTGCCCTGAACCGGGGTCTGGATACCCTGGGCCGCTGGTTGCGAGTCCGGGACCAGGCCCTGAACCGCCTGGATGTGGGGCTGCGACGGGAGGACGGGGGAACTCCCGCGACCTTTCAGATCGGAATGGCCCGGCCGGGGTTTGACCAGGAACATCTCATCGAGTTGATTCGCCTGAGGCTGAACGGGCTTCGCCTGGCCGCTCCCATCGTGTCGTTCAGAATGTCCGCCGATACCACCGGCGAATACTCTCCTCCCCAGACCGACCTGTGGTCCGGGGCCAACCGGGGCGATGCCTGGCCGGCCCTGCTTGACCGCCTGGCCACCCGACTGGGCGAAGACCATATCCTCGGCCTGGCGACGCAGGCCGACCATCGACCGGAAAAAGCCTGGCGATGGGTTCGCCCCGGTACCAGCGCTCCGGTTGCCGAATCTGCCCCCCGGCCAAACTGGCTATTGCCCGAACCCCGCCCCTGCCAGCGAGAGAACCTGCGGCTCGAGGAAGGCCCCGAACGAATCGAGTCGGGCTGGTGGGACGGCCGGGACTGCCGCCGGGATTACTGGATTGCCCGGGATGGAGACGGGCGCAAGCTGTGGGTCTTCCGGGAACACAAACCCCGGCAGGGGTGGTTTGTCCACGGCCTTTTTGGCTGACCCCCCGAAGAACCCTCAGGCTCCGGCCGGGCGAAGCCTGCCGGCCCAGGCAATCAGCCCGGCCAGGAAAAACGGCACCAGGCGCTCGACCGCATTGCCCGGGGCATCGGGGAAAAAGCTGATCAGAATCGTCAACCCGGCACCGGTGACAATGGCAGCCAGGCGATAGCCCGGGGCCACCGTGCCCCCCCAGAGCATGACCAGCAGCAACGGCCCGAATCCATTGCCCATGACCTGCCAGGCAAACAGCACCCGGTCGAAAATGGTGGCCGGGAAGAAAAGGGCCAGCACAACTGCCGCCAGCCCAAGGACCACGATGACGGCCCGGTCCAGTGCAAGGGAAAACCGCCCCTGGCGCAGATCATGGCTGACCGCCGAGCCGGCGACCAGCAACTGACTGTCGGAGGTGGACATGATGGCCGCCAGCACACCCCCGGTGATCAACCCGCCGATGACCGCCGGCAACAGGTCCAGGCTTAGCTGAAACAGTACCGATTCGGCATCGGCCAGTTCAGGCAGCAGCACCCGGCCGCTCCAGCCCAGTACCACCATGCCGACATAGATGATCGTCGCCCAGGTCAGGGCATAGATACGGGCCCGGCGAACCTGGTCCGGTCGCTCCAGGGCCATGAACCGGTTGACCACGTGGGGCTGGCCCGGGTAACCCAGCCCGATACCGAACAGCCCGGCCACAAAGACCATGGCCATCAGCAATCCCGGCTGGTCCACCAAGCGCAGCAGGGACGGCTCACCCAGCTCCTGCAAACCGGCCCACAGAACGGCCGGCCCACCCACCGCAACCAGGGCGACCAGCGGCAATATCAGGGCTACCATCAGCATCATCAGCCCCTGGAGGGCATCGGAAACACTCGAGGCCCAGAAGCCGCCCAGGAAGACGTAGGCAATCACCACGATGGCGCCAATGATCATCGCCTGTTCGCTTCCCACCACCGGCACAGCGCTGGAAATGGCCGAGCCGGCAGCCTGGAACTGGGCGGCCACATAGAAGGTGAAGCAGAACAGGATGATCAATGCCCCCAGGATCCGGATACTGCGTCCCACCGATCGGCTGCTGTCCCCGGCCAGGAACTCAACCAGGGTCAGGGAGCCATCTCCGTGACTTCGCTTCTGCAATCGGGGGGCCACAAGAAACCAGTTGATGGCAAACCCCGACACGACCGCCGGGATCAGCCATACCGCCTGGATGCCCCAGGCCCAGGCGGCTCCGCTCATGCCGAGCAATGTCCAGGCCGAGGAGGAACTGGCCGAAGCGCTGAGTGCAGCCACACCCGGCCCCAGCCGACGGCCGGCCAGGTGGAAATCGGAAGTGTCCTCGATGCGTCGCCTGGCCCAGGTGCCAATGGCCAGCAGCACAACCAGGTAGACCAGCAGCGTGGCAATAACCATCAGCAGGCTCCGTTGGGTCCGGGGGCCGGGAAGGGGTTAATGGCGCACATGGACAGGGCCTGATGGCGCAAGCAGACTGACCTCCATGCCCGACCTCTCGTGCTCAGGCTCACTCCACGCGTCTGAGTTCCATCATCATCATGTTTGGCTCATCGGAAAAATCCGACGGGCGGCCTACCCGGGGATTGGCAGTCCCTTTCAGGCGCATGGTGCCGGGATCGGTAAACTCCACGATCATCTCAATGACCCGACCGTCGCCTTCGAGGTCCAGTTCCACCGGGTCGGCATCGTAGTCGATCTCGTAATGTCCAGCCACCGTACGATCGGCATCGACCATGTTCATGGAAAACCGGCCTTCCTCGTACAGATCCAGCTCCACGTCCCCCTGCCCCCGAATCATTCCCTGCCATTCGCCCACATGGGCCTGGGTATCAACAGTTGCCTCCTCTTCCGGGACGTCCGGGTCCGGTGCGCCGCAAGCGGCAAGAGCCAGTACAAATACCGTGGAAACCAGGGGAAATATTGATCGCATCGTTCGTGAACCTCCATGACGGAACAGAAAAACAGCAGCGCAGAATGCACTGTCGTATTCCATCATACAACGGCAGGAATTACATCATTCCCTGGCCGCACTCCTGGAAGCCCTCGGTGAACTGCTGCTGCTCCTCGGAACTGAGGGGTTCAGAGGCCGCTGCAGCCTCCATGTCGCCGCTCATGGCGTCGCTGTACTGGCGAGCTCGCTCGGCGCCCAGGGTGTCGACAATGACATCGGCCATGCATTCGGCCTCTTCACTGGTAATCATCCCCTGGCCACTTTCCTCGAAATCCGCGGCGATCTCGGCCCGGATATCACTGTCCCCGCCGCCACAGGCGACCAGCATCAGTCCCAGCCCGGCTGCCGCCAGGTATTTTCCCGCGCTTTTCATACTGGATTCTCCCATCCTGTTTACCATTTATTGTTCTTGAAGGTCCCCGTGCCTTTCGGCAGGTTCACCCCATAATTACGGAAACCGGACCGGATTCAGGCCATTCGGGTGCGCCGGGAATGGTTGCCACCGGCGGGTCCGGCGGAGTCAGTCTTCGAACCGATCCCAGAAATACGGCGGCGCCATCG